>JBQGON010000073.1:0-16536 GCA_052087065.1 Vibrio sp. | reverse complement strand
ATTCTTATTTTGTCCGAAAAATACGTATTTGAAAACGAACGCGCCCATGAGCTGCTGATTGATCTTCACCATGACTTTAAACGTGCCAACGGGTACAGCGAGTTAGAAATTTCCCAAAAACGCAGCGCCATAGAAAACGTCATGAAACCGGATTCGATCACCACACATCGCGAGCGCTTTAAAGCATTGGGCTTTAGCAGTTGCGAAGTGTGGTTCCAGTGCTTTAATTTTGGCTCAATGTTCGCGATAAAATAATTCTAATGGAGAAGTCTCTCGCTAACGGTCACTTCCCCCATCTGTCTCAGATTCGTTTTTAGGTAATGATTTCATGTTTAATTTTGGTAATGTTTATCAACTTCTCGCACAAGATAGCCGTCTGCAATCTTGGTTAAATGTCCTGCCACAACAGCTTGATGATTGGCAGTCTCAATCGCATGGCGATCTCGATCGCTGGCTACGTGCACTCAAAAAAATCTCCGATGCCGTGCCCGATCACGTGGATGTTAAAGACTCGGTATCAGTCAATAATGAGCAGCCATTGAGCGAAGGCGAGCAACAAAAACTCGAAAACATACTCAAGATTTTACATCCTTGGCGCAAAGGCCCCTACCATATGCATGGGGTACACATCGATACAGAGTGGCGTTCAGACTGGAAATGGGATCGCTTACTGCCCCACATTAGCGACCTAAGCAACCGCACTGTGCTGGATGTCGGGTGCGGCAATGGTTATCATATGTGGCGCATGCTCGGTGCAGGCGCTCGGCAAGTCTATGGGATTGATCCTTCAACATTATTTTTAGTGCAGTTTGAAGCGATCCGCAAAATGATGGGCAACGATCAGCGCGTCAACTTATTACCGCTTGGTATTGAACAGCTACCAAAACTGGAAGCGTTTGATACGGTATTTAGTATGGGCGTACTTTATCATCGTCGTTCTCCCTTAGATCATCTCATTCAATTGCACAATCAACTGGTCTCTGGTGGCGAGCTTATTTTAGAAACGTTGGTGATTGAAGGTGATGAAAATGCGGTATTAATTCCCGCTGATCGTTACGCACAGATGCGCAATGTCTATTTTTTCCCATCGGCTAAAGCCTTAAAAGTGTGGCTGGAAAAAGTTGGATTTATTGACGTTAATATCGTCGATGAAAATGAAACTTCTCTTGGAGAACAACGAACTACCGAGTGGATGACACACAATTCATTACCCGATTATATTGATCCAAATAATCCTTCCCTCACGATAGAAGGCTATCCAGCACCACGCCGTGCAATATTAGTGGCAAAAAAACCATAATTGACATAGCGCTAACTATCTCGCCAGTAAATATCGATAATCTAATAGGCAGGGAGCGCTTACGCTCCCTTGTTTTACGTATTCTTAACTTATATCGCACATTTAACCTATTCATTGATTGGTTAAATACGATATTATTAACTAATTCAGTCACTCACACCAATATCACGGAATAAGGTCGCAAATGTTTAAGCGAATAGCCCCCATCATCGCACTAAGTCTGTTGTCTGGTTGTACGATGATGCACGGTGATAGACATCATCAAGCTACGCTAGCCGCCATCCATCGTTCAGAGTCAAACGTCAACGCCCATTTGACGAATGTCGAATTACAACTGAGCAACCAAATGGATTTTATTGACAGCTTGCAAAGAGAAATTCAAGAATTAAAACACCATGTCGATAAACTCGAAAATACCGCATCTAAATCCCTATCAGAAAAATTCAACGACACGAATCAAAATAATATAAACAGTAACTTAACTGTCGCCGAGCCTAAACCACGCAACAAAATTGTGCTTGGCGGTATTGAGAACGTGTCTATCGATGCAATCAATCAATCTTTTAAAGCTCGTGTCGACACCGGCGCAGCCACATCCTCATTGAATGCGGTTGATGTACAAGAATTCGAAAGAAATGGGAAAAATTGGGTTCGCTTCCATTTGGTAAAAGGTGATAATGCCAACGGACAAACTCCTTGGATAGAAGCCCCTATTATACGCCACGTTCGCATTCGCCAAGCGAATACAGAAAAAGCCGAACGTCGTGCTGTAATAAAATTATGGGTGAAATTGGGAAATATTCATGAACAAACACCGTTTACATTGGCAGACCGTAAAGAAATGAGTCACGCTATTTTACTCGGACGCGAATTTATTCGTGATATTGCAGTAGTAGATGTAAGTAAACAATTTATCCGATCTGATAATACTAAAAAATAAAGGCCAATTATGACATCAAGAGTGCCATTTTATATATCGATATTGCTATTGATTATCGCTGGAATAACATTAAGCATACTTCGACACCAACAATATGGTGTACCTTGGACCCCCGGAGAAACAAGACAAGTTTGGGATCTTGAAGCGCGCGTTGAATTCAATGCGATGGATAAACCGGTAAAAGTGTCACTTGCTGCGCCAGCAACACAAGATGGCTTTACGCTTATTAGTGAAAGTGCCTCTTCGCCTGGTTACGGTGTTTCTTATATTAGTGGAAATTCTGGACGCAGAGCTGAGTGGTCGATCCGCAAGGCAAAAGGGCCTCAGACCATTTATTATAAAGCACAGTTTTTGGTTGACCCAAATGCCAAAGCGGCCACAGTTCCGCCAACCGGTGATATTGAACAACCAACGTTTAGTGGCCCAGAGCAAGCAGCAGCTGTCGCACTGATCAACCGAGCCACGCGTTTATCTTCTGATTCAATCAGCTTTGCACGAGAGCTGATTAAAACACTGAACGATCCAGACAGCCAGAACGCGTCATTAATTCTGAATAATATGACTAAGTATGAAGCCACTCAAAAGCTTTTATCCTATTCTCAAATTCAGAACAAAGTCGTGGGCGTTATCGAACTAGAAGATGGCCGTCGTCGTCAATCTATTGAGATGATGAACCAAGTTTGGAATGGTAAAAAATGGGTACTATTTAACCCAGAAACAGGCACGCAACCTTCCCACCCTAATTTACTCGTTTGGGATGAGTCGAATGTGTCGCTACTTGACGTTGTCGGCGGACAAAACAGTGAAGTGTACTTTAGTATGATTTCGCAAGATGTGTCTCCAAGCCAAGCCACCTCAAGTAAAGTCGATGCCGACGGTCTACTAAACCTGTCTATTCACAGCCTACCGCTTGAAGAGCAAGCGATGTTTAAAACCATCATGCTGATTCCAATCGGGGCACTGATTGTCGTGTTCTTACGTGTAATTGTCGGCCTGAAAACCTCTGGTACCTTTATGCCAGTGTTAATTGCCGTGGCGTTTGTCCAAACTCAGTTGATGACAGGGATTATCGGCTTCTTGTTGATTGTCGGAACCGGCCTTATCATACGAAGTTACCTCTCAAAACTGAACTTACTACTGGTATCGCGAATATCGGCGGTAATTATCGCAGTAATCTTGATTATTTCGCTCTTTACCGTGGTGGCCTTTAAACTCGGCTTAACCGAAGGCTTAACCATTACGTTCTTCCCAATGATCATCTTGTCATGGACCATTGAACGTATGTCGATTCTTTGGGAAGAAGAAGGCGCGAAAGAAGTCGTAATGCAAGGCGGTGGCTCACTATTTACTGCCATCTTGATTTACCTTGCGATGACGAACTCATACATCCAACACCTAACCTTTAACTTCATTGGTTTGCAACTGGTTGTTATGGCTGTCATCTTACTTCTCGGCACCTACACGGGTTACCGAATTTCCGAGTTGCGTCGCTTTAAGCCACTAGCTGACGAGGGTTGATATGCTGTTTTCAATATCAGAATATACATCACCATTTAAGCTACGCCGTAAAGGTATTATGGGTATGAACCAACGTAATCATAGTTACATTGGTCGGTATAATGACCGCTCGAAATACCCATTGGTTGATGACAAGCTACAAACTAAAATGATTGCGCGTAAAGCGGGAGCAACGGTGCCAGAATTAATTGGCACCGTTACCGACCAAGGCGCGGTGCGTGATATTCATAAAATGGTCAAATCATGGCCAGGCTTTGTCATCAAACCCGCGCGCGGCAGTGGTGGTAAAGGTATTTTAGTTATCACTTCACACAAAGATGGCTCGTACACCAAACCTAGCGGTGCTGTGATTGGTAAACAGGATGTTGAGCGTCATATTAGTAATACCCTCGCGGGTCTGTTTTCCTTAGGCGGTAAAAACGATGTTGCCGTCGTTGAAAACCTGATTGAATTTGATGATTGCTTTGAGGGCTTCAGTTATGAAGGGGTTCCTGATGTGCGTATCATTGTGTTCCAAGGCTACCCTGTGATGGCAATGATGCGTTTATCCACCGCAGCCTCCGATGGTAAAGCTAACTTACACCAAGGCGCGGTCGGCGTTGGTATCGATTTAGGGACAGGTAAAGCGGTAAAAGCGGTCCAATTCAACCGCCCTATCACTCACCACCCAGATACCGGTAAAGATTTGTCGACCCTGCAAGTGCCCCATTGGCGCAAGCTGCTGACATTAGCTGCAAGCGCTTGGGATATGACTGGCTTAGGTTATATGGGTACAGATATGGTGCTGGATAAACAAAAAGGCCCGATGGTGTTAGAGCTTAATGCCCGTCCTGGTTTAGCGATTCAAATTGCCAATGGTGCTGGGTTATTACCACGCTTAACCCATTTGGAAGAACAAGAGAAACCGCTGATCCCGCCACGCGGTGATGAACGTGTCGATTATGCCATGAAGCATTTTGCCGTTCAGGAAGAGCATTTTAGCGCTCTAAAATCATAACGCTTAATGCGTAGGTGATCGATTACTCTGACTGTATTGACCACCTTGGCATCCAACAAAAAGCCCGTTGCTTATCAGCAACGGGCTTTTTTTATGCTTTGCTTTTCCATTAAGACCTCGTAGAGCATCATGCCGGAGGGAAACACCATTAGCCTCAATGCATAAAAAACGCCTTCCGAGGAAGGCGCTTTATCATAGATTAAGAAAAGACATCGCGTATCAGCTACAGTGACTCGGCAATGGCTTGTTCAGGTGTTTTCTCTTTGGGTTCTTGACCAAAGCCACGTAAGCCGACCACGTGCACATGTTCGTGATCTTTAAACACCTTACGTACCAGTTTGTAAGTCGTGCCTTTTTCTGGGCTAATGTTCTCTGGCGCAGCAATCAGTAACTGCATATCCAAGCGATGACACAGCTCGAATAACGTCGCGATGGATTTACCATCTAAACGTGCTGCTTCATCTAAGAACAATAAACGACATGGTACAATATCTTTACTGCGCAAACGGCGCGATTCTTCTTCCCAGCTTTGCACGACCATCAATAAGATGGACTGACCGGTACCAATCGCTTCCCCCGTTGACAACGCGCCAGATTCAGCTTGCAACCAGCCATCAGTGCCACGGTGTACCTCGACGCTTAGCTCAAGATAGTTACGATAATCGAGTAACTCGTCACCTAAGATTTGTGGAGAACGCTGGCCCAAATCGATATGTGGGTTCACACGCTGGAACAACTTCGCCATCGATTCAGAGAAACTGTAACGATTATTCTCAAACAAATCACGATGCTGCTCATGCTCATCAACCAAGCCAGATAGCAATACTTCATGGCTCTCACGTACTTTTACGTTCAAACGTACACCACTAACCTGACCAAACGAAATGTTGGACAAACCTTGGTTAAGCATACGAATACGGTTCTGCTCGCGCTGGATAGTCTTACGAATCAGGCTCGCGACCGAATCTGAGCTAATCGCTAAGCGATGTTCACGCTGAGTTAACTCTTCAGTTAAGCGCGCCAGTTCCACTTCCATTTCTTCAATCGCTTCAACCGGATCGTCGGTACGGATGATGTCTTGGCGAATACGTTCACGTAAATGTTGATAAACCGCAATGTAGAACATCACTTTGCGTTCAGGATAAGCAGTATCTTCTGATTGGCGCAACGCGTCACGCAAATTGTCATTATCCGAGACGGCTAAGCGCAATGCACCGAGCGATTTATCCGACATAGAGCGCAGCTCATTAGCCGATAAATACGCCAATTCACGTTTATGCAAGCGACGTTCAACATCGTTATCTCGGGCAAGACGCAATACCGAGCACCAGCCTGCTTTAGCATTCACCACATAAAGGCGTAATTCTTGATACGATTTGTCGAGTTTCTTCAATCGCTTGGCAAGCGCTTTCATTTCCAATTCAGAGGAAGTGATCAAGCGTTCACACTCACTCTTGCGGTTACGTAATGCGTGTAAACGCTCTTGCAACTCTTGACGACGATACTGAGCTCGCTCCAGTGCGCCTTCATCGGCTTGTACACCCAATTCTTGCAAATCTTGCTTAAATTCTTGTACGGTTTCCAATTTGGCTTGATGCGAACTTTTCAGTGATGCCATCACCTGATGATATTGGCTTAGTTGAGCTTGCGCTTGTTTAAGCTGCTCGCGGCTTTGTGTGCGTTGCTTTTCAGCTTGCGCTAACTTCAGTTTCAGTTTTTCACTCAATTCACTATTGTGATCAAGTAAGCTGACAGAATCAGAATAAGCAAAATAATGACGGCGTTCGACAAGGTCAGATAACGCAAAGATCTGCTGCTTCAATTGCTGTAGAGCATCATCGGCTTGCTGGTACTCTTGTTCTAATGCGTCAAACTGCTCTGGGTCTGCATCAAGCGCCGAGACGATAGGTGCCAATGCGTCCACCGCAGCGCGATGCTTCGCTAGGAACGTTTTGGCCACGTCTAATTGCTCAAGCTGACGATTGACTTCGGCTAACCGTTCATCAACGGTGTCATCCGCTAATAAACCAAACAGCGGTGTTACTTTATCAAGCAGTGCTAGCGCTTGCTTGCTTACTTGACGTTGTGAACGCTGTTGCTGTTCTTGGTTTTGTAATTCACTTAACTGGCGCTGTATCTGATTACGCTGAGTCCGAATATTGGTTAACGCTTGCTCAGGATCGTCGTTAAACGCCACGTGCATATGTTGAGCAATGAACTCATTAAAGCTGTGATACTGACGCAGTAACTTTTGTGAATCAAACGCCGCTTTCGCATAATGTTCAACGGTTTCTTCACGCTCTTGACGCAAGTTTTCTAAACGTTGTTCACGCGCTGCACGGCCAAACAAAGGCAATTCAGGGAAGCGTGAATAGCGCATTTGACGTTGATTAAATTGCACGCATACTGCTTTATCAAGCTCTTCAGCGTTGAAGGAACTGTCGTCAAACGCGTCGACATCACCTTCAATCAGATACAGATCTTCAGGGCAGTCATCAAGTTCAACGAGACGCTCTTTCACCGCATTTAAAT
The DNA here is from genome assembly GCA_052087065.1 of Vibrio sp. GTDB lineage: Bacteria > Pseudomonadota > Gammaproteobacteria > Enterobacterales > Vibrionaceae > Vibrio. Next base: position 9,249 of record JBQGON010000073.1, on the reverse strand, counting down.
CAGCCACTACAATCGCATGGCGGGCAGGACCGTACATCGCGCTGAAGTACGGGGCGTCATCGAGTGTGATGTCGTCGTAAATCTCCGCTAATAGCACGCCGCCAAGGCTATCGGCTAACCCTTTCAAACGCGGATCATTGGAACCACCTGGGGCGGCTAAACGCGCAATTTCGTTATCCAATTCATCACGTTGCAATGCTAAACGGTCTTTTTCAGCCGACGCTGTTTTCTCTTGTTCAAACACATGCTGCATCTGCGCCATGACTGTTTGAGCATTCTCGAGTGGCGCGTCACTGATTTCAGGTAACTGTGTCAGTGCATCATTTGCATGAATCCACGCGGGAGCCGCCTGCTCAAGTTGGCGAATTTGACCTTGTAACTCGTGCTCTTGCTGACGAGCCAGACTGCGCTCTTCACGTAGCTGCTCATAAGAGGCATCAAGCTGCTCAAGTATCGCACTATGGCGCTCATATTCTTGCTCAAGAATACCGTCATCATCCAACGTCACTTGGGTGAGAGTTTGGTATTCATGCAGTGATTGCTGCACTTGCTGACGCTGCTCAACCCGGCGAGTTAAATCGCGTTGCTGAGCAACCCATTGAGGCTCTTGGCTAACCGTATGCTGAGCATCACGCGCTTCATTGAGCACCTCTTGGGCAGCATCACGTGCTTGATGACGCGGCACATCCCCTTTCAAAGATTGGATGAGCCCATAAGCACGCTCAAATTGCTCTGCTGCGGCTGATGACATATCCAAGCGATGTTTCACACTCAGTAATCGCTGAGTTTGCTCCTCTTGCTGCTGGTTCAATTCAGCGACACGTGGTATCGCATTCTCGGCGGTTAATGATTCATCACCCAGTAATGTTTGGGCTTTTTCAAGCGCGTTGACCGCTTGTTGATATTGCAAAGCACGAGTTTGCTGCACGTCTAGCGCTTGCTGATAATCGGCTAATTGGGTTTTGAGGCTGTCCACTTCCTCTTCCGAGACAAGCGATTGCTCTTCAACCAGCATGACCCGCTCTTGCGCCTCTTCAACCACCATCATCTGCTCTTCAAGACGAACACTTAATTCTTCTAAGTCATCTTGGTAGCGCGTGATTTTTTCCTGTTGGCGCAGCGCATTTTGCACTAATTGAGCGTGATCGGAAGCCGCTTGATAATCTTGCTCAAGACCACTTTCTTGATCAGCAAACTGCGCTAACTCACTTTGCACTTCATTGAGCACTCGATTGTGCTCTAGCAAATGATTGCGCGTTTCGAACAAATCACGACGTAGCGCTAGGGTTTCATCAATCTTATTACGACGTTCATTGGCATGACGCATATAATCGGCCGCCACATAATTGGTCGACTCGGTGATTAAATGCTTGAACAAATCACGATCCGCTTGTGTCGTTTTGATCGCTTCTAACGTCATGCGGTTTTCACGCAATGCCGATTCCATATCTTGGAAGGCTTTTTTCACACCGCCATTTTGCGGCAATAAATAGTCACGTAGCGAGCGGGTAATCGCACTGGAAATCCCGCCGTACAACGACGCTTCGATCAAGCGGTAAAACTTGGAACGATCGCTACCATTGCGTAATTTCTTCGGAATGACACCAAATTCGAACATCTGGCTGTGGTAATCGGTCACAGAAGAAAATGTCTTGAAGAGCACTTCTTCCCACTCGCCAACCGTCGCTTTCACTTCGTCGAGCTGGCGAACACGAGCTTGATGATCAGACACGGATTCCACTAACACATCGGTCGGCTTCACGTGACTCGGTAAGCCTTGAATGACGAAGGGTTTGATGTCAACTTTCTTATCACGTCCAGCCACTTGCTGTAGCTTAACACCAAACAATAAGCGCTGATGACGTGAGTTGACTACATCTAATGTGGCATAACAGGTGCCCGGTTGCAGTTTACCAAATAGTCCTTTATCGCGAGATGACTGAGAACTGCCGGCTTCTGTGGTATTGCGAAAATGCAGCAATGTCTGATCGGGAATCAGTGCTGTGATGAACGCGGCCATCGTGGTTGATTTACCCGCACCGTTACCACCAGATAACGTCGTCACCAAATTATCAATATCAAAAGTACGAGCAAAAAAGCCGTTCCAGTTGATCATGGTCAGCGATTGATATTTACCTCGTTCAATCATGCGTCATCCTCTACTTCCGTTGCCGTATCCAATGTGTCATTGTGCGAATCTTGTCCATCAAACAAGGTGGGTTGCGCTGGCTCTTCGTGATACACCACGGCTTCACCATCGCGAATTAAACGCAACTGTGCATCACGCATATCATCACCAACGCGTACATCTGCACCAAACCGAAATACCGCTTCAGAGATATGAAATTTATTGGTTTCACCAACAGTGATAATCATACCAAGACGCTTGAGGCGTCGTAGCGAAGTTCGAACTTTGTCGAATAATTTCTCTTTATCGAGATCAGACCCAGTCGCGCGATGCGTGACCAATTTCATCAACTTACTTTCATCGACTAACTGCAACAGCTCTTCATACAACTCTTGATTGGTAAAAATACCTTCGTGAGCCAAACGTTCTGGGCTTAAGTACAGAAAACACAACACTTTACCGACGAGCATGTCTAACTCAGATAGCACGCTACGGTTAATCAAAGAAGTAGAACGCGGACGTAAATAGAAAAAGCCTTCTGGTGCTCGAACCAGCTCAGTATTATAACGCTGATAAAAAACGGCCAATTCGGATTCAAAATCACTTAAAAACGCGTGATTGTCTAAATCTTCACTAGCGATATGACGCCCCGCACGTAACAGACTGTCCAAAGCCGGAAACAGTGGGTTGGCGATCGCTTTTGCCAGATTCACTGACATGTATTCATTAATATCGGTCGATGACATTTGCTTGTACCTTTGCACCAAATTCGTTGATTGCTTGCCAATCGGGTTGAATCGCTTGATAGTCCGATTCTGAATAGCCTAGTCGGACCGCTTGGTCGACAACAATGCGAGCGAGATCAAAATGATGAGTGTGAGGATGCGCCGCAAGGTAATCTTGCAGCACCGTACCTAAATCAATAGGACGATTGTTTTGTTTAAAGTCACTGAGCATGGTACCGATACGTTCGCCCAGTTCATCATGCACCTGTTGAAACTCTTCGTATTCCACTTCTTGCGGCACAAAACCGGTCACTTCATCATCGCGTAGCACGAGGGCTTCATCACGCAAATCTCTCAGACGCTCAGCATCGGCATAAGTAAGATACCAAGGTTGCTCGAAGTAATCCGTCAATGACTGTCGTAAACGTTGGCTGAATGCTCGGTTTTGGTCCATATCGATGGCTGTACGAATAAATTTATGGACATGACGATCGTAACCGATCCATAAATCAATCGCTTGCTGGCCCCAACTGACAATACGGTCAAGTTTCATTTGTAAACCAAACAAAATCTCCGCAATAAACTCCAACGCCTCGTTCCCGTAGGTCATTTCTTGAATATCGAGAATTTGCGTTTGCAGTTCATCACCCGCCGCTTGCAAGGTATCTTGCAACTCACGTAATGTAGTCGATGTTTCTGTTAATAGCTGTTCACAACTTGAGATAGCGTCTTGCCAGTTTTGGTTGAGAAGTTCAGCTATCTGATCTTTTACCAGATGCTGCTGCTCATCCATTACCCGTTGATTGAGATCGATTTGATCAAAAATCTCTCCGACTGAATACTTCAATACGCCGTAAACATTTTTGCGCCACTCTTCAGGTTCGGCACTTTGTTGAGCCGCCTCAACTGCTTTGACCATTTCGCTGGCCACCATCGAAAGTTGAATCGAGAGTTTCAGCTTTGAGAATTGTCGATGACGCACATAATAATCTGCGATACCAATGGCTAACGGCGATAAACGATAAATACTGACACCATCGTTCACTTCGCTCGTAAAACGACGAATTAAGCGTTGGCTGACCATTTCGTTAATCGCGTTATTCGCGCGGAAGGCGGATGCTTCTCCGGTCTCTGAAAATTGTTGTGTTACTATCTTAAATGTATCTTGCAGCTCACCTTCCCCTAACTCGTCCTCATAGCGCTCACTACTCAATACTGATATCGCAATCAGGAAAGCTAAACGCTCAGGTGTTAGGTTCAAGGAAAAATCATGCTGTTTGACCCAACCGACCAATTCGTCAATAGATTGGGTCTCAGCAGTATGAGTTAACTCACTCATGCTTCATCCTGTTATTATTGCTTTTTCGCCCATACATGGATGTATCGGCCTAATGAGAGATAAGGCTCTTGCCGGCAAAATTGTCGTTCTAGCGCCAAAAGGTCCTCGTGTTCAAAGTCTCCCATGTGAGTCACATTACCAATGTAATCACTAAAACAGCGAATACCACTTTTCCCACACAGCGTAAAACCCGCTTCTTCGATCCAATGGTAGACATCATCCGGAAGCAAGCCTTGTTGCGGTTGCAACTTAAACCGTTTTTTATGTGGCATACCGTTCAAAATATGTGGCAAGTTACCACAGACGGCATTCTTCATAACTAACCCATGATAGTTATAGAACATGATTGATGCCATTCCCCCAGGTTTGACCTGGGCTAATACTGTCTCTAATGCTGCTTTAGGTTCAACTAACCACTCCATTACAGCATGAAATAGTACTAGGTCTACTGGCTCGGTTAAATACCCGTTAATCTCCTGTATAGGAGAGTGAATCAAGCGATACTGCTCGATTAATCCAGCATGTTCAATAGACTCTTTTGCCAAGCCCAACATCTTGGCAGACAAATCACACAGTGTCACTTTGTGACCCAAGTGGGCAAGTTTTTGAGATAACTGTGCTAATCCGCCACCAGCATCTAAGATATTTAAAGGCTTGTCATTGGGAGTAAAATGCGTTAACAATTGCACTATATCTTCCCAAACAATGACTTGACGTATTTCACCTTTGTCAGAACCATAGATGTTTTTTGTGAATTTGTGGGCAATATCGTCGAAATTGCGATCTTTAGTCACGGCTGCTTGCGTTATGATAACTAATCGTGCTGTTATTCTGTCATAGGAATGGCAGGAATAAAGAGGCTTTTATCTTTTTTTTACGCTAAGTGCTGTTTTTTCGGACTATTTATATATGTTTGAGCTGAAAAAAATTATTTCGTCCCTATTTATGCCGCTTCCAGCACTGCTGATTATCGGTTTTTTAGGTTTATCATTAATCATGTTCACCGCGAAGCGTAAGAGTGGCTGTGTCATTGTGCTCTTTTCTTTAGTGGGTATTTTTCTCGTGTCGTTTCAACCAGTCTCATCACGATTGTTAATGCCGTTAGAACGGCAATACAAAGGATTTTTACCGGTGGATACCAGTATTAACTATGTGATGGTATTAGGCAGTGGTCATGTCGTTGATGACCAACTTCCACCAACCTCCGAACTCAGTCGCACGGCTTTAATGCGCTTAACGGAAGGGATTCGTATTTTTCGCATGTATCCAGGGTCGAAACTGATTCTGTCCGGCTATGCGGGGGGCAGTGAGTTTAGCCATGCCCGGATGTTAGCCCAAGTCGCGTTAGGACTCGGTGTGCCTAAGGCCGACATTATTTTGTTAGAAACCGCCAAAGACACTTGGGAAGAAGCGCGCCAAGCCGCCGCATTTGTCCAACAAAAGAAAATGGTGTTAGTGACCTCCGCGTCACACATGCATCGAGCATTACAGGAGTTTCATGCGGCAGGGCTTGCCCCATTACCCGCCCCGACCAATTATTTAGCGCAAAAGAATATTCGCCAACCTTGGGAAAAATATGCACCGAAGGCGCGATATTTAGAGCAGACAGAACGCTACTGGCACGAAACCATGGGCAGCCTGTGGAATGCTCTACGTGACTGGATACTAAAAACCACCCCAGAGCCATTACCCATGCCCCCTAAAGCATCCACCGCTGAGGACATGCCGGATCCGGTGAAAAAACCCTCCTCATAATTGCAACACACAACCGCCATAAAAAAACGCCAATTCTCGAACTCGAAAATTGGCGTTTGGTTTTCTGCTGGCGTGTTCAATACCGTATTTAGGTTCCGGCGAACATATACCCTTCACCATGTACTGTCACAATAATCTGCGGCGTCTTGGGATCACACTCCATCTTTGAGCGTAGTCGGCGAATCAAGACATCAATAGTGCGATCATTGGGAGTATCAACACGGTGGCTGATCATATTTAAAATGGCTTCTCTGGTTAACACTTGATGCGGGTTAGACGCCAGAGCGACTAATAATTCGTATTCCGCTTTGGTTAATTTTATGGGCTCACCATTCTGGCTCAAAGAGCGCCTTTGAATATCAAAGAACCAATCACCAAATTGAATTTGCTGACAGTCAGAATGTTGAGTTAACGGTGCATGTTCCCGAGCGCGCGACACTCGCCACATCAAATTTTTCACTCTAACGAGTAATTCTCTTAATTCGAACGGTTTGGCGACGTAATCGTCAGCCCCCATCTCTAAACCAATAATTTTATCGATGTTGTCTTCTCGTCCATTGAGCAGAATAATTCCGACATCCGACTGATTACGTAATTCGCGGGTGATCATTAAACTATCACCGGATAATAATTGCGCGTCCAACAAGATGACATCGAAATCCTGTTGATGAAGATGTTCACGCATTTCTAAAACCGTCGCAGCCGACAACACATCGTATCCTTCCTGCTGGAAGTAATTGACTAAAATAAGCCTCGTATCTCGCTCATTTTCTACAACTAATAACGGATAATTCATAGGCGTTGCTAGCTTCCAATTCAATACACACTCACTTCATTCTATTCATAGTCAGTAATATTTCTAGGGTTACTCATAAAAACCTCATGCTTTATTGATTCAAGACAAGCTAGCATCGAGTTTTCGTACTTAACCGCGCCACGACTTAGTTTTTACGCGATTTTCCCAAGCATATTACTCACCTTCTGACCTCGCAATATCGCCCAATTCGGCATGATTCGATGACGGTTTTATCACGCGAAACGATGTAATGATTTTCTCAGTAAAAGTAAATAGGACAAATATGAATTTTTCATTGCGGCAAAACGGAGAGCAGTCTAAAATCACTGCCAGTTTGTTACATAAATAATTCAATTGAACCGCTCTTAGTTAGCGGTTTTTTTGCTTAAACTTCGGCTTCATAAAGCTTTCTGTTGGCTGAGCTCAGACAATGACCCTTCCTAGCCAACAGCTGTTATAGGAAAAACCAATGGCGACAATTAAAGACGTAGCCCGCCTCGCTGGCGTGTCGACAACGACTGTGTCACATGTAATCAATAAAACACGCTTTGTGGCAGAAACCACGCAAGAACGTGTATTGAGCGCAGTGAAAGAGTTGCATTACGCACCCAGTGCTGTGGCAAGAAGTCTAAAATGCAATACGACTCGGACCATCGGTATGCTGGTCACTCAATCTACCAATCAGTTCTTTTCAGAAGTGATTGATGGGGTCGAAAGCTATTGTTACCGTCAAGGCTACACACTGGTATTGTGCAATACGGGTGGCATTTATGAAAAGCAGCGCGACTATGTGCGTATGCTGGCAGAAAAGCGCGTCGATGGTATTTTGGTGATGTGTTCCGATATGACGCCCGAATTAATGGAAATGCTCGATAACCACGCGGATATTCCCAAAGTCATCATGGATTGGGGATTGGAAGACTCGCAAGCCGATAATATCCTCGATAATTCAGAGGAAGGTGGTTATCTTGCCACCAAGCATTTGATCGAAAATGGTCACTCCGATATTGCTTGCCTTAGTGGTCATCTTTCTAAAGTGGCCTGCCAAGAACGTATTCGTGGCTTTCGTCGCGCCATGCAAGAAGCTCAATTAGCCGTCAACGAAGATTGGATCTTAGAAGGCAACTTTGAGTGTGATACGGCGGTATTAGCCGCAGATAAACTGTTGGCAATGGACTCACTACCAACGGCAGTTTTCTGCTTTAACGATACCATGGCTCTGGGATTAATCAGTCGGTTACAACAAAAAGGCTGTCGCGTTCCTGATGACATTTCAGTCATTGGTTACGATAACATTGAACTCGCAGAGTATTTTTCTCCCCCATTGACGACCATCCACCAACCCAAACGTCGTGTGGGTAAAAACGCATTTGAAATTTTACTAGAGCGGATAAAAAACAAACAACACGAGCGTCGTACGTTTGAAATGCACCCAGAATTGGTTATTCGTGACACTGTAAAGAAATTGTAAATTGAAATTCATCTATATAAGTGTCATTATGGGAACGATCACATATAATTAGTATTCATTGACAGTAACACTTATGTTTATGGTTTTTTGGGGCGAAGGAGCACTTCTCTTTTTCCCCTGTAGTAAGCTCATAAAAGTTATATTAAACCTAAATGTCACGTACAGGGCAAACCAACTGAAAAGTTGGGACGCAAAGCCTCCGGCCTTAACCAATATGCAGTATACTTTGGTATTGAAAGGTAGCGGGGTTACCGATGAACTATGTACAATGTAAGTTTACGTTTTGTTGACAAAGTAAAATCATTGTATTGCTACACTCTCGGACCTGATTTTGGTGGCGTATATAAATTACACCGAGACTAAAGGCATGGATAAACCTATATTAAAAAACTCAATGCGTCTGTTTGAATCGTTAGGGCGCGTAAAATCTCGTTCAATGTTCGGCGGATTTGGTATTTTTGTTGATGACACAATGTTCGCATTGGTCGTACAAGATAAACTCCATATTCGCGCTGATGATCAATGTGCAGAGAAATATCGTTCAGAAGGCTTAGAACCCTATATTTATAAAAAACGCGGGTTCCCAGTTATTACTAAATATTTTGCTCTTCCTGATAGCTACTGGGATAATACTGATAAAATCCTACAAGAAGCTAATCAGGCGCTGCTTGTCGCGAAGAAAGAACGCGAATCACAAGCGAAAGCCAAACCGACTCGCCTTAAAGATTTACCGAACTTACGTTTAGCGACAGAGCGTATGCTTCGTAAAGCAGGGATAGAGTCTGTTGAAATGCTGCATCAAAAAGGCGCAGTAGAGGCTTACAAGGCGATTCAAGATACCCACACAAGCACAGTCAACATCGAGCTGCTATGGGCATTAGAAGGGGCAATCGAAGGCCAGCACTGGTCGGTCATACCTAAACATCGTCGAGATGAACTGATGCAACGCTTATAGTTGTTTCAGCTAAAAAAAGCACTCATATGAGTGCTTTTTTATTGCCCATTACTTTGTCATCGATGCTCTGCTATCATGTC
>JBQGON010000072.1:0-16561 GCA_052087065.1 Vibrio sp. | reverse complement strand
AAGTTAAAGGTATCGTTAAGAACCTTACTGACTACGGTGCATTCGTTGACCTTGGCGGTGTTGACGGCCTACTACATATCACTGATATGGCTTGGAAACGCGTTAAGCACCCATCTGAGATCGTTAATGTTGGTGACGAAATCAATGTTAAAGTTCTTAAGTTTGACCGTGAGCGTACTCGCGTATCACTAGGTCTTAAACAGCTAGGTGAAGATCCATGGGTAGCTATCGCAGCTCGTTACCCAGAAGGTCACAAACTAACTGGTCGCGTTACTAACCTTACTGATTACGGTTGTTTCGTTGAAATTGAAGAAGGCGTTGAAGGTCTTGTTCACGTTTCAGAAATGGATTGGACTAACAAGAACATCCACCCATCTAAAGTTGTTAATGTTGGAGACGAAGTTGAGGTTATGGTTCTTGATATCGACGAAGAACGTCGTCGTATCTCTCTAGGTCTGAAACAGTGTAAAGCTAACCCTTGGCAAGAGTTTGCAGAAACTCAAGCTAAAGGCGACAAAGTAACTGGTAAGATCAAGTCTATCACTGACTTTGGTATCTTCATCGGTCTTGAAGGCGGCATCGACGGTCTAGTTCACCTATCTGACATCTCTTGGAATGCTCCAGGCGAAGAAGCAGTACGTGAATACAAGAAAGGCGACGAAATCTCTGCAGTTGTTCTTGCTGTAGATGCAGATCGTGAGCGTATTTCTCTAGGCGTTAAGCAAATGGAAAATGACCCATTCAATGCTTACGTTGCTGACAACAAGAAAGGCACTCTAGTTAACGGTACAATTACTGCTGTTGACGCGAAAGGTGCTAACATCGAACTTGCTGAAGGCGTTGAAGGTTACATCCGTGTATCTGAACTGTCTCGCGAGCGCGTTGAAGATGCAAGCTCAATCCTTAACGTTGGTGACAGCATCGAAGCGAAATTTACTGGTGTAGACCGTAAAAACCGCGTCGTTAACCTGTCTATCAAAGCGAAAGACGAAGCTGATGAGCAAGAAGCAATGGCTACATTGAACACTAAGCAGGATGATTCTGCTGGTTTCGGTAACGCTATGGCTGACGCTTTCAAAGCAGCAAAAAGCGAATAATCGTTTTTTGTGAAAGGGGGAGCCATAGCGGCTCCCTTTTTTTTAACTTTTTAGTATTAATTCCTATTCTAACCACATGTTTGCACGTTTCTTACACATATTTTTATAATGGTTGTGTAAACTGGATCAAAGATTGAATAACTGACCGACCGCTTTCGCGACATATATTGTCAAGTGTTTGTTGGAATTGGTATTACTGACTATAATGAGTTTTGAATAACTCAATGAGGGAAACTATGACTAAGTCTGAATTGATCGAAAGACTTTGTGCTGAGAAAACACATTTATCAGCCAAAGAAATTGAAGATGCGGTGAAAGACATTCTTGAACATATGGCATCTACGTTGGAAGGTGGAGAACGCATCGAAATTCGTGGTTTCGGTAGTTTCTCTTTACATTATCGTGAGCCTCGTGTCGGGCGTAATCCTAAGACTGGTGAAAAAGTGGAACTCGAAGGTAAGTATGTTCCTCATTTCAAACCAGGTAAAGAGTTACGTGAGCGTGTGAACGAAAGTCTCTGATAATACATCTTATTTGGATAAAGCGGCATGCAACTTAGCGTGCCGTTTTTTTATAGTACGAATGTACATTAGACGTGGTTTGCAAGCGTATTTTCCTGCATAATCTAGAGAAGCGATTCTTGGACTGGTGAAAGATGATGAAAATTATTAAAGGCATATTGATTCTCGTTTTGTTCTTAGTTGCGCTGGCAATGGGTGCACAAAATCAGGCCGTGGTCACTTTCAATTATTTATTGGCACAAGGACAGTTTCACCTTTCTACGTTACTTGGTAGCGTTTTTCTGGTTGGCTTTCTATTGGCGTGGGGAATGTGTTATGGGTTCTATTTCAAGTCAAAAGTGAAAATACGTAAATTGAATAAGCAATTGAAAAAGCACACCGCCAAAAACGATGTTTCTGATGAGAACTGATTTACCGTATAAGGCTGTTTTTTAATGTTAGAAATCCTGTTCTTGTTATTACCAATCGCCGCCGCTTATGGTTGGTATATGGGACATCGTAGCGCCCAGCAAGACAAGCAGAAGCAATCACATCAAATATCTCGTCAATATGTCACGGGGTTAAACCTGTTATTGTCTGATCAATCGGACAAAGCGGTTGATCACTTCATCGAATTGCTTCAGGTCGATAATGATACCGTTGACACTCATCTGGCTCTGGGAAATTTGTTCCGTTCCCGCGGAGAGGTCGATCGCGCCATTCGCATTCACCAAAATTTAATTTCTCGGACAGGGCTCACCATAGAGCAAAAAAATATCGCCCTACAACAATTAGCGAAAGACTATATGGTGTCAGGCTTATTAGACCGGGCAGAACGTATTTTTGAGCAGCTCGTTGATGAGCCTGAGCATCGCGAATCCGCATTGCAGCAGTTAACGTCTATTTATCAACAAACGCGTGAATGGCATAAAGCCATTGAATGTGCTCAAGCATTAGTGAAATCAGGCCGTACCAAAATGAAGCGCAGTATTGCGCATTTTTGGTGTGAGATTGCCATGCAAGAAAAAGCCGATGGTCATCATGATAAAGCGATTCAGCTCTTCAAACGTGCACTGCAGGTTGACCGAGAGTGTGTACGCGCAACGATGTCGCTAGGTAAATTGTATCTTGAACACGAAGAATATCAGCGAACTGCAGAGTTCATGCGTACCGTATTAGAGCAAGATATTGACTTTGTTGGGGAAGTGTTACCTATCATTGCTGATTGCTATCATCACTTGGGGCAAGAGCATGAGTTGGTACAGTTTTTAAGGGCGTGTATTGCGAATAAAGCGGGTGTGTCGGCTGAGTTAATGCTGGCACAATTAGTCGCCAAACATGATGGTACTGCTTCGGCGCAAGACTTGTTAACACGTCAGTTAGTCGTAAACCCAACGATGAAAGGGTTTTATCGCCTCATTGATTACCATATTGCTGAGGCAGAAGAAGGGCGCGCTAAAGCGAGTCTGCTGACGCTTCAAAAGCTCGTTGGCGAGCAAATGAAGGCGAAGCCACATTATCGCTGTAAGCAATGTGGTTTTTCGACCCATTCGCTTTACTGGCATTGTCCGTCTTGTAAAAGCTGGGGCACCATTAAACCAATTCGTGGTTTAGATGGAGAGTAATCAACCCTCAGGGTTTAGAACAAAAAAGATCAATGCAGCCAGGGTGCTGCATTTTGTTTGTGTAAAGAAGGAGTATAAATGAACGATTCAAAAATTATTGTTGCCTTAGATTATGAGCAACAAGCGGATGCTCTGGCGTTTGTTGATAAAATTGATCCGAGCAGTTGCCGATTGAAAGTTGGTAAAGAAATGTTCACTCTGTTTGGCCCTCAGTTTGTTACGTCTTTGCAGCAACGTGGCTTTTCTGTCTTTTTGGATCTCAAGTTTCATGATATTCCGAATACATGTTCAAAAGCGGTTCGGGCGGCTGCTGAATTAGGTGTCTGGATGGTCAATGTCCATGCCAGCGGGGGCGAGCGTATGATGACCGCATCACGCGAGATTCTTGAGCCGTATGGCAGCGACCGTCCATTGCTCATCGGTGTAACGGTATTAACCAGCATGGAGCAAAACGAATTGAACGCTATTGGTATCGACGGTGAACCCGCCGCTCAGGTTAACCGCTTGGCAAGTTTGAGTAAAAATTCTGGGTTAGATGGGGTCGTGTGCTCAGCTCAAGAAGCCAGTATGCTGAAAGCGAACCTAGGGCAAGCATTTAAGCTAGTCACTCCAGGGATTCGTCCTGAAGGCTCAGCTGCGGGGGATCAGCGTCGAATTATGACGCCTAATCAAGCCATTGCCGCCGGCTCTGATTATTTAGTGATAGGTCGACCGATTACTCAAGCGAGCGATCCTGCCGCGGTACTGGCGACGATTAATAGTACCCTTTAATCCAGCGCTATTGAGCGGCTATAGCCCCTATATGTTGATTAGGGGCTTTTTATCCGGGGTTCTCTCATGCATTGAGCGGACTTATTGTCGGCGAGCCAGAGTGGAAGCGAAATTCCGTATCATCAGCGGTAATTAATTTAGCTTCGACGTCAGCAAAGTATTCGATGCGTTCTGATATATCTTTTCCTGCAATACTTTCTGCTAGTGCTAAATAGTCTTGATAATGTCTGGCTTCCGAACGTAGCAAAGAGAGATAGAACTTTTGTATCGGTTCATCAAGATGCGGCGCCAGTATTGCGAATCGCTCGCATGAGCGCGCTTCAATGAAGGCTCCAATGATCAGCTTATCAAGCAGTGCTTCTGGCTCATAGGTTCGCACATGCTTAATCATTCCCTTCGCATATCGACCGGCGGTAATCGGGCGATATTTCATGCCTTGTTGTTCAATCATTTCCAACACTTGATAAAAATGATGTAATTCTTCTCGAATGAGTAGTACCATTTTATCAATCATGTCCTGACCATAGGGGCAATTGTCCTTTGGTTTGATTGATTTAGATAGATTGCTTTTGCCTTTAAGTGAGTCGAGATTACCAATGCCTTTGTAAGCAAAGTGCTCATATGGCGCGACCAATTGAGTAATATGCTGTTTACCAGACTCGGTAAGGACATAACGTTTAAGAAGAAAAACGGCACTCTGAGCCGCTTTTAACTCACAGAGTAAATGGTCTCGCAAAATAGCGGATAGGTTTTCAGGTTTGCGCGCTTCTTCTAGCCATGACTGAGGAGTGGGGCAGTTTAAAAATTGGTGAATAGGCGTGAGCAACTCGTTGATAGTATCTTGTTTCATGATTTATTTCATAAGAATAGTGCATTAAAAAGGGCCGTGGATACGACCCTAAAAGAGATAATTTGTCGTACAGCTTATTAGCTTACCACTTTTTCTTCTCACCGAAGAGGGCTTCCATATCGCTGTCGTGTTCGTTGGATTCAACATGCTGGGTTAAATCCGCCTCGTGTTTAGATTGACGGCGCTGTTCAAGCTCATCGAACATTTTTTGTAGTCTTTCACGGGCCTGTGTCGAGTAGCTATCATTTTTTGAACTTAATACATCTAAGCCTTTGCGCAGTAGCTGCATTGCAGTCCCAGGTTGACCGCGCACGACTGAATCATGAGCCCGTTTAATAACGTTTTCTATATTGATTCGTACTTGAATACCTTCTAAGCGCGCATTTTCTGCAACAAACGTTTGAGTATCCAGTCGACCTTTATTGTGTTCACTACGTACTGTATCGCGTAAGCGCTTGGTCAGCTTTAGCATCACCAGTGCTTGCTTATCACTGCTTGGTACTTTAAAAGGCGTACTTTCACCACCAGGATGATTGGCTTTTAAATTGTCGATTTGAGAACGCATGTTTTCCACACGTTGCTGGGTGTTTTTGTCTTTTGGATCCAGCTCCGACATTGCTTCTAAGGCATCAAGAATGCGCACATTCAAACACACCAATAGTTCCTTACTAAAAGGCAAATGATGGGCATTACCAATCAAATCTTCTGTTGCATCGATGATGGCAATGTACTTTGATACTTCTTGTTTCTTGGTCGATTCCAAGCGGACTTTGTACTGAAGCATAATATTGTAACCCAGTACTAATACCAATAAGACAGCAACAAGGCCGATAATTAAACCAATATTCATAAAATCCAAGTCTTCATAATTGAACGGCTAACGATTCAAGGATACACCATCTATCCTTGCCAAGCACTACGTTGTGAGATTTATCTTCTTTGAACGCCTATTGAGGTTGATAGTATATCAATAAGTGTTGAGTTTGGGCGAAACTTGACAGTTTTTCCATAGAAACTCGAAAAACTTTAAGGTGGCTTCTCACATTTCCCGATCTATGCGTTGAAAAACAGGCATATTTTTATCTGACGGTTCGCTTATAACTGAATGAGACGTTATCTGTGCCTCGATCTAAAAAGTGGATGAGTTCATAAACTTATCAAAATGGCTATTACCTTTAGAAAGCATAAACGATGATTTAGGCGGTTGATTACCTCAAAAAGTCGTTATCTCTCACAACGACGCTTCAATATGTACGCTTAACGAGCGTCTAACGAGTGATGGATTTTACATCAACGCCAGTTTAAATAGCGGTGAGGTAAGCTTCAATCATCTTTACTTGTTTAGATATCGCTGTGAATGAGCTCGTCGGCGGGGACATAGGTGAGCCCAAAACTGTCAGCAACATGCTGGCATGTAATCTGTCCCTCACAGACATTGAGTCCTTGTTTTAGTCCCGGATCACTGCGCATTGCTAGCTTGTACCCTAGATTGACGATTTTAATAATATACGGCAATGTTGCATTATTGAGTGCCATTGTCGCAGTTTTTGCGACGGCTCCCGGCATATTCGAGACACAGTAGTGAATAATATCGTGTTCGATAAAGGTGGGGTGATCATGTGTGGTTGGCTGCGAAGTGGCAAAACAGCCACCTTGGTCGATGGCGACATCGACTAATGCTGCTCCAGGCTTCATCAGTGTTAATTGCGCTTGCGAGACCAGCTTAGGAGCCTGAGCGCCAGGGATAAGGACCGCCCCAATGACAAGGTCTGCCTGTTTGAGCTGCGTTTCAATCGTGGCTTGGGTGGCAAATAACAAGTTAGCCCGACCTTTGAACTCTTGGTCGAGACGACGTAATACATCGATGTTGCGATCGATGAGAGTCACATTCGCCCTCATACCCAGAGCGATACGTGCGGCACTTGAACCGACCACACCGGCTCCTAAAATCAGCACATTCGCGGGGGAGACACCGGGAACACCGCCGAGTAGAATGCCTTGGCCACCTTTGGATTTTTCCAGTATTTGTGCACCGGCCTGCACCGACATGCGGCCTGCAACTTCTGACATTGGGGCTAAAAGTGGCAGTCTACCCATATAATCTGTTACAGTCTCATAGGCAATGCAGATAGCTTTGCTCTTGATAAGTGCTTCAGTTTGTGGAAAATCTGGAGCTAGGTGCAAATAAGTAAATAATATTTGTCCCTTCCTCAACATAATCAGTTCATTATCTAAAGGTTCTTTCACCTTAATGATCATATCTGCTTGTGAGAAAACTTCGGTGGCAGTAGGAAGAATGGAAGCGCCTGCAGCAATGTAGTCACTGTCAGAAATGCCGATACCGAAACCCGCGTTGGTTTCAATCATAACTTGATGTCCGTGTGCAATCAGTTCTTGGGCACTGGCCGGAGTTAAGCCAACACGGTATTCATTGTTTTTGAGCTCTTTGGGGACGCCAATGATCATTTGAGTACCTCGCTAAGCAAGAGGGATTAATGATAATGTTGGTGGTGAGGGTGTATAACGAATTTAACACTAGTATAGTTGCTGGTTGTTTATATTTAATGCTAAATATGAGTAATATATAACACATATATTTGCAAGGAAGTAAAAAGGTGGAATAAAAAATGGTAGACAACTATAAAAAGCCGTCAAAGGATTTAGACCGGATTGATCGCAATATACTCAATGAGTTGCAGAAAGATGGTCGAATTTCTAACGTTGAATTATCAAAGCGTGTTGGGCTTTCTCCTACGCCATGTTTGGAGCGTGTTCGTCGCTTGGAGCGTCAAGGCTATATCAATGGGTATACAGCATTATTGAACCCGCAGTATCTTGACGCCTCATTGTTGGTATTTGTTGAGATTACGCTGAATCGCGGTGCGCCAGATGTATTCGAACAGTTTAATACGGCAGTACAAAAATTGGATGATATTCAAGAGTGTCACTTAGTGTCTGGTGATTTTGATTATCTACTAAAAACTCGAGTGTCTGATATGAGTGCATATCGTAAATTGCTTGGTGACACATTGTTGCGTTTACCAGGCGTGAATGACACGCGAACTTACGTTGTAATGGAAGAAGTAAAACAGACCAATCATTTGGTTATCAAAACTCGTTAACGTGAGTTTTGTTAAATATTGTCACTTCTTGCCACATTCTGACTTTACCTAATTGGGTTTTTGACGTGATTGTGGTTAAATCTTGCAACAAACCGAGCGGCCCTGTGCCGCTCGGACTGTTTTCACGTCTATTATGTAAGTATAGTATTGTCTATATTGGCTAAAGTCATATCAAGTTGGTGTATGTTCAAAGAACACAAGAATAAAGTGGCAACCATAATTAAAACAGGCGATGACTCTCCGATTTTTCGCTTAAATGGTGTCGAACGATTAAAAGAGTGTGGCCTTATCTTAGCCGTATTGGCTTCGGTGTTACTGGCTGTGTCCTTATTTACCTTTAATCCAGCCGATCCGTCTTGGTCGCAGACTGCATGGGGTTCTGATATCCATAATGCAGGCGGGCTATTCGGTGCTTGGGTGGCGGATACCTTATTTTTTATATTTGGCTCATTGGCGTATAGCATTCCCTTTTTATGTACGCTTGGTGCATGGATTGTTCTGCGCAAGCGTGGCAGTGACGAGGAAATCGACTTTACCCTGTGGGGAACGCGGTTACTCGGTGTTGTTGTTTTAATCTTGACCAGTTGCGCATTAGCCGATATCAATTTTGATGATCTGTGGTACTTCTCTTCTGGGGGCGTTATCGGTGATGTGATCACGAGTTTATCGCTGCCAACCTTGAATGTCCTAGGAACGACACTGGCAATGTTGTTCTTGTGGGGCGCAGGATTTACCTTACTGACAGGCATTTCTTGGCTGCGTATTGTCGAAGGACTTGGAGAGGCAAGTATTAAAGCGTTCCACTGGTTGTTAGGTCGCATACGCAAAGAGAAAGATGAACTGGTCACGCCCGCTCTCTCTTCATCACTGACAGTCGAAGAACCGCTCACCTCTGACACGGTGCCATCCTACGAGGAGAGTGAACCCTCGGTAGTCTCAGAGGGTTTACGTGAAAGCCGTGATGATCCATTGTTTAGCGCGCAACCTGAACCAGAGACCTATGAGCCAGAGCCGGCTGAAGCGGTAAATTCACTGGATGATGCCACGGCGCGCCGTTTTAATATTCATATGCCACAAATGGCGCCGTACCGTGAACCAGAGCCGACCCATTATACTTACCAAGATGATAACGATGATGTTAATGCTTCACGCAGTCATCAATTGGATGCCACGATTGAGTCATTAGATGAAGATGCTCGCAACCATAATGATTATGCGGAAGAAGTAGAGCATGGTACGTCTCAATGGACACAAAAGGAAAATGTGCAGCTGGATGAGTCGTTTGGTGACATTGACAGTGATGCGCAGTCCCACCCCTCGATTTCAAGTCTTGATGTGGTAGAAGATGAGACATCGATGATGTCTTTCGACGTATCTAAAACGGAATCTGAGCCTGAACCTGAATCCGAACCGGTACGTACACCTTGGCAGCAACCAGAAACTGAGGCGGAAGAGTCTGATTTTACAGGCAGTGATTTGTCTGAAAGCGACGATGCCGACGTGCAAGCCTTTCAAAGTTTAGTGTCTGATGCGCAAGCGAATATGGCCGGCAAGCAAAACCCATTTTTGGTTAATCAAGAAGAAACGTTACCAGTGCCAGAAGAGCCGATGCCAACGTTTGATTTACTTTATCATCCAGAGAAGCGTGATAACTTTATTGATCGCGATGCCTTGGAAGATATTGCACGATTAGTCGAATCTAAGCTCGCCGATTATAAAATCAAAGCGAAAGTCGTGGATATTTTCCCAGGTCCTGTGATTACACGTTTTGAGTTGGACTTAGCGCCTGGCGTTAAAGTCAGCCGTATCTCCAACCTTGCTACGGACTTGGCGCGTTCACTATCTGCGATGGCTGTTCGGGTGGTGGAAGTGATCCCAGGCAAACCTTATGTAGGCCTTGAGTTACCCAATATTACTCGTCAAACGGTGTATCTCTCTGATGTGATCAGCAGTGAAGAGTTCCAACAATCTAGCTCTCCTACTGCGGTTGTGCTTGGACAAGACATCGCAGGTGAAGCCGTCATCGCGGATTTGGCAAAAATGCCTCATGTGCTGGTGGCGGGTACCACTGGCTCAGGTAAATCGGTCGGTGTTAACGTCATGATTCTGAGTATGCTGTATAAAGCGACGCCAGAAGATATTCGTTTCATCATGATTGACCCTAAAATGCTTGAGTTGTCGATTTATGAAGGTATTCCTCATTTGCTATCTGAAGTTGTGACAGATATGAAAGATGCATCGAATGCGTTGCGGTGGTGTGTCGGGGAAATGGAACGCCGTTATAAATTGATGTCGGCACTGGGTGTACGTAACGTCAAAGGTTTCAACCAAAAACTTAAAATGGCCGCTGAGGCGGGGCACCCAATCCATGATCCGCTCTGGCAACCCGGCGATAGTATGGACGCGGAAGCGCCTTTACTTGAGAAGTTACCTTTCATCGTTGTGATTGTTGATGAGTTTGCTGATTTGATGATGGTGGTTGGCAAGAAAGTTGAAGAGTTGATTGCTCGTCTTGCCCAAAAAGCGCGAGCAGCAGGTATTCACCTTATTTTGGCCACGCAGCGTCCATCAGTGGATGTGATTACTGGTTTGATTAAAGCGAACATTCCTGCACGCGTGGCCTTTACCGTCTCAACCAAAACGGATTCACGCACCATTTTAGACCAAGGTGGGGCAGAGTCACTACTCGGAATGGGTGACATGCTGTACTTGCCAGCAGGTTCAAGTCACGCGGTACGTGTGCATGGCGCGTTCGCCTCTGATGATGATGTACATGCTGTAGTGAACAACTGGAAAGCGCGCGGTAAACCGAATTATATCGAGGAAATTACTTCTGGGGATCAAGGTCCAGAGGCGATGTTACCGGGTGAGAAGAGCGAGACGGAAGAAGAAACGGATCCTTTGTTTGATCAGGTGGTTGAACATGTGGTGCAAAGTCGCCGAGGCTCAGTCTCTGGTGTGCAGCGCCGCTTTAAGATTGGTTATAACCGTGCAGCACGTATCATTGAGCAATTACAGGCTCAAGGTATTGTCAGTGCCCCTGGGCATAACGGTAACCGCGAGGTGCTTGCTCCAGCCCCGCCTCGTGAGTAATCCAGTAGTGTTTAGCGAAGACAGAGTTATCTGATACACAAAAATAGCGCACCTTGGTGCGCTACTTTTTTATCTAAAGGTCAACACAAAAGAGTTAGCGGCGCTTGATGAACTGAGAAATGGTCACCAAGATGAATACCCCTAAATTACCGGCGAAAATAATCACTAGCCATTGCGGCATAGAGAGTGATAAAAATTGCCAAGCAATATCGCTACAATCACCATAGACTTTAAACATCCAAGGCATCCAATGATTGAGAGGGAGCCAACTAGGTAGCGTCACAAACATATCACAGGTCGTAAAAGGAGAGGGGTCGAATTGTATCCTTACATGCTCAAGTGCCAGCTCAATGCCTTTGAGTGCGCTCCCTCCCCATACCAGTAAACCTACCCAGCGAAAGACGATATAATTAGGCGCCAGTGCACCAATAATGGCTCCGCCACCAATCCCCAGCATTGCAATGCGTTCATAAATACACATGACACAAGGGCCTAATCCGAGTCCGTGCTGAAAGAACAAAGCACAGCCTTCAAAAAATACCACAAATAACAAGAGAAGTAGCCACGGCAAACGTTGCCGAGAAACTGTATTCAAAGAGGCAAAAATGGTCACGGTTGATATCCTTAAAACAAAAAAGCTCTGACATGTCAGAGCTTTTTATCCTGAATGAGTTCCCTATAGTAGGCAACTTTTAATGACTTGTCCCTGATGGGCTCGTCAAAATTTCGGAGTGATGTGAGATCCAACCCAAGTCGTAAAAGTAATGCGTCATAGGATCAAGGAAAAAGACGATACCTAATAACCCGACCAGTGCGAGCACGATGGTATACGGCAACGCCATCCACACCATTCTTCCATAAGATAAACGAATGAGCGGGGCTAACGCAGAGGTCAGCAAGAATAGAAATGCTGCCTGACCATTTGGCGTCGCCACTGAAGGGAGATTGGTACCGGTATTGATAGCCACCGCTAGCATTGCAAATTGGTCGGTATTAATGATGCCGTGCATGAGTGCGGTTTTCACTTCGTTTATATAAACAGTGCCGACAAATACATTATCAGACACCATCGAGAGCAGACCATTGGCGACATAAAATAGCGCAAGTTGAGTCCCGTTATCTTCAATATGTAATACCCAGTCAATAATCGGGGTAAATAGGTGCTGATCAATGATAACCGCAACAATGGAAAAAAACACCGCGAGTAATGCGGTGAAAGGCATGGCTTCTTCGAACGCTTTACCTAACGAGTGTTCTTCGACCACACCAGTAAATGCCGTTGCCATGATGATAACTGACAGTCCAATTAAGCCAACCGCGGCCAAGTGCAACGCTAAACCGAGGATTAACCAGAGAGCAATGATGCCTTGAATCCACAGTTTGGCGACATCTTGCTTGGTGCGGTTTTCACGTTCTTGGCGGTTAAAATCGACTAAGATTTTACGGACATTTACCGGAAGTGGCGCCCCATAGCCAAAGGCTTTGAATTTTTCCACCAAGATGCATGTAACGATCCCAGCAATAAATACCGGAAGAGTGACAGGCGCCATACGCAAAATAAATTCACCAAATAACCAGCCAGCTTTATCGGCGATAATTAAGTTTTGTGGCTCACCGACCATGGTGGTGACGCCGCCAAGTGCCGTACCGATCCCTGCATGCATCAATAGTGAACGCAAAAAGCCTCGATATTGCTCTAAATCATCGCGAGTTAATTCACTGATGTTTTCGTCTTTTGTATGATCATGATTGGAATTGAAATTCTGACCAGAAGCGACTTTGTGATAAATCGCGTAAAAGCCAACGGCAACACTAATTATCACGGCAATCACGGTTAGGGCATCAAGGAATGCTGAGAGTAGGGCTGCTGCGACGCAAAAGGCGACAGATAATGCAATTTTGGAGCGAATACTTAACAAGATTTTAGTAAAAATAAACAACAACAGCTGTTTCATGAAGTAAATACCTGCGACCATAAAAATCAGCAGTAGTAATACTTCCATGTTATTTGCGAGCTCGTGTTTCACTTGCTCTGCACTTGTCATCCCAATGATAATGGCTTCAATGGCAAGTAGGCCACCGGGCTGTAATGGATAACATTTAAGCGCCATAGCCAAGGTAAAGATAAATTCAACGACGAGTAGCCAGCCAGCAACAAATGGGCTAACAAAAAAGAAGACGAATGGGTTAATAACGAGAAACGCGATAATGGCAACTTTATACCAGTCAGGAGCTTTGCCAAGAAAATTCTTAATAAACGCGTGCCCTAAAGTTGTTGGCATGGTAATGACTCTTATCTGTAGTGTGTATAGTGGTGGAATCCGAGGTTCATTAAAGGCTTTGTCGCTTGAAAAGAAAGAATGACATTGTGTGTAAACATGCTGATTGGGTGGATTAATGGCCATCAATCGTTACCGCATGCTTAATGACGT
The DNA here is from genome assembly GCA_052087065.1 of Vibrio sp. Lineage (GTDB taxonomy): Bacteria > Pseudomonadota > Gammaproteobacteria > Enterobacterales > Vibrionaceae > Vibrio. Next base: position 3,071 of record JBQGON010000072.1, on the reverse strand, counting down.
CCGCTTTTAAGATTACCTTGGAAACCGCAACTGTCTTTTAGCAGTGAGCAAAGGATGAGCCTTTGTTACACTGCGCCTGCTAGCTCAATATAAGATTACAATGGCAATCGATGGATCACCCAGCTACTTACTCAGTTTTGTAATTACTCAGCTTAAGGCCGTAACTTATACCCGCTAAATCTTAGTGAGCATAACACAACCTCGCCTTGCTAATCAGCAAAACTATTGACCACTTAGAAGCCCTATCACTGCCTTTAAATCGTGTCTTTTTACCATAATATTGTGATAAACCCAGAACGTTCCCGTCTGATAGTTATTTTAATTATCAATATATGATCGCGGCATGCTCCTCATGACATATTTTGAAACATAAAAGGTGCGGCGTGATTTGTAACAATAGGTGAGGAAACTCGTTATTCTGTTACTTGCGTTTAAAATTATTGCAATAATTTGAACACTTTCTTGAAGATGGTTTTCGAGTTCTCATTTATAGTGGTATGATGAGTGCTATTAGATCAATAAATAAAAACTGGAAAAGTACTTAATGGTCATTAAGGCAAAGAGCCCAGCAGGTTTTGCAGAAAAGTACATTATTGAGAGTATCTGGAATGGACGTTTTCCACCAGGCTCTATTTTACCAGCAGAGCGAGAGCTCTCTGAGTTAATTGGTGTGACAAGAACCACACTGCGTGAAGTGTTACAACGTCTCGCTCGTGACGGTTGGTTGACCATTCAACATGGTAAACCCACTAAGGTTAATCAGTTTATGGAAACCTCAGGGCTGCATATTCTGGATACTTTGATGACGTTAGATGCTGACAATGCTACATCGATTGTCGAAGATCTATTAGCGGCAAGAACCAATATCAGTCCAATTTTTATGCGTTATGCATTTAAAGTCAATCCGGAAAATTCTCAGCGTACGATCACTAATGTGATTGAATCGTGTGAAGCGTTATTGAATGCGCCGACGTGGGAAGAATTTATTACTCATTCTCCTTATGCCGATAAAATTGCGCAAAACGTTAAACCGGATTTAGAGTGTGCAGAGGAAATGCGTGAAGTTCATTTGGTGGCCAAAACGTTTAATTTTTATGATTATATGTTGTTTCAACGGTTGGCGTTTCACTCCGGTAACCAAATTTATGGTTTGATTTTTAATGGCTTGAAAAAGCTGTATGACCGGGTCGGTAGTTATTACTTTTCTAATACAGAAAGTCGTCGTCTCGCCTTGCAGTTTTATCGTGATCTTTTAATGATCTGCGAAAGCGGTAATAGTGAACAGTTGCCCAATACTATCCGTCAATATGGCTTAGATAGTGCTCATCTTTGGAATGAGATGAAAAAGACACTACCTTCGAGTTTTACTGAAGACGATAGTTAATTGAGCTGAGTGAATAAAAAAACCTGATGTAATACATCAGGTTTTTTTATATCTTTATAAACCTTGAGTTCGTCCTCCAGCGGCTTTAAACCAAACTGCGAGGTGTTTTTTAAGGTCTTTTAACTCATCAGGGCCAATGAGCGCCAAGCCTAAATCCTCTGCCCGAGTAATATCGTTATGACGCAAAGGGCGGAAGCTCACTAACATCGCACGCGCTTGTAATCCTCCGAGTAAGTCTCGTAGTGACTCTAATTTGTAGAGCGTGTCATCCCCATCGTCACGCATACCTTTTGTCTTGCACTCGATAATATGCAGCTTGTTGTTTACGACGCAAGCAATGTCTAATTCGTTACGAACTTCCCGATCTCCGCGCTGACGGTACACTTGTACATTGAGTGAGCGATCTTGAATCGTTGGCATATCATCTTGAATTTGTTTGACGGTGGTATGTACTAGGGTTTCTAACCATTCACCATTTGAAAAGCGGCGTGCATCTTCATTGAGGAAGGTCAATATGCCATTCTCGTAAGTGGCAATTTGTGCCCCAACGAGATCCTCTAACAAAATATTCAGCTCTCGATAGCCTTGTTGTTTTTCCGATAGTTCAACATCTAAGCGCTGTTCTTTACGACATGTCGTGGCTAAGTAGTTCAGTGTTGCCAGTCCGGGCCCTAGCTCAAGTGCATGGCTTGCCCAACGCTCTCCTAATTCGTATAACTTACGATCCAGTTGCGGTGAGATTGGGTGCTCGGTAAATTCGCCTCGTGCACCAAAAATAGTCAGGTAGTCTGAGATGGTAATATGGTCTTGTACTTGTCGATCTTTGTTTTCATCGGGATAGAGCCAACACAGTAAGTCGCTATTGGGTTCGACCACGAATATTGGCCAATGATAAGAGCGAAAAACCTCATAAACGGCGAGCAAATGATGGCGTGCACCACAACTGGCATTTAAACAGACATTGCCATCCCGTGATTTTAAATCAATGGCCAGTTTACGTGTGCTGTTTTTTATATCCGTGATATTGGTACCTGGAGGGATGATAAAAAATTCGGTTTTAATGCCGCGATTATTGAGAACAGTCTCCAAGCGTTGATAGATGATTTCTTGATCACTATTACCAATGAACACCATTTGAGAGCATTCGATTCTGTCGTCTAATAATGGGGTGATCAGGCGAATAGGGTCCTGATCGATGATACCAACATGAATATCCATTAATGTGTTTATCCTCATGTACGACTTGCAAACTAATGACATAAAAGGGGGAGCGCAAGCGTATAACTGGTTAAAAAGTAAAGCGAGTGATTCTGCTATTGGGTTAAAATAGAGTGTATTACTCTAAATACGACAATATCATGGTCAATTGTTATAATACTGACACTATTATTCAGTATTTTGCGATACAAATGAAATTATAGTGTAAAAGATTAGACAGCCTGATTGATAATAGTTCATCTTAGGGAAAAGAAATCAGCGGTTTTCATCAGGATTAACGGCTAGACAGGGTTTGTTGTTGAGCTTTATGAACCCATGTCGCATACTCATGTTTATTTACTAACTCTCTCATTTACTTGGAGTCTACTCATGGCAGAAGAAACCATCTTCAGCAAAATTGTGCGCAAAGAAATTGATTCTGATATTTTATATCAAGACGACTTGGTGACTGCGTTTCGCGATATCACCC
>JBQGON010000071.1:0-16592 GCA_052087065.1 Vibrio sp. | reverse complement strand
CTCAAATTGCTGCGCAATTACGTGCCAGATCTGTCATCCGTTGTGCTGGGCGTTATGTGAATGGAGATCAAAATGTCTTCTGTGCCAAAAAACAAGGATGAATTGGAGTTAGCGATAAACTCAATATTTCCGAAACTCATGGCTGACTATCGTTCAATTCCGGAAAGCAAAGCTCGCAAACTTGGAGTAGAGGGAAATATCAAAGGTACAGTCATTAGCGTTAGTGACACAGTGGCTTACTTGATTGGTTGGGGGAGACTCGTTCTTAAATGGTATAACTTAAGAGCTCAAAACCAACAAGTTGATTTCCCAGAAACAGGTTATAAATGGAATCAATTAGGCTCGCTTGCTGAAAGCTTCCACGAAGAGTATCGTCAGTGGAAATATGACGATTTACTCATTGAGCTTGAGTCTACGGTTAACGAGATACTTTTACTCATTTCAAGCTTAAGTGACCATGATTTGTATGGTGTTGCGTGGTATGAACAATGGACTTTGGGGCGTATGATTCAGTTTAATACATCGTCACCTATGAAAAATATGCGTACAAAAGTTCGGCGTTTCAATCGAGAATTCACATAACAAAGTCGTCAACGCGGACAAAAAATTTGTTGGCTTTGCTCGTACTTCACAAAATTTTAGCCAACAATTTTTTGCCGGTTACAACGGCGTTATAAGCCAAAAGGAGTTAGGCATTTTCAAAGCGAACAAACAAGACACCCATACTATAAAAGGTTGCCAGTACAGGTACACGCGAACAGTACATCAACCCTGTTTGCATAAAAAAGAGCCGCGACGCGGCTCTTTTGATGATCCATAGGCTGTATTTGCCAACACATTCCTCAATACTATCGTTTAAAAAGTATGGCTAAATTGTAGGCCAAGCAAAATCGCATCGGCTTTTGTGGTTGCAGTCAACACGGTTCCAGAGCCTTTTTCTGTCACGTCTTCGTTATCACCCAGCAAGTAAGTGGCGCCGAAATCAATGGTTGAGTTCTTAGAGAGTTTATAACCCACACCGGCCGAGAACCATTGACGATCCGAGTCTGGAACTGAAATGGATGTTAATTGATCTTGAGCGCTGGTGTCATACAGATAACCGGCACGCAATGTTACAGCTTCGGTTAGGTAGTAAGTCCCGCCAATCGCATAATGCCAACCATCTTGCCATTGATATGGTTTTTTATAGCTGGTGCCTGATGTTGTACGTACGATTGGTGATTGTCTCGCATCTAAGTGATCAAAGTCGATGTTGTCAAACGAACTCCAACCGATCCATTGGATGCTGTAGTGCACAGCAAATTTGGTATTTTTGATTTTATGGAAGCCAGAAAACTCCGCGATATCCGGTAATGGTAGCGTAATCTCTTGGCCGTAATCGTCTTTTGCTGAAAATTTAGGGCTATAGTGGTAAGCAAAACCGAAACGGTTATTGTCATCGAGTTCGTATACGGTACCGACATTAAAGCCAACGGCCCAACCATCGGCTTTGTCAACGTCAACGAGCGCAGTACCTGTGGGTACGGTGCTACCTAATTTGAGGGAACTCGCCTGGGCAAGGGTTTTGCTTGCATAGCGTTGCAACGTTCCTTGTCCATAAATGACATCGATACCTGCACCAAAACTCCATTGTTGGTTCAATCGATATGAGCCAGCAAGTCCTAAATTGATACTCTTAAGGTCGGTTTTACCACCGTACTCTGACGCAATGTAATCATCAGAAAACTCGGTTTTTGTGCCAAAGTTAGTGTAAGCACTGACCCCCCATGCAAACTTGTCGTTTACTGGAACGATTAAGTGGAGGTTCGGTGCAACTGACGTACTGCCTGCATCGTCGACATCATCGACTGGCACGACTCCATTATACGTTGCGTTTTTGACATCAATCTTGGTCGTGATAGTTTCCACACCCAAAGATAAAGCCGTTTTATCAAATAATGCCATTGTGGCTGCGTTGCGAGCCATTGAAGCGGCATTGTCAGCAATCACAGCATCGCCAGCAAAAGCACGGCCAAGGCCAGTGGCTGATTGAGCATTAAGTTGGAAACCAGCCGCAGTGGCTTGTTGAGTCATGAGACCTACGGTCATGGCGAGCAGAGTTTTTTGATACAAGCGCGTCTTTTTCATTATATTTATCCTACGAATCTGCCTCTTAAGGGCATTATTTTTGAGTTAATACTCAATTTCGGGCTGATACTAGAGGCAAGTCTATTAGATACATATCCGACCATTGCCAAAAAAGGTGACAATTTGTAAGAAATTAGCGCGAACAAGGGCAAAAATGCGTGAAATGCGTAAATTTTAGAGTAATAGCTCTATTTGTTTTTAGGGGCCTTGTCGTCTTATTGTCATATATTTGGTGTAGTGGTGAGTTTGGCGAGGTGGTGTGGGATGACGAAATAATGAGGTAAGAAACTGGCTCAACATTGATCTAAACCAATATTTATTTCGCCGCACACGCTATAGTTGAACTTGTCATCTCGTTAGTCGCAAGGCTAACGTATGAGCAAGATGACGATTCTTTTTGAAGGCTGACTTTACTTTCTTCCAATCAGGTGTCTGATTGTTTTAATTAGCATAAGCTAATCACTCGACGTTTCTAACCACGCAGTTGACTGCGTGGTTTTTTTTGTCCTGATGATTAGGTTGGTTGGCTGTTTCCTGTGGTTTTTCTGTTACCTGTATCATGTTTGCTAGCCCAGCGCTGGCGAAGCCCTCCTTTGTTAGTACACTTATGATAACGCACCATAAAAAGGGAGAGGTGTCATGGTCACCCAACCGCACGATCGAGTGGCATTTGTTTCAGGGCTTCGCACGCCATTTGCTCGGCAAAGTACGTCACTAAAAGCGCTGACCGCCTTGGAATTAGGTCAACTGGTTGTGGATGAATTACTGTTACGCTCGCCAGTCGAGGCGAACAGTGTCGAGCAATTGGTGTTTGGGCAAGTTATTCAAATGCCTTCAGCCCCTAATATCGCGCGTGAAATTGTTCTGGGTAGTGGTATGCCTGTTACCACCGACGCTTACTCCGTCACGCGAGCGTGTGCAACGAGTTTTCAATCGGTTGCTAATATTGCTGATGCAATTTGGCAAGGACGTATCAGTGTTGGAATCGCGGGAGGAGCGGATTCTAGTTCCGTATTACCCATTGGTGTCTCACGCCCCTTGGCAGCAAGTTTACTTGCCATGAATAGACAGAAAACGCTCTGGGGCAAACTCAAGCAACTACGAGGTTTGCGAGCGAAAGACTATTTTCCAGTACCTCCTGCGGTTGCTGAGTACTCGACTGGCGAGACGATGGGGCAAGCGGCAGAGAAAATGGCAAAATCCATGAATATTTCTCGCTTAGAGCAAGATCAGTTCGCGTATCAATCTCATCAAAAAGCCCAAGCGGCTTGGGATTCTGGTCATCTGACATCGCAGGTCATGTCTATTTATCCTAAGCCTTACACTGAGTGGATCGAGCGCGATAATACCTTGCGCCCTGAGGCCTTACTCTCTGATTATCAATCTCTGCGTCCGGCTTTTGATCGCCAGCATGGTTCAGTGACTGCGGCCAATAGCTCGCCAATGACCGATGGAGCGGCTGCGTTGCTAATGATGAGCGAACACAAAGCCAAGGCGCTCGGAATCCCCATTCTTGGCTATTTGAAAGATTACGCCTTTGCCGGTTTGTCTGCGCAAGATGCCTTACTCATGGGGCCAGCCCATGCCACGCCCAAAGTGTTACAGCGTTGCGGCTTAAAACTCAATGATCTTACTTTGATCGATATGCATGAAGCTTTTTCCGCTCAAGTATTAGCTAATGTAAAGATGTTGGGTAGCAAAAAATTTGCCGAGCAGCAGTTAGGAATGACGACGCCAGTCGGGGAGATTGATCCGCAAAAGCTGAATGTGTTGGGCGGTTCTATTGCTTATGGGCATCCTTTTGCCGCGACAGGCGCAAGAATGATATTGCAGACTTTACATGAGTTACAACGGCGAGGGGGCGGACTGGGCCTTACCACAGCTTGTGCGGCAGGTGGCCTAGGCGCTGCGATGATTTTGGAGGTGGAGTCATGACAGAGCCGAGTGGTTTTTCTTATACCCGAGATTCTCAGGGGATAGTGTGGCTGGCCGTCGATGTTCCCGGCGCGACAGTGAATACGTTAAAGGCCGAAGCATTTAACGATGTTGCCGAGGTGTTAGCAGAGTTAGAGTCTTCCCCACCGAAGGGCGTCATTGTTTACTCACTAAAGGTCGATCATTTTATCGCGGGTGCGGATGTCTCGATGATTGACAGATGCAAGAGTGCTGAAAAAACACGTAATCTTGCAAGGCAAGGGCAGCAAGTCTTTCAACGTTTATCGGCTTTGCCATGTCCGGTGATTGCGGCGATTCATGGTGCTTGTCTCGGTGGTGGTTTAGAGCTTGCGCTGGCCTGTGATTACCGCTTGGCCAGTGACGCTAAAGTCACGAGTTTTGCGTTTCCTGAAGTGCGCCTTGGGTTGCTACCTGGCGCAGGAGGGACACAACGTCTACCAAGATTGATTGGTGTGGTGCCTGCGATGGATCTCATCATGACAGGGAAAACGATTTCTACGAAGAAAGCTCACAAGTTAGGTCTTGTCGATGAGGTTGTCTCGCCACATCAATTGCTTAGCCTTGCCAAGGACGCGGTGCTTACTCAGGCAGTTCGTAAACGTAATCTACAAAAGTGGCAATCAACCGGATGGCTCAACTACTGGTTGGTGCATTCGAATTTACTGGCTAAACAAGTCATCACGCGCGCTCGGTATAAGATGATGGAGAAAACCTCCGGACATTATCCAGCCCCCAACGCTATTTTGGATGTGATTTATAGCGGTCTCAAAGAAGGTTTTGCGGTTGGGCTTGAACACGAATCGGAGCAATTTGGCTGCTTAGCCATGACAGAAGAATCGTTTGCGCTCCGCCGTTTGTTTCATGATACGACCGATTTAAAGCGTGAACAAATAACAGAGAGTGACAATGATATTACGCAAGTCATGGTGCTCGGCGGCGGTTTAATGGGGGCGGGGATCAGTTACGTCAGTGCAGTGGTGGCGCAAGCGAATGTTCGGATTAAAGATATTCAGCATACTGGCGTATTAGCCGCGTTGCGCCACTGTCACGATACCTTAATGAAGAAAGTACGGACGCAGCGTATGACGGCCCGAGAAAAAGCTGTGCACATGCGCCGACTCTCCGGCGGAACCAGCTGGGAGGGGATTGAGAAGAGTCAGTTAGTGATTGAAGCGGTATTTGAAGACTTAACATTAAAGCAGCAAATGATCAGCGATATTGAATCGCGCTCGGGCGAGCCAGTGCTGTTTGCCAGTAATACCTCCTCGATTCCTATCCGACAGATTGCGAATGCGGCTCGCTGCCCAGAAAAAGTCATTGGTCTGCATTATTTTAGTCCTGTTGAAAAGATGCCTCTGGTTGAAATCGTGCCTCATCAAGCAACCTCAACCGAGACGATAGCCCGCGTGGTGCAGTTCGCTAGGCAGCAAGGGAAAACGCCGATTGTGGTTAAAGATACGGCTGGCTTTTATGTCAATCGTATCCTCGCTCCGTTTTTGCGAGAAGCATTAGTCATGCTGAGCAATGGTGAGCCGATTACGGATATTGATCGTGCGTTGACCAAATTTGGGTTTCCGGTTGGGCCATTTAAACTGCTCGATGCGGTTGGGCTTGATGTCTGCAATAAAGTCATCCCTGTTATGGTAAAAGAACTAGGGGAGCGGTTTGCGGGGCCTGATACATTACAAATTATGCTGGATAGGCAATGGTCTGGTAAAAAGTCGTCTATGGGGTTTTATGACTATCACGATAAAAAGACAGCGAAGGTCAACCCTCAGTTGTATGCGCATTTAAATGTCACCCCGGAACATCACTTAACTGCGGAAACCATCGCGATGCGCTGCGTGCTCCCTATGCTCAATGAAGCTGCACGTTGCTGGGATGAGTCGGTCGTCGCTTCAGAGCGCGATGGCAACATCGCAGCGATATTTGGCTTAGGCTTCCCTCCATTTTTAGGTGGGCCGTTTTATTATATGCGTAGCTTGGGAGCGACCGTGCTATTGAATTTAATGAATGATTACGCCAAAAAATATGGCGAGCATTATCGGCCCAGTGATGCTTTGCAGCGTTGGATTGACTTACAAGACCATCCGGAGAGTAGCAATTAATAGAGTGATACTCTCAATCGAGTATCGACCCATCTACTGGTTTATTGATATTCTCAAATCATAAGCGGGTTGGCTGCTTATTTACCTATGATGACTGTAAGGAGAGTGCATTATGGACGCACTAGACATGCTGCTAAACCGACGTTCTATGGCGAAGTTAACCGAGCCTGCCCCTCAGGGGGAAGTCTTAGAAAATATCATTCAAGCGGGACTGAGAGCTCCTGATCATGGCCTGCTAACGCCTTGGCGCTTTGTGATTGCTCAGGGAGAAGGTTTAGATAAATTATCGGCAATATTTGCTGAGGCCGAAGTAAAATTGGGCAGCGATGAGGTGGTGATCAATAAAGCGAAAAATGCCCCTAAGCGCGCGCCGATGATCATTACTGTGGTCGCGAAGGTGAAACCTCATGAAAAAGTGCCTGCGTTAGAACAGCACCTTTCCGCTGGGTGCGCAGTACAAGCCATGCAAATGGCGGCGATGGTACAAGGGTTTCAAGGTATTTGGCGCAGCGGCAGCTGGATTTTTAATGATAACGTCAAAAATGCCTTTCATCTTGAGCCTGAAGATCAGATTGTGGGCTTTCTTTATTTGGGATCGCCAGGCATGAAACCAATGGACGTACCCAAGCGTGATAGTCAAGATTTTGTTAGCTATTTGTAAATCTGTGTAATTATTAACCAACCATGGAAAGGGTCATAGAGACCCTTTTTATCCATGTTTTAGCTTAAATCGTAGCCAATAACAAAGTCGATAAATAAGCGAACTTTTTCAGGTAAGTGATCTTTGTGGTTATAGAGCATATAGATATCACGGGGGTTCGCAGACCAATCATCCAATACTCGTTTTAATGTGCCTGCCTGAATATATTCCTCTAACATCATATCTGGCATGAGTGCGATGCCTAGCCCTTGCGTACATGCATGTCTAACAACATCGATGGTATTCGCTTGAAAGCGTCCCTTGTCCATATTGACAACATTGTCCCCTTTGCTATTAGTTAAGTGCCATTTGATTAATGGATAACCTTTAAGAAGGTAATGCTGATGGAGGTCGTCGGCATGGGAAGGCGTTGGGTTTAAGGCGAGGTAATCGGGACTGGCAACGAGAACGTCTTTGACTTCACTGAGTTTACGAGCAATCAGACTGGAGTCACGCTGTGGGCCGACTCGAAAAATTACATCCCATTCGGTTGGATCAAGTTGATCTGCGTGGTTGCTGGTGGTGAGTTCGATATTGATGTCTGGATATTGCCGCATAAAGGCGATAAACATCGGCATCATTAAGCGTTTGGTCAGGTTAGAGGGCGCGGAAATTTTTATTTTGCCGGATGCGCCGCGACATTCATCCGTGATTTCTTCGGTCATACTGGCTAACCGATTGAGTAAAGGAGAGCATTCGTTAAAGAATCGTTCGCCAGCCTCTGTTAATGATAATTTACGAGCATGGCGATTAAGTAATCTGAGGTTTAACGAATCTTCAAGAGCCTGAATGCGTCGGGTGATAGTCGCTACTGGAATCATAGTTTTACGGGATGTCGCAGTATAGCTGCCATTTTCGACCACAAGTCGGAATAGGTTTAGGTCATCTAGTTTCATAGTTCCTGACACATTGTTTACCGAGTTGAATAAATTTATTTACCTCAAACTGTGTGGCCTGAGGAATGTCAATACGTTGTATGATATGTCATATTTCATACATATAGTATGCATCTTTGTGGAAAACTGGAATATTTGTATAAATTGTATTTAAAAGCTACCTTAATAGGTAAGAAATGAAAGTACCCTATAACAATAAAAATATCTCTAAAGAGACAGAACATAGTGAGGCTACAAATATGTACAATGCCGATGTTCGACAACAAGCCGACACTGCCATACAGACAGATTCACAGACTGCCCAAAGTAAAATTATCATGCTGGTGGACGACGATCCAATTTTTCGTCACATGATTCGAGCTTCCTTGGTGTCTCATGGTTATGAAGTCATTGAAGCCGAAAATGGATTAGAGGGATTACGACAGCTTTCAGTCAGCCGTCCAGACCTTATTTTGTGTGATTTATCTATGCCTGTGTTGAATGGCATGGAGTTTGTCGAAGAAGTGAGCCTAGAATATCCTGCCGTACCGTTAATTGTTGTGTCAGCCACCGATGATATGTCGGACGTGGCGAAAGCATTGCGATTTGGTATTAAAGATTTTCTTCCTAAACCCATTCGAGATCATGATCATCTTTACGCTGCGATTGATACTACGTTAGCGGATAGCAGTGAGCAGCGAGACCTCGCCAGCCAATGGTACCGTGTCGACGATCAAGCAACGGCGTCTGAAGAGCGTGATTTGTACTGGCACCTCGATTACCTAGATAATCACCCTAATGCTGCTCGTGGCCTCTTGCAAGCGCTGTTACCCGATAATGATTCAGCGCAAGGTGACTGGCAATGTAGCTACCGACTATTGCAATCGACTGATCATATGCCCCTCATTTTCGATTATTCTTGGTTAATCAACGGGCAGATGATGTTTTATCTTGTGGACTCAAGTAGCGGTACTGAGCACGGGGTAGGAACCACTCTACTGATACGTGCAATGTTTTATGACTACCTAAGAAATACCCGCAACTTGAGTGTCGATCTTAAAGACTTTGCAGAACTTGTCGAGCGAGGTATCAAGTGCACTGAGCATACAGAGCCAGTGTCTGCCATGTTTGGACTGGTTAATTTCAACGATGGAACCGTTTCTCTCTTGCCGGCTGGCCTGTCATGCCGTTGGTCTAATATTCACAAACAGGTTGATGTGTCTGGTGAGGTGCTGCTTGGGAATAATTGTTTGAAGAACTTTATGATCACAGAGTTACAGTTAAAAGCGGCGTGCAAGCTATCTTTGAGCGAAACAAGAAGTCGTAACTTCGTCCTCGATATTTATATGAAAGATAAGCTCTGATTAGAAGCGTCATTCGACCTATTGAGAAAGAGATAAGGCGGATGAAAACATCGCATTGTTTAGCTGCCGACTTTTGACAAGAAGAACGTGCTGCAAAAGAGCAGAGTTGTATTAAAAGTAGTCAAACGGTATTTTTTGTTTATTTTTAATCTAAGTTTATGTTTTTTAGATAGATAGAGCAGGGTGAACCACGGTTATTTAGCCGTTTTATTTCTAGAAATAAGGCGTTTGAGATGGATTATTCAGCGCTCACCTTATCCGGTTGTTGCTATACGAGACGAAAATCACTAGCATTAGCGGGAAGTGTGCCCACTCTTCGAGTGGGCGTTTGTATTTTTGGCGCCTGTAAATCGTTAAGATGAATGGCCACTAACCGTAAATAACATTGCTTTTGTTACCTGAGAGCATTGTGTCAAACGAAGTTAATTAATTATGACAACCGAAACTCTTTCACTGATCAAATCAAGCATTAAAAGCGTCGCAGATTATCCAAAACCAGGAATCTTATTCCGTGACGTCACAAGCTTGTTAGAAGATGCCCAAGCTTATCAGGCAACAATTCAACTGTTTGTTGAAAAGTACCAATCGATGGGCTTTACCAAGGTAGTTGGCACAGAAGCACGCGGTTTCCTATTTGGTGCACCTTTAGCTCTCGAGCTAGGCGTGGGGTTTGTACCTGTACGTAAGCCGGGTAAATTACCGCGCGAAACTAAAGCACAGTCTTACGAGCTAGAGTACGGTACCGATACCTTAGAAATTCATGTTGATGCCATTCAGCCAGGCGATAAAGTGCTTTTTGTTGACGATTTGCTGGCGACAGGCGGTACGATTGAAGCAACCACCAAACTGATCCGCGATTTGGGTGGTGTTGTTGACCATGCAGCGTTTGTTATTAATTTGCCAGAAATTGGTGGTGATAAACGTCTGGAAAGTTTGGGATTGAACGTTTACAGTCTATGTGAATTTGACGGTCACTAAACACCAAAAACGGAAGTATTCATGAGTTATCTTGCACTCGCACGTAAATGGCGTCCTACTCAGTTTAATGAGGTCGTGGGTCAAGCTCACGTCCTAACTGCGTTAGAAAATGCGTTGACACAGAACCGACTGCATCATGCCTATCTATTTAGTGGCACGAGAGGCGTTGGTAAAACGACGATTGCTCGTTTGTTGGCAAAAGGGCTAAATTGCGAACAAGGCATTACCTCGACACCATGCGGTCAATGTGACGCTTGTCGTGAGATTGACGAAGGACGTTTTGTCGATTTATTGGAAATCGATGCGGCCTCTCGAACTAAAGTCGAAGATACGCGTGAGTTGCTGGATAACGTGCAATATAAGCCAGCACGTGGGCGCTTTAAGGTCTACTTGATTGATGAAGTGCACATGTTGTCGCGGCACAGTTTTAATGCGTTATTGAAGACATTAGAAGAGCCGCCAGAATACGTGAAGTTTTTACTGGCAACGACGGATCCACAGAAATTACCAGTCACGGTGTTGTCACGCTGTTTGCAGTTTAATCTCAAGCCGATTGGGGTTGAGCAGATTCAAGCACAGCTCAGTAATGTATTGCAGCAAGAGCATATTCAATCTGATGACAAAGCATTATCACTGATTGCTCATGCGGCGGATGGCAGTATGCGTGATGCATTAAGCTTGACCGACCAAGCGATCGCGTTAGGTAATGGTAGTGTTGAAGGCAGCTTGGTGTCCCATATGTTGGGTACCTTGGATACCGATCAAGCACTCCATCTGCTGCAATCTGTGGCAAGCAAAACGCCGCAGGGGGTGATGAGTGGTTTGCAGTCACTTGCTGAAAACGGTGTTGAGTGGGATGGCCTGCTACAACAACTCGCGACACAATTACATCGTATAGCCATGTATCAAGCGTTACCTGCGACATTAGATGAGCAATCGCCAGATGCTGAAAAAGTCATACAGCTTGCTCAGGTCCTGACGCCGCAAGATGTCCAGCTCTACTATCAAATTGCGCTAAAAGGGCGTGCGGATCTCGCGGTGGCGCCGACAGCGCGGATTGGCATGGAAATGATTTTGCTGCGTATGCTGGCTTTTCGTCCATCACAGCAATCCGTACTCGAACCGGTGACGGCATCGTCGGCAGTGACCAACACTCAAGTTACGCCCCCAGTATCAGTGAAGACGGATGAGGAAGCGAACTCATCGTCGGAGCACATATTACCGACGCAAGCGGTGTCTGCGCATCCAACGGCAGGCCAGTCTGTGGAAACGCCAACTTATCAACAGCAAAATGTCTCTCCAGTCGTTTCAGAGGCGAGTGCTGATGACGAGGTCACCTCGACACCCGCCGCTGAGGTTAATGCAGAGGCGACACTGACATCTTCTGGATCTGAATCATCTGCTGCGGCATCGCACGTGGGTGGATTGCGCCATCAGTTACGCTCAAAACGCAAAAACGCGGCTTCAGCAGCGGATGGTCAACGTGTAAAAAAGACACCAGCGGCATCTAAATCCAAAGAATCGGTGTTGGAGCGTGTGTCACAGCGAGCACAGCCTACTACCGATGCTCAATGGATGTCGCCAAATGCGCCAACCAATCAAGTCATGGCAACTGAGCATACGGAGCGTGATTATCAATGGCGTCCGACACAGCCAGTGATTGAGAAGACCAAGTCAGATGTAACACCGACTAAGTTGAAAAAAGCGCTAGAGCATGAAAAAACACCAGAAATGAGTGAAAAGCTCACCCAAGAAGCCGCGGCTCAAAATGAATGGGCGGCACTTATTCAACGGTTGACGGTGCCTAAATTAGTTGAGCAATTGGCGTTGAATTCGGTATTTGCGCAGCAAGGCAACCAAATTGAACTAACCTTACGGCCGAGTCATGCTCATTTGAATACAGAGAAAGCGCACGATGAGTTATCGACAGCGTTGAATGAAGTGCTTGGCCAAACATATCAACTGATGGTGTCTGTCGGTGAACAAGGACAAACACCATTAGAATTACGTGAAAGTTTGTATCAGAACAAACTTTCACAAGCCATAGAAAGCTTATCTTCGGATCCTAATGTACAATTTATTCAGCGTCGTTTTAATGGGACGCTTGATGAAGATAGCGTAAGGCCAATTTAAATCGGATGGGGTTGAATAGCAGTAAAATCATCCCCATTTAATGTGTAATGAATCAAGACTAACCAGAGAGAATGACAATGTTTGGTGGAAAAGGCGGTATGGGCAACCTCATGAAGCAAGCCCAACAAATGCAAGACCGCATGCAAAAAATGCAAGAAGAAGTTGCGAATATGGAAGTGACTGGTGAATCTGGTGCGGGTCTGGTTAAAGTGACCATTACTGGTAGCCACAGCGTGCGTCGTGTTGATATTGATGAAAGCTTGATGGCAGACGACAAAGAAATGCTTGAAGACTTGATTGCAGCAGCATTTAACGATGCGGCACGTCGTGTCGAAGAAACACAAAAAGAAAAAATGGAATCGGTCACTGGCGGTATGCAATTACCACCAGGTATGAAAATGCCATTTTAATCGAATAAGAAGGTAAATAATGCGTACCAGTCCTATGCTGGAGCATTTGATGGAGGCCTTACGTTGTCTGCCGGGAGTCGGTCCTAAGTCAGCCCAACGTATGGCCTTTCATTTGTTACAGCGCGATCGAAAAGGTGGTTTGCAGTTAGCCGATGCGCTTAGCAAAGCGATGGTGGAAATTGGCCATTGCCGCGAATGTCGAACGTTTACGGAAGACGACATTTGCCATATCTGTAACAATCATAAGCGTGCCGAAAATGGTCAGATTTGTGTGGTCGAAAGCCCGGCAGATATTGCTGCTTTAGAAGCAACTGGACAATTTTCTGGTCGATATTTTGTCCTGATGGGGCACTTGTCACCACTCGATGGTATTGGGCCAAGCGATATCGGGCTCGATATGTTGGATTATCGCCTACAAAAGGGGGATGTCCAGGAAGTGATTTTAGCTACCAATCCTACGGTCGAGGGGGAAGCGACGGCTCATTACATCGGAGAGCTCTGCCGAGAGCATCAAGTCTCTGCGAGCCGTATTGCTCACGGGGTTCCGATGGGCGGCGAGCTTGAGTTGGTAGATGGTACGACCTTATCCCATTCACTGATCGGTCGATTGAAATTGTCTTAAGAAAAAACCGCTCGAGAAAGCGGTTTTTTTATATCTGTTATGTTTCTGCACGCTCACATCAACGCCCTAAATAAGACGTAGTCGATACCTAACGGTTAATCATGCCGTTTATGGATCACTATGCGTTTATAGGGTCCATCTTTACTTCATCTCGAGTATCAGCAAGGACGTGTAATTCCATCAAGTCAGGCTCTCGAGTTCGCTAATAATCGTTATGGCTTGAGTGGCATCTTTTCCGCAGATTTCATCATCGGCTTGAAACTGGCGACAGACGGCTGGACGTTCTGGTTTACCAAATAATTGACAGAGATTGTCTTGGTTAAGTTGTATACAGCGTACGCCAGCAGGTTTGCCGTTCGGCATTCCCGGGATGGGCGAAGAAATACTGGGCGCAATACAACATGCACCGCAACCTAAACGACATTCCATCGTGGTTCCTCTAGGTAAAAGATGAAAGGAAACGAATCCTAGCAGAAAGCGTCATGCTCGCCTAGCACTGTTCTGTTGCATGCTAGCAATCTGCTGGTGGGCAATGGTTGCACTTTATCAGCAAGCTAGGTATAAAGGGCGCCCATTTAACCACAATATGCGTGAGAACTGAGTCATGACAACCCCATTTTGGCAGTCCAAATCCCTAGAACAGATGTCTGAAGAAGAATGGGAGTCCTTATGTGATGGATGTGGGAAGTGCTGTCTACATAAACTGATGGATGAAGACTCCGATGAAGTTTATTATACCAATGTTGGTTGTAGCTTATTAGACAATGAAACGTGCAGTTGTAAAGACTATGCAAACCGCTTTGATTCTGGCGAAGCGTGCTTAAAACTCACACGAGACAAAATTAGCGAGTTCAACTGGCTACCAGATACTTGCGCCTACCGTTTGTTGGCTGAAAACCAACCCCTTCCTGAGTGGCATCCGCTCATTACTGGCTCTAAGACACGAATGCATGCCGCAGGGCAAAGTGTGCGCAATCAGATTGTATATGAAATCGATGTGATTGATTGGGAAGACCATATTCAAAACTTACCTGATAGACTAAAACCTCATAATTAACTTTCAAAGTTGAGAATGCTGTATATGCTGATTGTATGTACAGCATGAGGTTGAGTATGTCAGATAACGGTACAAATCAGAAAAAGGTCATACGAAAAGAAGTAGAAATTTCGACAATCCCTAATTTCGTTTACGAGAAACCATTGGTATCTATTAATGAGGATGGTGAACCTCAAGTTACATACCGAGCCAATGGCAATAAGATCCTCATCAAAAAACTCCCCTTACTCCATATTGTTGGGTATGACGACAAAGATAACCTAGTCAGCTACAAATCATTAGACATAGTCAATGAGTTCTTATTGTCAAAAGCAATCGATGATGGTGTGCTTGAGCTTGGCACAGATGCACAGGGGCTTGCTCATTACTTCAGTTTTGTATTGGACAAGCAGGCAGAGTGGGATGCCAGATATAATGAAGAGGACTTTGACCCTCTCTATGATAACCCTCGTCCAGAATGGAGTACCTTTCCTCGCAACAAGCAAGAACGGTTAACCTACCAATATCGGGATGGTATAAAGCAGCTCGCTATTGATGAAGTATTGGCTAAAACTACGGCTAGGCAATACATGAGCAGTGTCGTTGGTTTCTATAAACACTGCCTCCGTCAGGGTATCCGCTTTAATAACCCCCCGTTCCAGTTTGAGACAGTGAATATCCATTTCGAGGCGTCTGCATCCAGTATGAAAGCATACCAACGTAAGCAGGTGCACACGACAGATATGCGGATTAAGTTTTCTCAGTCATCTCGCAGTGGCGGTACAAGCCTCAGCAAGCTACGCCGTGACTTAAAACCGTTTACCAGTAATGAATGGAAGATTCTGCAAAACATATTAATGAAGTCCCGCAGGGTGGTTCGTCATGGTGACAACAATAAACTACACTCACTGCCGATTGAGTTTTGCCTGCACCCTATGATTTGCCGTAACACTGGATTGCGCAGAGAAGAAGCCGCGAGCCTTCACTTGGGACAGATAGTGAACCCCGAAACAATGATTCAAGATGGCAGAGAGGTTTTTAAAAAGCCTGTGCTGGATTTGGGCGTAGGTGATAAATACCAATCACTCACAAAGACGGCTGAGCGAAGTGTAGAGAAGAATAAAAGTCGCGTCACCATAATCCCAGCAACATTAATGAAAATTCTTTACGATTACTCGCAATCTGACAGGTATAGAAAGCGTCTTGAGAAGTTTAAAGGTTGGTGTAAAGAGAAGGATGAAGCAGGTAATACGCACCTTTTTGAGGGTGACGATGCTATTAATCCTGAGCTGGAGTATTTGTTTATTACCCAGTCGGGTAAGCCTATGTTTTCCAGACTGCAAGACTTTACAGGTCGCTGGATTGAAATTCGCAACACTGCAAACCTAGCCCAAGGGTTTGACCATCCTATCGTCGGCTCGATACATAATTTACGCTCAACGTTTGCCGTTAATATCTTCCGCCACCTTTTAAGTAAAAAGGATGAGTATGGAATTTTATTAATTACACCTGATGAAGCATTGGATAGGGTGTCAGCGTTGCTTGGTCATGAAGAGAGGGCGACGACGATAGAATACTTGAAAATTGCACAGGATATGCCCTCCGCCGACGAAATTTACGAAGACGTACTTGATTATATTGGTGCTTTTGATGATTTAGAGGGGGCATTATGATTCAGGGACGAAGGCGTACCAGAGTTACTATTGAGAAGATCAGCGCACCTATTATCCCATTTCGTTTTGAAGATATGGTTTTACACAGTGGTAATGGGCATAAAGCTTACACTTATCGTTTGCGTTACCGTAACGTCCCGACAAAAACACAAATAGAGTCTGGAAATGGGGTCTTGGCTAATAGGGACGATATCGTTAGGGATATCCATCAAAGGCTAAACCTCTTACCTAATAACTATTCAAAGCTATCTTACTTTTCTGGGCTTGTGAGTTACTTTCAATATATTGACGACATTGGTTATCACGGTGACCTATTTTGTAATGCAATCATGATTGATTGCATTAAGTACTTCAATAAATTACGCGATAAAGGTGAGTTAGTATCAAGGCCACATAGTATTAAAAATGCCTTATCTGTGTTATTGAGGTTGTGGAATCGAGAGTCTGACCTTAAGACATTGCCCGAAGTTGCAGCGATTCCTCTTGCCAAGAACAAAGCATTTCATATTGAAACAGAGCTGAAACCATTATCCAAACTATTGGTTAAAGCGGCACTGGTGACGTGGTTTAATGGATTCGACTACCCCAGTTAAGAGATAATCAACTTAAC
>JBQGON010000070.1:0-16664 GCA_052087065.1 Vibrio sp. | reverse complement strand
GAGCGCGACCTTGCCAAGGTCGAGGTCACGAGTTCGAACCTCGTGTGTCGCTCCAGTTACTTCTGATGAAGTCTGTATTCATTGCGTATCTGCAATGGCTAAAAACGAATATATGCCTGTAGTTACTTTGCCACCTGCATTGTTCGCAAGTCGTTGATGGAATGCTTGATACTGTTCAAACGTTTCCTCAGTGCGTTGATTCTATTTTGGTTGGGCTTTTCGATAAGAGCTTATGGTGAGTCGATTCGTCTCTCTATGCCTTACAGCCTGAATATGCATTGATGAGATGATGACGTTGGGCTGAGGATGTGAAGAAGATGACCGTCTCAGTGAACGTGTTGAGCGGTGTTGTTATGACTCAAATGAGCAACTATCGTAAGATTGTTAGTAAGATCACTATAGTATTTTCTATCACTCTCGATATTTGTGCTATTTTTAAGTTCTAACATGGATTGTGTTCTCTTAATGCTGTGAAGCATCATGCCTAAATTGATATTACTTACGTTATTCCCTTCCTGCTTTCAGGGCACCGTCTGGTGGGCCTGTTTCTGTGTTACTCACGACTTCTAAACGAATAGTTAACAGACTTATCCACAAAATAAATCTGTGGATAACTTGGTGTATAAAGTGTTTTTGAGTAGAAAAAAACAGCATATTGTCTAAGATCGTTTTTGAGATTTGAGTTTTTACTATGAGGTGTTTTTTATTTAACTTGTTGTTTATTATGGTTTTTATTGAGTTTTCCAAAGCGTAATAACAAGAAAAAAAAGATCTTTAACTAAAAAACACTTGATCCTAATCATTTCTTTGTATTGTGACTAACTTTGAGTTGTTAAGTGAAAAAGTCGGATGAGATTTTTTTGTCCACATTTTTATGGATAAACTAATGTCAAGAGGCAAGATGTCAAAATGACGGTTTTTTTAGGCATCTCGCTGTAACCCTTTTTGAACAATTCGAATCAATCTCTCTTTTTTTCTATCTTGAAATGGTAACTGATTTTCTTGCTGTTGCAGGGCCCAGTGAATATGGGTATCCAGTAACTCTGACTGACCCAGAGTGTCCGTTAATGTGTCAATAATACGCTGCGAATAGGGGGCATTCCCCATCGCGATAATCAAGTTGCGCCGCCATTGCTCATGGCCGATTCGTCGAATGGCAGACCCTTCCATCTTTTTCAAAAATGTCTTTTCATCCCACGAAAATAAGCGGAGTAAGTCTGGGTCTTGAAACATTTCACGTCGTTGAAAATCAGCTTGTGTGGTGAGATCAGCAAAGCGGTTAAAAGGGCAGACTAACTGGCAGTCATCACACCCATAGATGCGATTTCCCATGAGTTTTCGAAACTCTTCAGGAATGACGCCGGCATATTCAATCGTGAGATAGGAAATACAGCGACGCGCATCGACGATACCATCGGCGACAATCGCGTTGGTTGGGCAAGAGGTGACACAAGCGCGGCATTTCCCACATTGGTTTTCTGATGGGGTATCCACCGGTAATGGCAGATCAATCAAGAGTTCGCCAAGAAAGAACCAAGAACCGTCATTCTCATCGAGAATCAATGAGTGCTTCCCTGTCCAGCCCAACCCAGCTTTTTGTGCCAGTGGCCGCTCTAAAACAGGGGCGGAATCAACGAACGGACGATAACCTAATGCACCGACTTCCTCTTTGATCTTTTCACCAAGCTTTTTCAGTTGGTTGCGAACTAATTTATGATAATCGCGTCCAAGTGCATAGCGACTCACATAAGCTTGTGTGGTATCGCTTAAGTTGGTTGCAAAATGCGCATCTTGCGGAAGGTAATTCATACGAGCGCTGATCACTCGCACGGTGCCAGGTAATAATTCGGCTGGACGTGCCCGCATCATACCGTGACGTTCCATCCAGTCCATGTCACCATGGTACCCCGCATCAAGCCATTGCTGCAGAGCATCTTCTTGATCAGAAAGATCCACATCGCAAATGCCAACTTTGGCAAAGCCTAATTCATAGGCCCACGATTTAATATTCTCAACGAGTGCGTGATAATCCATAAAAGCTCTGTCAGTATAGAAGATCGCGAATGTTAGCGGATCTAGTGTATGGGATCCACTACGTATGCTTGAATAATTTAACAAGAAACTAGGGATGTTTTTCCGTTTGCTTACACGAGAGTTCTTGTTAATTAATTACACTACAGTTTACTATTCTCTACTGGGAATTTTTTTACGCCTTTTGGCCATAGATTTGAGATTACAGTTAGATGACCACGAAGACATTTACGTTAAAAGACGAACAAGATACTGTTGCACTAGGCGCTGCGATGGCTGGATTGTGCCAGCAGCAGACCACGATATTTCTATATGGCGATCTCGGTGCAGGTAAAACAACCTTCAGTCGTGGTTTTATTCGCTCCCTAGGCCATGACGGTAAAGTGAAAAGCCCAACGTACACTCTGGTTGAACCCTATGAAATGAGCACATGGCGTGTTTACCACTTTGATCTCTATCGGTTGGCGGATCCTGAAGAATTAGAATTTATGGGCATTCGCGATTACTTTACTGCGGATGCGATATGTTTAGTGGAATGGCCTGACAAAGGTCACGGCTTATTACCACAAGCGGATGTTATTGTTGATTTACGCTATGATGGTGAGCAAAGGCAAGTCACCCTGACGGCCAATAATCAGTATGGAAATACGCTAATAAGTCAATTGGAGTTATTTTGATCGCCGTTCGTTCCCGTTCTCTCTATGTATTCTTAGGGTTATTTATTGCTCTTTTTGCGCACTCAGTTAGCGCGAATACTTTAAAAAGTCTTCGAGTATGGCCATCACCGGATGATACACGGGTGGTGATTGATGTAAAAAGTAAAGTCACGTTCAGCTACTTCCGTTTGTCGAGTCCGGAACGTTTGGTGGTCGATTTGCATGATACGACGCGCAAAGCGCGTTTGCCGATCACGATCAGTGATAGTCAGATTCTCAAGAAAATTCGTGCCAGCTCACCACCGGAAAAAGGCACCACTCGGCTTGTGCTCGAGCTGAAGAAGCGTGTCTCACCTAAAGTCTTTACGTTACCCCCAACCCCTGGTGGGCAGTATGGACATCGGTTAGTGATCGATCTACCCAATAGTAATAAGCCTGAGTCAGCGAAGCAACAAAACCCGATTACGCACATGGCCTCTAACTCTAAGAAGAAGCCAGCGCAACCGAAAAACCAAGATATTGTGATCGCGGTGGATCCTGGGCATGGGGGCGAAGATCCTGGCTCGATAGGACCGGGACGACGTTTTGAGAAAAATGTCACGATTGGTATTGGTAAGAAGTTGGCCAATCTCATTGATCGTGTGCCTGGTATGCACTCGGTGATGACGCGTAAAGGCGATTATTATGTCAGTTTAAATCGCCGCACCGAAATTGCGCGCGAACATGGCGCGTATTTATTGATATCGATTCATGCGGATGCTTTTCGTTCACCTAAGCCCCGAGGGGCGTCGGTGTTTGTATTGAATACTCGCCGTGCCAATACGGAAATCAGTCGTTGGGTCGAGAACCACGAAGAGCAATCAGAGCTATTAGGTGGTGCGGGCGCGGTACTAGCCAAAAAGAGCAGCGATCGCAATGTGAGCCAGACCTTGCTGGATTTGCAGTTTAGTCACTCGCAAAAAGAAGGCTACAAGCTAGCGTCAGACATTCTTGGCAAGCTGGGAAGAGTAGCCCATTTGCATCGTAGTAAGCCTGTGAATGCTAGCTTAGCGGTATTGAAATCGCCGGATATTCCTTCGGTACTGGTGGAAACGGGCTTTATTTCCAACCCTGCAGAGGAGCGGTTACTGTTCCAACAAAGCCATCAAGAAAAAATCGCCCGAGCGATTGCGACTGCGATTGTTGAATATTTTAAAGAGAACCCACCACAAGGGACGATGTTTGCGAGTCACAGCAAACCACGTCACTATAAAGTGAAAAGTGGAGACTCGTTGTCTGTCATCGCTCAGCGTTATGGCGTTTCGGTTGCCAATATTAAGAAGGCGAACGATATGGACGGTAATGTGTTGTCCGTGGGTCAGACGCTGACGATTCCTCGAGGCAGTTCCTCGATTCAAGTTCCTGAAGTTAGCCATCAAGTCGAGACTGAGACCATTTATCATAAAGTGGCGAAAGGCGACTATTTAGGTAAGATAGCGGCGCATTATAAAGTCTCGGTAAATGACATAAAGCGTGAGAACCATTTGCGATCGAATGTTTTGTCATTGGGACAAAAGTTGAAAATCACGGTGAGTTTAAAAGATAAGCCAGTGAGAAAACATAAAGTGACAAGAGGGGAGTATTTAGGGAAGTTGGCGAGTAAGTATGGAGTGAGCATCAATAGTATTCGCCATGCTAACCATCTAAGATCGGACTCTCTGGCAGTAGGGCAAGTATTGATCATTCCAAATAAATAAGACGTGAACGATTATGGCGATTGAAATTTTACCGGCTCGTTTGGCAAACCAAATTGCAGCAGGTGAAGTCGTAGAACGACCGGCTTCGGTAGTAAAAGAGCTGGTAGAAAACAGTTTAGATTCTGGGGCCACTCGCATTGATATTGATATCGAGAAAGGGGGGGCGAAGCTCATTCGCATTCGTGATAATGGCGCAGGGATTCCCAAAGATGAACTGGCTTTGGCACTGAGCCGCCATGCGACGTCAAAAATTCATAATTTGGATGATTTAGAAGCGATCATGAGCTTAGGGTTTCGTGGGGAAGCGTTGGCCAGTATTAGTTCTGTGGCTCGCTTGACGATGACTTCACGCCCAGCGACTCAAGAAGAAGCATGGTCTGCCCATAGTGAGGGGCGAGAAATGGCGGTGCAAACTCAGCCAGCCGCGCACCCCGTAGGGACTTCTGTCGAGGTCCTCGATTTGTTTTTTAATACACCGGCACGGCGTAAGTTTTTACGAACCGAAAAAACCGAATTTACTCACATTGATGAGTTAATAAAGCGCGTCGCGTTAAGTCGTTTTGATGTTACCTTTAATTTACGCCACAACGGCAAGATGGTCCGTCAGTACCGTGCCGCTAAATCGCCCGCTCAAGAAGAAAAGCGCATCGCTGCTATCTGCGGTAACAGTTTTGTAAAAAATATGCTGCAAGTGACGTTGGAGCATCAAGGCATGAAACTCTCTGGCTGGATCTCAACGCCAGAAGGGGCGCGTCAGCAAAACGATTTACAGTATTGTTATGTCAATGGACGCATGATGAAAGATCGCCTCATCAATCATGCGATTCGTCAGAGTTACGAAACCAGTCTGCGGCCTGATCAGTACGCCACGTATGTGTTGTTCATTGAAGTCGATCCGCACCAAGTTGACGTCAATGTGCACCCTGCAAAGCATGAAGTGCGTTTCCAGCAAGC
This sequence comes from Vibrio sp., assembly GCA_052087065.1. Taxonomy (GTDB): domain Bacteria; phylum Pseudomonadota; class Gammaproteobacteria; order Enterobacterales; family Vibrionaceae; genus Vibrio. The sequence goes on along the minus strand of JBQGON010000070.1, from coordinate 11,287 downwards.
GCGTCTTGTCCATGATTTTATTTATCAAGCGCTCACCAGTGCTTTAGCGCAAGGCTTATACATTGATGAGCCTACTCACAACCAAGCCGCATTTTCTCATGCTCCTGAGTCACCAGCCCCCACCGAAGAGTCTGAGCCTTTAAGTCCGGTATCACCGCAAGTTTGGCAAGCGATGGATACGGTGCCAGCTTATCCGGGGCAACCGGATTATCGTCATGGCACGCCGCGTTCTCGGCAAGAGTCGAGTGTAGCGGAGCCGACACCGAATCAATCTTGGTCATCGCCATCTCAAGCGTCACCACACAAAACATCGGTGCCGAGTGGAGGAAAGTATTCAGCGGCAAAACGTGCCGAAGAGGGACCAAGCCAAGAAGAGGTGAAGGTCTATCAGCATCTTCTAGAGACTCCAATCGCATCTTCGCTCCCTGATTATCCAGATACCGCAGAGAAGCCAGTTCAACCGGTGGTTCAGCAAGGGGAAGTGACTCAGCTTGGTAAAGCTCTCGATATCGTGCATGGTAAATACTTAGTGATGTCGTCTAATTTAGGCTGTGTGCTGGTTTCACTAGAGCGTGCGCAATGGCTCCGAGTCCGAGGACAGTTACACGTCAAAGACACGCCATTAAAGAGTCAGCCCTTACTCGTTCCTTTTTCGATTAAAGCGACTCCTAGCGATCATGTGAGTTTGACTAAGTATCAGCATGATTTTGCTATGCTCGGAATCGATCTGCAGCCAAAGTCGAAACAGGCCATTACGGTTATGGGTGTGCCGCAACCATTACGGCAGCAAAATTTACAACAATTGATGCCGGATCTGTTATCGTACGCGTCTTCGGCACTTGATCAGCATGAAGTGACACTCAATCATGAGAATTTTGCCTATTGGTTAAGTGATCAAGTGGTCAGCAGTAAGGCTGAATATACATTATCGGAAGGTATTCAGTTGATTTCTGAACTAGAGTTACTTTGGGAAGGCGAATTGCCTTTAAATGATCGCCAATTTGTTCAAAAAGTAGATTTTTCCGTGACTATTGCAGCTTTGAATTCATGACTAAACAATTACCTTTAGCCCTGTTTCTTATGGGGCCTACCGCATCGGGTAAAACCGATTTAGCGATTCGTTTACGCCAAAAATTTCCGGTGGAAATTATCAGTGTGGATTCCGCGCTGATTTATAAAGGAATGGATATTGGTACGGCTAAACCGTCTCGTGAAGAGCTGGCTCTCGCGCCACACCGTTTGATCGATATTCTCGATCCGCGTGATTCTTATTCCGCGGCCGATTTTCGTCGTGATGCATTATTAGCCATGGATGCTATTGTTAGTGAAGGAAAAATTCCTTTGCTGGTGGGCGGAACGATGCTCTATTACAAAGCGCTCATTGACGGTTTATCACCGTTACCCGCAGCAGATCAAAAAATTCGCCAACAAATAGAGCAAGAAGCATTGACGAATGGCTGGACAATGCTGCACGATCAATTGCAAGATATTGATCCAGTGTCGGCAAAGCGGATTCACCCCAATGATCCGCAACGTTTATCTCGGGCATTGGAAGTTTACCGAATTACTGGTAAAACATTAACAGAGTTAACCGCCACGAAAGGTGAAGTAATTCCTTATCGTGTTAAGCAGTTTGCCATCGTTCCCAAGGAAAGGGCAGAGCTCCATCGTCGGATTGAGTTACGATACAACAAGATGGTTGAAGCAGGGTTTGAAGACGAAGTCAAAGCGTTATACCAACGTGACGATCTTCATGCCGATTTACCGTCAATTCGTTGTGTTGGTTACCGACAGATGTGGGAATATTTAGACGGACAAGGTACATTAGATGACGCGGTTTTTCGTGGTATCTGTGCCACCCGTCAATTGGCCAAGCGACAGATTACCTGGTTACGCAGCTGGGATGATTTAACTTGGTTAGATAGTGAAGATATTGATCACGCTTTTGAAACAATGTCTGATGCAATAGCATCTGATTGAATAAGGTGTGTATAATTATTTTCGCTTTTGCGTAATGTGCTTTAAGTAAGATCAATGACTTGAAGTTGTGGTCATACGACTCAATAATGAACTTAAAGTATTTTTCATTCGTTTAGCTCAGATATGAGGCCGCACACTTATTTCGTGCACCACTAGCTAAATAATTAAGACAAAATCAAAAATAAGGAAAAATAAAATGGCTAAGGGGCAATCTCTACAAGACCCATTCTTGAACGCGCTGCGTCGCGAGCGTATTCCGGTTTCTATCTATCTAGTGAATGGCATTAAACTACAAGGTCAGATTGAATCTTTTGACCAGTTTGTCATCCTGTTGAAGAACACAGTGAATCAAATGGTTTATAAACATGCGATTTCTACTGTCGTTCCTGCTCGCGCTGTGAGTCATCACAATGCTGAGCGTCCAGCGCAGGATCGTCCTGCAGAAAAAACAGAAGAGTAAATTATTATTTCAAAATATTTAAGGAGTTGAGCGCTTGTTTGACCGTTACGAATCGGGGGAGCGAGCCGTACTTGTTCATATCAACTTCACGCAAGAGGGTGAGTGGGAAGATCTTAGTGAGTGTGAAATGCTTGTGTCATCTGCGGGTGTTTCTACTTTACAAGTGATCACAGGCAGCCGCCAATCTCCTCACCCTAAATATTTCGTTGGTGACGGCAAAGCGCAAGAAATTGCTAGCGCTGTCGCAGCGAATGAAGCTGATATCGTCATTTTTAACCACGCTTTATCCCCAGCTCAAGAACGCAACCTAGAACAACTATGTCAATGTCGAGTGATCGACCGCACTGGTTTGATCTTAGATATCTTTGCGCAGCGCGCAAGAACCCATGAAGGTAATCTCCAAGTAGAACTGGCACAATTGCGCCATATTTCTACACGCCTTATTCGAGGTTGGACTCACTTGGAGCGTCAGAAAGGGGGGATTGGTTTACGTGGTCCTGGCGAAACTCAGCTAGAAACAGACCGTCGTTTATTGCGTGATAGAATCAAAGCGATTTTACGTCGTTTAGAGAAAGTGTCTAAACAACGAGAGCAAGGCCGACGCGCACGAAACCGCAAAGAAATTCCAACGTTGTCCTTAGTGGGTTATACCAACGCGGGTAAATCGACTTTATTTAATCGGATCACTGAAGCCGATGTATATGCAGCGGATCAACTGTTTGCAACCTTGGATCCGACGCTACGTAAAGTGGAATTGGCTGACATTGGTACCGCGATCTTAGCGGATACTGTTGGGTTCATTCGTCATCTTCCTCATGATCTTGTGGCCGCATTTAAAGCGACGTTACAAGAAACGCAAGAAGCTGACATTTTGTTACATGTTATTGATGCGAGTGATGATCGTTTTCGTGAGAACATTGAAGCTGTGAATGATGTGTTGGCAGAGATTGATGCAGATGAAGTCCCAACTCTGCTCGTCATGAACAAGATTGATAGTTTAGAGCATCAAACACCGCGTATTGAACGTGATGATGAGGGCGTCCCTCGCACGGTTTGGGTGTCAGCGATGTCTGGTGCTGGAATTGACTTATTATTTGAGGCATTGACCGAGCGTCTTGCCAGCCAAATGGTCGAACATGATTTGCAAATTCCACCTGAACATCAAGGACGTATCCGGAGCATCTTCTTCCAAATGAACTGTATTAAGCAGGAAGAATATGATCCAGAGGGCAATTTATTGATTACTGTTCGTATGCAGCAGGTAGATTGGTCTAGACTAGAGAAAAGAGAAGAGGCGGATTTAGCTGACTTTATAGTCACTTAAATCATTGCTAAAGTATAACGTCATATCAATGATGGAGCTTTCTAATGGCGTGGAATGAGCCTGGTAATAACAACGGCAACAATGGCCGCGATAATGACCCGTGGGGTAATAATAATCGCGGGAATAAAGGTGGTCGTGATCAAGGTCCTCCAGATTTAGACGAAGTATTTAACAAACTTAGTCAAAAGCTCGGAGGTAAGTTCGGCAAAAAAGGCAATGGAAGTAATGGGTCTTCTTCAAATGGCGGAGCCATTGGGATAGGCATTGTTGCATTGATTGCAGTATTAGTTTGGTTTTTTGCTGGCTTTTATACGATTGGTGAAGCAGAGCGTGGTGTGGTGCTACGTCTAGGTAAATACGATCGTATTGTCGATCCCGGTCTGAATTGGCGACCTCGTTTCGTCGACACGGTCACTCCGGTTAACGTGCAAGCAATTCGTTCTTTACGTGCATCAGGATTGATGCTGACGAAAGATGAAAATGTTGTCACTGTCTCAATGGATGTTCAGTATCGTGTGTCTGATCCGTATAAATATTTGTATGTGGTCACTAATGCCGATGACAGTTTACGTCAAGCCACCGATTCTGCATTACGTGCCGTGATTGGTGATTCTTTGATGGATAGTATTTTGACCAGTGGTCGTCAACAGATTCGTCAAACCACGCAGAAAACCCTGAATGAAATCATTGATAAGTACGACATGGGTATTTCTATTGTTGATGTGAACTTCCAATCCGCTCGTCCTCCTGAGCAAGTCAAAGATGCCTTTGATGATGCGATTGCAGCACGAGAAGATGAAGAGCGTTTCATCCGAGAAGCGGAAGCATACAAAAATGAGATCTTACCGAAAGCGACAGGCCGTGCCGAACGTTTGAAAAAAGAAGCGAAAGGGTACAGTGAGCGTGTGATTAACGGTGCACAAGGTCAAGTAGCTCAATTTGAGAAACTGCTACCTGAATATAAAGCAGCGCCGAAAGTAACACGTGAGCGTCTCTACCTTGATACGATGGAAAAAGTGTACTCCAACACATCCAAAGTAATGGTAGATACTAAATCAAGCGGCAATATGATGTACTTGCCACTGGATAAGCTGATGAAAGAATCGGATAAGCCGAAGCAAACGGATAATACAGATTCTATCTCAGTGTATGACCAAATTAAGCGTGAATCTCAGCATGCCGATACTAAGACAAAGCAATCTGGCAATGACTCATCACGTACCAGCGATTCACGCCAAGGGAGATACTAAAAATGCGTAAGTTAATGATCCCCGCAGTGGTTGTGGTATTGGCGTTGTTACTGATGTCGTTATTTGTTATTCCAGAAGGTCAGCGTGGCATCGTGGTACGTTTTGGTAAAATTAATAAAGACGATGGTGGCACCGTAGCTCATATCTATAAGCCAGGGATTCACTTTAAATTGCCTTTGTTTGATCGCGTGAAACGCTTAGATGCACGTATTCAAACGATGGATGGTAAAGCGGATCGTTTTGTGACTGCCGAGAAAAAAGACGTAATTATTGATTCTTACGTGAAATGGCGCATTCAAGATTTCGGGCGTTTTTATTTGGCAACGGGCGGTGGTAATTCACTGACGGCTGAAGCCTTGCTAGAGCGTAAAGTAACGGACGTATTACGTTCAGAAATCGGTGAGCGTGAGATTAAGCAAATCGTTTCTGGCCCACGTAATAAAGAAGTGCTACCCGATAGCGCTGATTCTGATGTGGTCAATACGGAAGCGGCGAAAAAAGCATTAAAAACGGATGGGCAACGTGATCAAATCATGGATGACGTTTTAACGGATACTCGTGAAAGTGCATCTAAAGATTTGGGCGTACAGGTTGTGGATTTTCGTATTAAGAAAATCAACCTACCCGATGAGATTAGTGAATCGATTTATCGACGTATGCGTGCCGAACGTGAATCAGTTGCTCGTAAGCACCGTTCACAAGGTCGAGAAAAAGCAGAAGTGATTCGTGCTCAAGCGGAACTCGAAGTGTCCACTATTCTTGCAGAAGCGGATAAAACCGCTCGTGTAACTCGTGGTAATGCCGATGCGAAAGCTGCGAAAATTTACGCGGATGCTTACAGTGAAAGTCCGGAGTTCTTTAGCTTCTTACGCTCGCTGAAAGCTTACCGAAAATCGTTTAACAGTAAGAACGATGTGTTAGTACTGGATCCTAGTAGTGATTTCTTCAAATACATGAAAAATCCTCAAGGGAATACCGTGACTAAGTAATGTGATGACGTTAATAAAAAAGGCTCCTGAGGGAGCCTTTTTTATGCGTGCTAGAATCGTCTCTGCAAACGTCACTAGAGGTAATATTTACCTTCGGGCAGGTCAGTGCTCAAAGTCGCGGCCAGAAGCTCTCTTGGTGCTGTTGAGGTGCTCTAGTACTTAGTAATGCGGTGGGGGCGTTTCTTCCGATTGGTCGGCGAGTTCATTTGGGCTAATCGATTTAATCTTTCCTACGACGAATTTCATCTGGTCTTTCATTTCAGCAATCAAAAACTGCTGTTGACTTAATGCATCGTTGAGATCACTAATCGTCTGTTCTTGAAAAGAGATTTGATATTCTAGGTCATCAACACGCTGTTGCAGTTTTTTCATCTCAACATTCATTTTATTCTTCACACTCCCAAGCTTCAGCGACCCCTGCTGAAGTCGCAGAAATAATTCGTTGTTGTTTATCTAGGGCCACATCATACACGACGGCTCGCGGCGGACGAGCATCTTTTTGTGGCTTCGCGATAAAGTCATCGATTTTTTCTCCGCTGGTCGTATTCCAAATGGCCACTTGGCTGCCCGGTGTCCCAGTCAGTAAATAGCGGCCATTCTTGGCAAACCGAGCCGTAGAGAAAATAAGTTGCCGAGAAAAACTTTTTAAGTGGCTTTGCTTTTCGCCCGTTTTGAGATTCCAAATGAAGGCGTCATTACCATCGTCAGAGGTAAACGCATAGGCCCCCTGACGCTGCAAGGCGACTTTATTCACTCTATGTTCATGTTGTAGCGTTAATATGATATTCGCATTCTGGGTATCCCATAGGTAAGCGGTATGGTCATTGCCACCGGTAAGTGCGTAGCGACCATTGGGGGAAAGGGCGACCGTATTGACTTTTTCTCGGTGGGCTAGGAACTCAATCCGTCTACCGTTGACTAAGTCGACATAGATGGCTTTTCCATTCGACAAGCCAAGTAAGATTTGTTGGCCGTTACTGGCAATGTCGATATCTCGTATGGTGCCATCGGAAATGGACCACAATCCATCGGCTTGGGCTAATCCGAGATCCCAAACAGCAAAATTGGTTTGTGTAGCAGTAACGGCATAACGGTCGTTATCTGAAATGCGAATCAGGTTCACAGTATGGGCCTGTGGATCTTGTGGGCCAAGTTCAGCAAGTTGTGTTCTTTTTTTAAGATCCCAAAAAACTAATTGGTGTTCTTGTGAATAGAGTAAGGCGAATCGTCCGTCGGGGCTGAGGGCAAAAGCGGTTGATCCGTTGGGCTCGAGATCCCATTCTTCGACCGAATTACTTTTGAAAAAACACCCATTTAGCGTCAAAATGATAAATAAGCTTAGAATGAAGTGAGAAAATATTCGTTTCAAGTTTAATAATCCTGTTTGATATACAGACAATCGCATAACATAAAGTTATATTGGTACAATTATGAGGGCAACACCAACTGAATATCCAGTTATGTGGCTCACCTTTGTAAGAATACCGAAAATTGGAGAATTGAATGAAATCATTGTTTAAAGTGTCATTGCTTGCCGCTACCGTTATGTTAGCCGCTGGATGCCAAAAAGACGACCCAAAATCAGATACTAAACCAGCAGCGGAACAAGCAAGCATCGTTCAATTTAAATCAGACGATGAAAAAGCGGCTTATGCCATCGGCATATCGTTTGCAAACTACCTATCAACCAGCCTAGAAAAACCGAAAGAAATTGGCGTTGATTTGGATAAAGACATCGTCCTAAAAGGAATTAAAGACTCTTTTGCTGGCAAAGCAGGCATGAAAGAAGACGAAGCACGTAAAGTACTTCAAGGTCTGGATAAGCGTGTTGCTGAAAAAATGAAAGAGAAGCAAAGCAAAGAGTCGGCGAAGAATATCAAAGCAGGGAAAGATTTCCGTGCTAAATTTGCGAAAGAAGATGGCGTGAAAGAAACCAAATCTGGCTTGATGTATAAAGTATTAAAACCAGGTAAAGGCACGTCACCAAAAGCAACCGATACAGTTGAAGTACAATACAAAGGTACGTTGATTGACGGTACTAAGTTTGACAGTTCTTACGATCGCGGTGAAGCTGCTAAATTCCCTCTTAACCGTGTGATCCCTGGTTGGACTGAAGGTGTTCAGTTGATGAAACCGGGCGCAAAATACAAGTTTGTTATCCCGCCAGAACTGGCTTACGGCAAACAAGCGACCCCAACTATCCCTGCGAACTCAACCTTGGTTTTCGACGTTGAATTAGTGAAAGTTGATAAAAAAGACGATAAAGCAAAATCTAAAAAATAATTTGCGATATAATCTTGATAAAAGGCCTGTCTAGCAGGCCTTTTTTTATTGGATAAATCCGTGAATTTTGATCGAGTTGGAGTGTTGTGGCATAACCCAGACGAATCTCATAAAAATATCTGATAAACTAAGCGCTATTTATTGAATTTTTGTTCTGAGGTCGAATACTGTGACAACCACTTCCACTGAAATCATCCACTCTGATTTGCTTTTAGATATGGAATCTGTGCATGTAAAACCGTTTACGGAGCATGACAAGGTGATTCTGAGCTCTTATGAAGCGGTGGTCGACGGTATTGCTAGCTTAATTGGTCCCTTTTGTGAAATTGTTTTGCACTCATTGGAAGACTTGAATACTTCCGCAATCAAGATTGCCAATGGTGAGAATACCGGGCGGCAGGTGGGCTCTCCCATTACCGACCTCGCGTTGAAAATGCTTAAAGATATTGAAGGTTCTGAACGCAACTTTTCTCGCTCTTATTTCACCCGTGCCAAGGGTGGAGTGTTGATGAAGTCGATTACTGTTGCGATTCGTAATGGGGATAATCGAGTCATTGGCTTACTGTGTATTAACGTGAACTTAGATGCGCCATTTTCGCAGATCCTCAATTCATTCCTACCTAACCATGAAGCGCAAGATGCGGCCTCGAATGTCAACTTCGCCAGTGATGTAGAAGAGCTGGTGGATCAAACCGTTGAGCGTACCATCGAAGAGATTAACGCGGATAAATCTGTGTCGAATAACACGAAGAATCGCCAAATAGTGGTGGAACTGTTTGATAAAGGTATTTTCGACATTAAAGATGCGATCAATCGAGTTGCAGAGCGTTTGAATATTTCTAAGCATACAGTGTACCTCTATATTCGTCAGCGCAAGACTGAGGAAGAAATCTGTGAGTAGTCCCGCCGTGCTGAGTTACGCTTTGGTCGTTAATGGCGGCGCGTATGGCTCCCAATCTTCCCGTAGTGCATTATTATTCGCTCAAGCGGTGATTAACGCGGGGCACAAAGTGTCTCGGGTATTTTTTTATCAAGATGGTGTGCTAAATGGCTCAGCATTAACAGTGCCGGCCAATGATGAACTTAATATCGTAGAAGCTTGGCAGGAACTCGCGAAAGATCATGATATTGCATTAGAAACCTGCGTTGCTGCTGCTTTGCGTCGTGGCATTATTTCAAAGGAAGAAGCCCAGTTACATCAATTAAGCAGTGATAACTTGGCACAAGGATTTGTACAATCCGGGTTGGGAGCGCTAGCAGAAGCGATGCTGACACAAGATAGAGTGGTTCAGTTTTGAATAAAATCGCATTTGTATTTCATACCACACCTCATCAAACGGCATCGGGCCGGGAAGGGTTAGATGCCATCTTAGCGGCCTCAGCCTACAGTGAAGATATCGGTGTATTTTTTGTCGGGCCCGGCGTTTTACAACTTATGAAAAACCAAGCCCCCGAAAAAATATTGAGCCGTAATTATATCAGTACATTTAAGTTACTTGAATTATACGATATCGAGCAATGCTATGTTTGCCAAGAGAGCTTAAGTGAATGGGGGCTCTCGGCGGATGATCTTGTGATGGAATGTCAGGTAGTGAGCAGACAAGTATTGGCTGAACATATGCATCAGTTTGATAGCGTACTCAATTTTTAAGGGGTTGCCATGCTACATATAGTAAAAACCATGGCAAAACTGCCGCTCGCGCTCGCCTGTGCGCAGCCCGAGGATAGTGTTTTACTGAGCGAGGAGGCGGTTTATGCTGCTCGCCCAGGTTGTACCTTGCTAAGTAATCACAAAACGCAAGTGTTTGTTTTTGTCTTACAGGAAGATCTTGAGGCGCGTGGTTGTCTTCAAGGTATTGATTCTTCATATCAAGTTATTGATATGAGTGGATTTGTTGGTTTGACTGTAAAGTATGTAAAATCAATCACTTGGTGATGTCCATTTTTTTGTACAAAAAGAAAGCGACCGCATTGAGTAAAAAAGATCTGTATATTTCTTGACACTCTACCATCAGCTGCATAGAATTTTGCGTCCCTATTTAGGTAGGGCTAGATTTTTCACAAAGCTTACTTTAAGTAAATCAGGAGCTATTTAATGGCAACTATTAACCAGTTGGTTCGCAAGCCACGTGCAAAGCAAGTTGTTAAAAGCAACGTGCCAGCACTAGAAGCGTGCCCGCAAAAACGTGGTGTATGTACTCGTGTATACACTACTACACCTAAGAAACCTAACTCAGCACTTCGTAAAGTATGTCGTGTTCGTTTAACTAACGGTTTCGAAGTTACTTCATACATCGGCGGTGAAGGTCACAACCTTCAAGAGCACTCAGTTGTTCTAATCCGTGGTGGTCGTGTTAAAGACCTTCCGGGTGTACGTTACCACACTGTTCGTGGTGCACTTGACTGTGCAGGCGTTAATGACCGTAAGAAAGGTCGTTCTAAGTACGGTGTGAAACGTCCGAAATCTTAATGGTATCCGTTAAGTAAGGCCAAACACTAAATTATTAATATTTTGAAGAAACTGAAAAGTTTTGGATAACCTGAAGAAGACAACGGAGAATATCCATGCCACGTCGTCGCGTAATTGGTCAGCGTAAGATCCTTCCAGATCCTAAGTTCAAATCTGAACTGCTGGCAAAATTCGTTAACATCCTTATGGTTGACGGAAAAAAATCTACTGCAGAGCGTATCGTATACACTGCACTAGAATCTATGGCTGCTAAATCTGGTAAAGATCACCTAGCAGTTTTTGAAGAAGCTCTTGAAAATGTTCGCCCAGCGGTAGAGGTTAAATCTCGCCGTGTAGGTGGTTCAACTTACCAAGTACCTGTAGAAGTACGTCCGGTTCGCCGTAACGCACTTGCTATGCGTTGGTTAGTTGAAGCTGCGCGTAAGCGTGGTGAAAAATCTATGGCTGATCGTCTATCTGCAGAAATGCTAGACGCATCAGAAAACAAAGGTACTGCTGTTAAGAAACGTGAAGACGTTCACCGTATGGCAG
>JBQGON010000069.1:0-16792 GCA_052087065.1 Vibrio sp. | reverse complement strand
TGGCTTCCTCTTCTACGCTTTCCATGAATGTCGCACTTATTATCTGAAATTGGGAACATCCATGCGTGTTTTCTTCGATCCAAATTTCTGCCACCTATTTAATCAGTCAGGTCAAGTTCTCTAAATACGTAGGCAGTCGTTGGGGTATGAGCGCGACTATTTATTATTAACACAATTAAGTATCGACAAATTACGAGAGAATTTTTTGTGATGCAAAGCATAAATAGATCTTATTGTTTATTTATTAATGATGAAATATTTTCTTAGTTTATATTTTATACGGACTTTTATCACATAAGAAAAATATCATAATTACAATTTAAAATATTGGTAATTGTGACTGTCTTGTAAATGAATACTATGTCGTTACGAAAATTATTCATGGTATATATTTTGGTGGGAACATGGCATCAGTTCAATTTCGGAATTTGATTAAGAACTATGGTGATACAGAGGTCGTTAAAGGTATCAACCTCAATATTCATCATGGGGAATTTATTGTCTTATTGGGACCATCCGGCTGTGGGAAATCTACAACACTGCGAATGTTGGCAGGCCTAGAAGATATAACCGATGGTGATATTTGCATTGAAAACGAAGTAATCAATGAACTTCATCCGATTGAGCGCAATATCGCCATGGTGTTCCAGAGTTATGCACTCTATCCACACATGACAGTAGAAGAGAACATGGCTTTCGCGCTCGAAAATTTGGGCTTCGATAAAGTAAACCGTAAACGTATGGTCGCTGAAATCGCAGAGATCTTAGAGTTGACCCCGCTGTTATCACGTAAACCAAAAGAGTTGTCTGGTGGGCAACGCCAACGCGTTGCCATGGGGCGAGCTATGGTGCGTAGTCCGGATGTTTTCTTATTTGATGAGCCCCTCTCGAACCTTGATGCGAAACTTCGAGGTCAGATGCGTTCAGAAATAAAACTCCTACATGAACGGACAAAAACGACCGTGGTTTACGTTACCCATGATCAAGTGGAAGCGATGACCCTCGCGGATCGTATCGCTATTTTGAATGATGGCGTGATTGAGCAGATCGGCTCTCCCAAAGAAATCTATAACCGCCCGAATAGTAAATTTGTGGCCAAGTTTATCGGGACGCCAGAAATGAACATTTTGGAAAACCTCGGTGACGACGTTAAGCCGTTTATTTTCCCATCAACCATTGAGTGCGCAGAGGACGTGCACTCTTTGTCGGTTGGTATCCGAGCCCAAGACTTGCATTTGGCGTCAACCGATATAGAGGCAACGAATCTTGCTTCGATCACGGTACAACTTATACAAGTTGAGCTGATGGGAGCGGTAAAGCATATCGAGTGTTTATTTGGCAATAAGAGGATCATTGCTGAAGTCCCTTATAGCGATGAAAAGGTCCGTGACGAATTTGAACTCTACTTCGATAAAAACAAGGTTCATGTGTTTGATAAAAACAACAAGGTCATAATCCAATAAGGAAAAATCATGAAAAAGAACATCATTGCTTCTGCTATCGCAATTTCTGTCTTTTCAGGGGCAGCGTTGGCTGAAACGACAGAGATTACCGTTGCCTCTTTCCCTAATTTCAATCAAGTCGCAGAGATTGCGGTACCTATGTTTGAAAAGAAATACCCGGATATCAAGGTGAAGGTGGTGACGCTGGCTTATTCTGACCATCATAACGCGATGACCACTGCGTTAGCGACAGGGGCAAACCTGCCGGATGTCATGGGCATTGAATACAGTTATGTGGGGCAGTTCATTGAAGGCGGCGGTTTGGAAGATTTGTCTGCCTATGGTGCCGGTAAATTCACAGATAAGTTGGTGCCATATTCTGTCGCGCAAGCAACGAATTCTCACGGTGTGCTTTCCGCCATTCCAGCGGATATTGGTCCTGGCGCGACTTTTTATCGAAAAGATATTTTAGATGCCGCGGGTGTGACGCAGGAAGAGCTGCTTAAAAATTGGGATTCTTTCATCCAAGCGGGGATCAAGGTGAAAGAAAAAACGGGCAATTACCTGATTGCCAATGCTGTTGACATCAAAGAAATTTATATTCGTTCAAATCTTAAAGATGGCGAGGGACTCTATTTTGATAAAGACCACAATATCCTCGTCAATTCTGAACGTTTCAAAGAAGCTTTCCGTTTAGCGAAAAAAGCGCGTGAAGCCGGTATTGATGCAGAGTTGAACGCTTGGTCGAACGAATGGACTGAAAGCTTACGTCGCGGCAAAGTTTCCGTGCAAATGATGGGCGCTTGGCTAGGGGGCCACTTGCAAGATTGGATTGCGCCTGACGCCAAAGGCTTATGGCGTACATCTCAACTCCCCAATGGCGCAATGGCAAGCTGGGGTGGGTCGTTCTATGCCATTCCTAAAAAAGCTCAACACAAAGCACAAGCTTGGAAATTCATTAAGTTCATGGCGACCAACAAAGAGATTCAGCTAGCTGGTTTTAAAGAAATTAACGCATTTCCAGTGCTGGAGTCGACTCACCAAGACGAGTTCTTCCATCAAAAGATTGCGTACTTAGGGGGACAGAAAGCGCGTCTCATTTGGCGTGAGGCGACCAAACATATCCCGGCACTAACCGTTGACCGTTACGATGAAGTGGCTCGTCAGGTAGTGAATGATGCGCTGGAAAAAGTGCTAGAAAGAGATGCGAATATCGATCAAGTACTGGCTAAAGCAGAGAAACAAATCAAACGTCGTGCTCGTCGCCGTTAATCAATCGGTAATACTCGGGGCTGCATCGCTAGCCCCGTGTTATGTGGCAATTTTGGAAATAATCCTATGACAACAATGACTCGTCCACTTAATGCTTCCAAACGGAAAAATTTCTGGTTAAGAAAAGGGAATAAGATAGCGCCCTATATTTATATTTGTCCTTTCTTTATTATTTTCGGTGTATTTGGCTTATTCCCGCTGCTTTTCTCTTTATACCTGTCCTTTCACTATTGGCAGCCTGCTGCAGGGTTGGCGTCAATGGAGTGGGTGGGGTTCGAAAACTATGTGTTTGCACTCGAAGATGAATGGTTCCAATCTTCCCTGTACAACACGTTTATTATCGCGCTGAAATCAGGGATTCCTCAGCATGCTGTAGCACTGCCGCTCGCCTATTTTATTCATACTAGTTTTAAGCGGATGAGAAACACGGTGATTGGTTGCTACTTTGTTCCTTACATTACCTCTACCGTTGCTATTTCACTTGTCTTTACCACGTTGTTCTCGCGTGATTACGGCATCATTAATCAGGTGCTGACTTCGTTGGGTAACTTTACGGTGGCTGATATTAAAGTGTTGGCTTGGTTATTCCCAACCGAGAACATTGATTGGACACGTCCCGCGTATACCAAAGATATGATCTCATTTGTCGTGTTCTGGCGTTTTGTTGGTTGGAATACGGTGTTGTATTTGTCTGCATTACAGACGATTCCTAAAGATCTTTATGAAGCGGCGACCATTGATGGTGCCAACAAATATCAACAATTTTGGCACATCACACTGCCAATGCTTAAGCCAATGGCGTTCTTTGCGGTAACACTCACCATCATTGGTAACCTGCAGCTATTTGAAGAGCCGTTCATTATCACCGGTGGTACGGGGGGCATAGAGCAGGCAGGGAAAACGGCAGCAATGCATATGTACATTACGGCATTTGTGGAAAGTGATTTTGGTACGGCATCCGCTATTTCTTGGATTCTCTTTATGATTATCGCGTGCCTAACTTGGTTGAATAGCAAACTATTAGGTGGGAGAAACGACTAATGAAATCAATAGGAAAGGATAAGGTAATCGCGTACACCATCGTGTTTGTTGGTGCGATTATCATGCTGGCACCATTCTACTTTATGTTTATTTTCTCATCCCATTCCAATACGGGGATTTTATCGGTGCCACCACCGATTACCTTTGGTGATTATTTGGTGACTAACTTCAATACGTTGTTAGATTTCTTGCCTTACTTCTGGCACAACCTCGGGTTGAGTTTATTTATCGCCATCGTGGTCACCGTGTTGAATTTGTTGTTTTGTTCTCTCGCTGGCTACGCCTTCTCAATGTTTGAGTTTCGCTTTAAGAATGCGTTGTTTGTCATGATCATGGCGACCATGCTGATTCCTCCCTTCCTGGGCATGATACCTACCGCAATGGTGATGTCGCAGTTAGGTTGGATGAACGATCCTAAAGCATTAATTGTGCCTGCAGCCTGTGGGGCGATGGGTATTTTTATGATGCGTCAGTTTATCTCCAGTTCCATTCCTAAAGAGCTAGTTGAGGCCGCTCGAATGGATGGATGTCGTGAGTTCAAAATTTACTATCGCATTATCGTCCCCTTGATTTTGCCCGCATTTGGTACCTTGGGGCTGATTACCTTTATTGGGACTTGGAATAACTTCATGGGGCCACTGGTGGTTATGAATGACATGAAAATGTTTACTGTTCCTCTGGCACTTCGAGCATTACAAGGCACGGGTCAAGTCCCGTGGGGAGCCGTATCGATTGGCGCAAGTATCTCTGTGTTGCCGTTGTTGTTCCTATTTGTGATTGCCTCGCGCCGTTTAATCGATGGATTAACATCCGGTGCGGTTAAGGGCTAATTTTTTAGAGCTGCTTTGACATCCATCCGCTTGATTTGGGCAGCTCTTTTTTATTCCATTGGGTCTTTTTTCGGCAACGGAACACCGCTTTCATCTTTTCCCCGTTGTTCCTTTCCATGCGGCCTTTCAAAGCAGAGACAACCATAATGACAGACATTTACATGAACAAACATGCGCCCATCGCCGAACGCGTCGCTGACTTATTGAGTCGTATGACTATCGAGGAAAAAATTGGGCAGTTGACCCAGTTGCCCGCCAATGTGGCTGGCAATACCGATAAGCTAGAAGAGTGGCATATCGGCAGTTATCTTCATTGCACGGGTGATGCAGCGATACGTTTGCAAGAGCGAGCGGCAAAAACACGTCTTGGTATTCCTCTTATTTTTGGTATTGATGCCATCCATGGTCACTGTTTCGACAACGATGCCACGGTATTTCCGACTCAGCTCGCAGCGTCATCTAGTTGGGATCGCGAACTGGTTAGAGACATGGCCAAAGTGACCGCAAAAGAGGTTCGCGCTACGGGAATTCACTGGACTTTTTCTCCCGTCCTTTGCATTGGGCGAGATGCTCGCTGGGGACGTATTAATGAAACGTATGGGGAAGATGCATGGCTAATTGGTGAAATGGCGGTTGCGGCGGTGCAAGGATACCAAGGTGAGAATTTCGCCAGTCCAGACTCTATCCTCGCGTGTGCTAAGCACTATGTGGCTTATGGTGAACCCACCGGTGGCCGGGATGCCTATGAAGCGGATGTGTCTCGGCGCAAGCTGAAATCTCTTTTCTTGCCGCCATTTAAAAAAGTGGTGCGCAAAGCCAAGGTCGCGTCGCTGATGGCTGGGTATCATTCCAATGATGGTATCCCGTGTACTGCCGACCAATGGTTGCTCACAGAGGTAGCAAAAACCGATTGGGGGTTGAATGGTTTTATCGTGACCGATTGGGAAAATGTGACCTCTTTGCATACCAAGCAGAAAGTCAGCGCGACCCTAGAAGAGGCGTGTTATCGCGCATTAGTGGCTGGCAATGACATGATGATGGCGACGGTGGAGTTTTACCAAGCCGCTGTTCGATTAGTTAATGAAGGACGGGTCGATATAGAGATCATTAACCATGCTGTTGCGCGAATTCTGACTAAAAAGTTTGAGTTAGGGCTGTTCGACGACATGCGTTTTTATTGCCCTGAACGCCAAGCGATTCTTAGTGTTCCACAGCATTTAGATCTGGCGATGGACGCAAGCCTCAAGAGTATTGTCATGCTCAAGAATGATGGCATTTTGCCCTTACAGCCGACCAAAGACCTGCGAGTATTGATTGCCGGCCCTAATGCCGATGATGTGATAGCGCAACTGGGGGATTGGTCGTTTGGTTCGATGCAGGCTGGGGCGACAGACGATCAGTTTCATCGTGACAAAACGGTGACTACGCTACAAGCCTTTCAAGCGGCTTCAACGCAATATGGCTTTCAAGTGGAATACGTCAAAGGCGCTGACTGTATTGATGGGGAGTTTGAGCAGGAAGATGCGTTAAGTCAGGCATTGGCTCAAGCCGATGTGGTGATTGCCTGCGTTGGCGATACCTTAGCGCAAAATGGTGAATTCCATGATAGGGGAAATCTCGATCTGTCCGGGAAACAGCAGCGTATGCTTGAGCAAATTAAAGCGTCAGGTCTGCCGTTGATTGTTAACTTAGTGGCGTCTAAGCCAATGACGATTCCTTGGGTCGCCGACAATGCCAACGCGTTATTGTGCGGGTTTAACTCGGGGACTCAAGGAGGCGAGGCCATAAAACGAGTCATATTCGGGGAGTATAACCCCTCGGGTAAACTGACCATTTCCTTTCCGTATCATGTCGGGCAAATCCCCGTGTTCTATAACAAATATGAGGGGTGGCATGCACAGCACTCCAAAAATACTGAGTTTCAAGAGCGCTATATTGATATGCCACAGTCACCATTATTCTGTTTTGGTGAAGGCCAGTCATTTAGCCAATTTGAATACAGTGATGTCCATTTAAAGCATCGCGTTATCGCGCCTCATCGCGACCTTGAGCTTTCCGTGACGGTGACCAACCAATCAGACATCGATGGCACTGAAATTGTGCAGGTGTATTTCAATGATCATTACTCTTCTGTGACGACTCCCATTAAAACGCTATGTGGTTTTCAACGGGTTGATATTGCGGCACGGCAAAGCGCTCTGGTGAGCATCACGGTGAACTTTGCGGATTTAGCGTTAGTTAATTCAGCGCTTGAAGAGGTGGTCGAAGCGGGAGCATTTAGCATAATGGTCGGTTCCTCATCAAAAGATGAAGACCTCAATTGTTTGGACTTTGAGGTGACACAAACCACTGATGTCCACTCATCATAGCAATACCAAGCAACAAGCGGTGGAATGAACAGGGCGATTTTTCTAGGGAGATCGCCTTGTTACGAATATTGATATTGAATTTATTAAAAATAACTATTTTGACGATTTTCAAAAAATCGCAAGGCGGCCTGTAATACGGTGCTACAAGACAATCTAGGGTGGCTTCTATTATTGGTCATCGATTTCCGCATGGTAGAAATACGCAATAACGAGGTAGATGATATTTATCAACGTTATCCGAGCGCTTAGGTGAACATATGAACTATAAGAATCCCGAACTTTCGACAGCAGAGCGTGTGAGTGATCTGCTTTCACATATGACGGTTGAAGAAAAATTGGCGCAAATGGGAGCGCAGTGGCTCATCCTCGATCCCGAGGGAGAGCATCAAGAGCGAGAGCTTGAATTATCCAGTGAAACGGTTGAGCGCAGCGTTAAAGAAAAGCTTCAATATGGTCTTGGTCAGATTTCTCGCCCACTTGGAACACATATAGTCGATGCGGTTAATGGCGTGAAAGCACTCAATCAACTGCAAAAATATTTAGTGGAAGAGACTCGGCTCGGTATTCCAGCATTAGCGCATGAAGAGTGTTTGGTTGGCCTCATGGTCAAAGGCGGTACGCTATACCCATCGTCATTAAATTATGGTCACACTTGGAACCCTGCCCTGATTGAAAGCGCCGCCCAGGACATTGGCCGACAAGCACGTATGATTGGTGCTAAGCAAGGGCTTGCCCCAGTGCTGGATGTATCGCGCGATGTGCGCTGGGGGCGTACTGAAGAAACATTGGGTGAGGACCCTTACCTTGTTGGGGTCATGGCTAGTCATTACGTAAAAGGATTGCAAGGTGAAAAGCGCGATCTACTCGCCACGCTCAAGCACTTTGTCGGTCACTCTTCAAGTGAAGGGGCGCGTAACCATGCACCAGTCAATTTAGGCTTTAAAGAGCTGAATGATACTTTTCTGTTGCCGTTTGAAATGGCAGTAAAATTGGCCAATGCTGGCTCTGTTATGCCTGCTTATCATGATATCGATGGCGAGCCGTGTCATGCATCCCATTTCTTGCTTACTGAGATTTTACGTGACAAGTGGGGCTTTGATGGTTTGGTGGTCGCAGATTATGGCGGCATTGATTTACTGAGCTCGCACCATTCGGTGGCCAAAGACAGTGCCAGCGCCGCTGCGCTTGCCTTTAACGCAGGGTTGGATGTTGAGTTACCCGATGATGCTTGTTCAAGAACACTGAAAGAGGCCCTGCAAAGTGAGCTTATCTCAATGGAAAAAATTGATGAGATTGTTGCCCGTGTCTTGAGTAAAAAGTTTGAAATGGGATTATTCGAACACCCCTATACCGATATTCCGCAAGCGCCTTTGCACAATCAGCAGAGCCAAGAAATGGCTTATCAAGTCGCGCGTGAATCGATTGTTCTATTGAAGAACAAAGAGCAGACCCTGCCTTTAAACCCCCAACAAAAAGTGGCATTGATTGGCGCGACTGCGGACGACCAGCTTGCTTTATTATGTGGGTATAGTTTTCCGGTTCATCTTATTTTTTGTCAGGAAGATAGCTCAGACAAAGTATCCAAAACTCTGCTTGAAGCGTTTCAAGAGCGCTTTGCCAGCGTGATGTATGCCAAAGGATGTGACATTTTGACAGAGCGCCATGCCAATGCTCCGGTTTTCCCTGGGGATGTTGATATGGCGGTTGGGCAAGCGGCAGAGTCACCAATCAGTCAAGATCTCAGTCAGATTGAGGCGGCGGTTGCCACTGCTGCTGAAAATGATGTGGCCGTGGTTTGCGTGGGCGATTTAGCCGGTTTATTCCAAACCGGAACAGTGGGTGAAGGTTCTGATTGCGATAGCTTAGCGCTTCCGGGAGTTCAGCAGCAATTGCTGGATGCGGTGCTGGATACGGGGAAACCAGTGGTTGTGTTAGTCACCGGCGGGCGACCTTATAACCTAGGCCGCGCGGAAGATGAAGCCGCGGCGATTGTGCTTGGTTGGGCTCCCGGACAAGCGGGCGCTGATGCGATTGCGGATACGTTTACGGGCAAAAACAATCCGAGTGGAAAGCTGACGCTCTCGATCCCGAAAAGTGTTGGAGCGGTGCCGTACTTCTACAATCACAAGCTTAAGAGTGCGGGAACGCCGATTGCCTATCACTTTGGCTCCAGCTTCAATTTCGGTCATGGCTTAAGTTACACCGAGTTTACATACTCCGACTTTAAGGTCGCTAACGATGAGTTTGCCATCGAAGATACGATCGAATTATCGCTGACACTCACCAATACTGGGTCGGTTGACGGCGCAGAAGTCGTCCAGCTTTATACCCGAGATGTTGTATCGAGTGTGGTTCGACCGGTGAAAGAATTGAAAGGTTTTATGAAAGTATTCCTTGATGCGGGCGAAAGCAAAACGGTGATCTTCCAGTTACCCGTGGATATGCTCAACCTAACGAACCACCACCATCAACGTGTAGTAGAGGGAGGCGAGTTTGAGTTGATGATCGGCTCTTCATCAACCAATATTCATTTCCGCCAAAGTATCCATGTTCTTGGCAACGTACATGTTCTGCCAGAAGCATGGCGGATGCTATGTGCGGTGAGCGCTGAATAATCTTACTGAGTAAAAAAAGCCGACCATTGGTCGGCTTTTTTATATCACAAGAGAGCGCATAGTGCGGAAACCGTATTGCAAGTATCTGCGTTTCTCCGCGATGTCTTAATCTTCATCGCTATGAAGATAGTCTCGCAAGCCTTTTATCAGCCTTTCTCAAATGACATGTTGTGTGAATTTTGTTGGTCCTGCTGATGGTGCAGTTTCATCAGGCCTTTCAAGTTAATCACTAACATTGGTAGCACAACCAATGCGAAGGCGATGTTCGATAAAGGCACGGCTAACCAAACACCATCGATACCAAAGTATTTCGGTAAAATAAAGAGGAATGGAACCTGTATCAACATGTTGCCGACCGAGACAAACAGGGCTTGTCCGCTTTTCCCTACCGCGACGAAATAGACGGAGGCCATGAACAAGAAGCCATCTAAACATAATGCCATTAGATGTAAACGAATCCCGTTTTTGCTGGCTGCAAGCAATGCATCGTTGCCAGAGGTGAAGATGTTGATAAAGAGTTCTGGAAAAAGATTGAGCAGTATAACCAAGACAACTCCAGAGCCCACAGTGACGGAAAAAGCCAATTTTACCGTCTCGGTGATTCGCTGGTATTGTTTGGCGCCTAAGTAATAACTTACTGGGGGCTGTAAACCGTTGACGAGCCCTTCAGCGAAGAAGTAGTAAATACTGCCTAAATAGCCAACAATTGCAAAGGCGGCAAGTTGCGTCGTGTCTCCGTAAGCCATAAATTGCAGGTTATGGAATGCCATCACAAAGCTAAAGTAGATAAACATCACTAAGTTGGATGCCCCTAATTGCATGATACGCATGGCGATGGCTTTATCTATGTGTTTAATCGCCAACTGGGTTTTCGCTTTAGCTGAGATAAAATAGCGCAAGCACAATATACACGTGATCAGTTGAGCAATGAGGGTGGCAATGGCCGCGCCTTTTAATCCCATATCCAGATAGCCTAAGAAAACATAGTCCAAGACAATGTTGGCTAAGGCCCCAACCACGATGAATACCGTTGAAAGGTTTGGGCTGTCATCGTTTCTCACGAGCATCGGCATCGCGCTGGCACCAATCGAAATAAGTGCGCCATATGACATGATTTGGACATAATCCCAGCTCATTGCTAAGGTTATGCCTGTTGCGCCCTGCATATTAAGTAGACTCTGGCCAAAGGCAATAAAAATCACGGTGGCCAATAAGCCAATCCCAATGATCAAACACAGCGACGTGACAAGTGTGGCTTGAGTGCCAGCTACGTTATTTTCACCTCGATAGTTAGATAACACACTACCGCCACCCATTCCTACCAGCAGACCAAAGCCCATAATCAGTCCAAGCAAGGGAATCGCCATGTTGATGCCAGCCAGTCCATCGGCCCCAACAAAGTGACCGACGAAAAACCCATCAATGATTTGATACAACCCACTCACTAACATCGCGACAATGGAAGGGATGGCAAAACGCCAAAACGTACTCGCGACGGATTGTGATGGTTGAACTTGCGGAGCGGCTTGCATAACTTAAATACCCAGAACGTAACAATGCAGGCATAATATATCTAATTAAGATATAAGAAAGTTAGCTACTATCCGTTTATAGGATGGATTAACCAAAAGTTTTGGTAGTGAGTGCAATGATTGAAATGGGGAAAACATGAACTGGACACTGGATCAATTACTGGCCTTTGTGACCGCCGCCGAGTTGGGTTCTTTTTCGGCAGCGGCAAGAGAGTTACACAAAGCCCAATCACGCATTAGCAGTGCTATCGCTAATTTAGAATTAGATTTAGGGTTTGAGTTATTTGATCGCAGCTCTAAATTCCCAGTATTAACACCACTTGGTAACGAAATGCTGCCTGAAGCGCGCGCCGTACTTAACCAATGCTTACGCTTGGACTCTCGGGCTTTATCCGCTTCGAACAAAGAGCCGATATCTTTGCGTATAGCCCTGGATGAAGCGTTGCCACTGGAAGCGATTCATTCTATTTTCTCTCAAGTTGGGGATCTTTTTCCGAACACTCATTTGGTGATCACCAATGGTTCACAAGACGATATCGCCATTGCTATTGCGAATCAAAACGCGGATATCGGTTTTATGATTAGCAATAGCGCTATGCCACCCAGATTAACGTTGCAATCTTTAGGGTATTTTAAAAAAATCCTCATTGTCGGTACTAAGCATCCGCTCGCTAAAGAAAGCGTACTGAATCTTTCACAGCTTCAGCAATACCGTCAGTTCGTGCTTTGTAACCGCTCAGGGGAGAACCGCGAAAAAGCCCTGAGCCCCGATCATTGGGATTTAGACAGTTACTATTTAATTTGTGAATTGGTGACGCAAAACCAAGGCTGGGCGATTGTGCCAGAACACATTGCCAAGACCGATTGGTTTTTTGAACAAATTAAAATTGCCAAGAGTGACGTTTTAACCGAGCAGTTAATTGAAATAGGCATCGTGAAACGGCTTGATAGTCCAAATAATAGACTCACCGATTGGCTCACGGAACAAATGCGTCACTTAATGAATAATCACGCGATATAAGGAGATAACCGCGCAGAGTAAAGCACAGATTAAGCCAGTCTCGAAGTCGAAAAGGTTAGAGCGCATTTTGGTGTAAGCAAAGAGTAAACACATTTGCCCAAGCTGCGTTAGAACTTCTATTAAAACACTTTATGTTGGTGGGCGGTTGCCTTACCAAAAAAGTTAGGCGAAAGGCAAAGGATAAGTTGTCTTAATCTGATTGGTAAATCAAAGAACGTGAATGCGTGCTATAGGTTGAGCGTTCGGTATTTTCTTGGTGTCTGATTAAATAATTTCTTAAAAGCCTGTACATAAGCGGAATCGGAAGCATATCCCGACTCGATAGCCACTTCCTGAATACTCATTTTCGAGCTCAACAACTGCAAAGATAGAACTAGCCTTATGTTTTGTCGCCACAGTGCAAAAGATTGAGAAAACTCTTTCGAGCATAATCGGGACAACGTACGCTCAGACGCACCGACTTTTTGTGCCCATTCTTTTAATGTAAAAGGTAAATCAGGTTGTTGTTTAAGCTGTAAAAAAATAGAGAAAAGACGCTTATCGGTAGGAATCAGCAGTGGTATTTCATAACTTTCTGCCACCTCTATTTGATCTCGCAACACCATCAGCAAATGCGTGATATTTGATTCCGATTGAGGGAATGTGTTGTTTTCAAACAGAAGCTGTATTAACTCTTTGACAAAAGAATTTATCTGGCAGGATTTAGGATTGTCTCGATACTGAACATTTTTGCTTGGGTTGAGGTAAATCGCCAAAAATTGGGTATCTGTAACAGCAACGGATTTATGTACTGTATTTGCGGGTAAATAGAACCTTTAGTCCGTCAAAGTCTACAGAGTTATATTTTTTAATTGTAAGTTGATGATTTATAGTGTTTTATATGATCTTGTTGTCCGTTGGAGTTCAAAGCCGTACAATAGAAACTCGATGTTTCCCGTACCCCACGCCGTACCCAGAGCCGTACCCAGAAATGCAGAGGTTTTTGAACCATGACGAAACGAATCAGTACCAATGCAACGTTGCAAGCATTGAAGCCACAGGATAAGGAATACTCGATCCCCGATAAGAAGGTCGAAGGATTGAACATTCGAGTTCGTCCAACAGGCACAATGACTTGGATCTTTCGTTTTCAAGTAGGGAAGAAACACGAAAAAATCTCTATGGGTCGATACATTAAGATCAAACCAGAACGCGGGATGACATTGGATCAGGCGCGAAAGGAAGCTGGCCGTTATCGAAGTTGGTTGGAGAATGGTAAGAACCCAAAGGTTGAACTGGATATAGAGAAACGAGCGCAAGATGAAGCGAAGACCTTTGATGATGCGTTTATTAGCTTTGATGAGAAACGGCTATCAAAACAGCTGCGGGGTGACCAGTCGAGGACCATTTACAATCGAGATATCAAGCCAGTTCTCGGTAACATCAAATTGGCAGATTTAAGCATATATGACCTCAATAGGGTCTTTGATGCTAAGGTTGATAAAGACGGTAAGCGTATGGCGGGGGCCATTGGAGTTTGCCATAAAATCATCAACCAAGTGATTAACCATGCCCTAGCGCTAAATATGCTCGATACTCATCCAGCCCCCCAACTGAAAGCAAAAGACGTTGGTGGCGGCTCTAAAGTCACAAAACGTAATTTAAGCTTTTCAGAGTTAAAGATTCTGTTAACGAGTATGCCGTCATGGCGTACAGATCCCTCGAACATCCGTTTAATGCAGTTCTTACTTGGTTGTGGACAGCGTATTAGTGCCGTACTGGAAATGCGTTGGAGTGAGTTAGATTTTGATGAGGGAATTTGGCTATTACCAGCCAGCTCAGAAGAGCGGCACACTAAAAGCCAAGACGCACGTAAAGTACCTTTAAGTGGCTACTTGCTTGCACTTCTAAAAGAGCAGCGTGACAGTGTGCCAAGTAAGTGGAAGTTGGTATGGCCTCAGCTAACGGTCGATAAAGTGCAAGAACCTGCGGCAGTACGGGCATTGATCAAACGTAATCTACCTACTGATTTTGAGCGCTTTTCACCTCATGACTTGCGCCGTACCTTTATCAGCCGTTGTAGTGAAATGGGGTTAGATATCGTAGCGATTGAAAAGACAGTCGGACACCAGCTGCCAGGTATGCTCAGAGTCTATAATCATCATGATTATATCGATGAGCAGTTGAAGGTTCTGGAGGCATGGGGTAACAAGTTGCAATCGCTAATGGAACCAGACGTCCACCCGTTACCTTTATCTAAGATGGCTTAGGTGGACGTCTGGTTCTATGTAATCCATTGGAATGCTGTGGTTAAGAGGTCTGGTGGAGTCTAAGATTCATTTTTTTTGGATGAGCTCTGGTAAGCGGCATTTATCAATCGATCAAGGGTCTCATTCATAGTTAAATCATAAACACGTGATATTTTTTTTAGTTTTTCTTTTGTTCTCTTATCTGTAACAAAGTTAAAGTTAACTTTATTTTCCTTTTTTATCTTATTTCTATATTTAACCTGTCCCCAAGCCTGTCTCATTTTTATTATCAATAATTCCCTTTCTGAATCTTCCATGTCCATTGAATAAATTAATGAAGGTACGGTTATATGAGTTAATTCTTCTTTATTCAAACACTTAGGAATTCTTTTTGTTATCGTCTCTATTAGGTCATTATTGGATATATATTTCTTAAGCCAAAGAGATTGATCTCGGTTTCCTTTTTCTATCCAAGAAATTTTATTTTCAGATTTATATTTTTCGTAAATTTTAGCTATTTTATCATTTACCTTTCTTTTTATACCACTATCGATGTCAGAGTTTTCATTATAATCAAAGAAAACTTCTAACATATCTTGAGTTCTATATGCCTCTATAACATCAACAAAATATTCCAATCTAAACTTGTCAGTTATTCTTGTTAATCCAAATCTAGGTATGATATCGCCATTTTCTTGGAAATCATGAATATAAAGAAAAATGTATGGTATAGCTAAGCTCACAGGATCACTATTATCTATGAAGCTAAGATCTCTTCTTGAAATAAAGTTTTTTAATTTTTTATCTCTATCGGTCTGGTCGAGTTGTGGCATCATCAATACTCAGTAGTTTTTGTATTAATTTTTTAACGTTTTTTTGGACGTTTTTCAAGTGTTTGTTTAGAGTTGTATGAACTAAGTAGTGTCTTTGTTGCTATGTGGTCAATGCCTAATTAGTGATAGATTCACAGAAAAATGTTGATGTGAAAGGCACTTTAAAGTGGTAAGTCTGAATGAAGACTCACCTCTGTATTGTTGAACCGATGATAAGTTACGTTGTTATGTATAACTTTAGATGATTTAAAGGAGAAAATAGTCATATCTAATATTTCTAGAGATGTTTACTGTAGGGGGGATGTATTTAAAATGAAACTGATATGATGTTTTTTATTATATGTTTTTGGTGGTTTTTTCATTGTTCAATGTCGTTATAGACTTTTTTCGATATAATCTCTGTTGTTTTTTCGATTTGTTGATTATTTTAATTTTTGGTCGATGTCTGTCTGGTTAGTATTATATTATCTTCGTATCTATATAAACCCTCTACTGAGTCATCCCTAGTGATGACTCACAGTACGCAATTAAAATTAACGACACAGACCTATCTATGAACCTAAACACAGGAGTAGATAGGAATGAATGTACGTTCTAGAAAAAACAAAAACCTCAGACTGACCAACAAGAAAACGTTTCTGGGTAGACCTATCCAGACCGAGCACGGTCCACTCTACATCGACTACTTAGAGAAAATGCACGATACGATTGATCTCGCATTGGGCGAGTATCCTCGGCTGATGGCTATTCGAGTGGATTTGAGGTTTCCTAAGCTAAGGAACAATGAAAAGAGCGGTAATGTCATGACCGACTTTCTACGCTCGTTACAGTCGCAGATTGATCACTCCGGAAAACGAAAGAAAAGAGAAGGGAGTGCTAGAGTGCATCCCTGCAAAGTGCGGATTGCTTGGGTGAGGGAGCGCTCTAGCTCGATAAACGACCACTATCACCTAGTTCTCATGTTCAACAAAGATAGGTTTAACTGGTTGGGCAAAACTCAAACGCAACAGGAGAACTTAGGCTCTTTTATCGTAGAGGCATGGGCGAGGGTGGTCGGTGTCGACTACGGAGAAGCTAATGGATTAGTCCATTTTTCAAAAAGAAAGAATAGTGACAGTGTGGTCATCCACCGCTTGAATTGTAACTCTGATGACTTTGATGATGCGTTTGATGAGTTCTTCAAGCACATTAGTTATCTAGCAAAAGAGCACACTAAGCACTTTGGTAGCGGTAGACGAAATTTCGGCCATAGTCATAAGTAGCTTAAAAATAACGGTAGTAACAGTTCCTGTGGGAATCACAATAAACCACAGGAACCAATCATGGCTCATCAACTTAACGTTACTCATCAAAGAGCACACACCATCACTCATGACAGAACCTTCAATGGGAAACCACTCTACTACTTTGAGGGTGGTCTCGTCCTCGAATACCTAGAGGAGATAGACCGAGTACTGACTGAAGCACTAAACCAATACCCAAGAATCTTTGCTGTTCACATCAACCTAAACCTACCGAGTGACTTCGGGGAAGATTACCTAGCGGTGTTTGCCCATTTCTTTCGTATTTTGGAATCGGAGACTAATGAGCTCTGTAGAGACAAATACAC
>JBQGON010000068.1:0-16868 GCA_052087065.1 Vibrio sp. | reverse complement strand
TAACCAAGAATAACTATTATCATTAAAAAAAAGAGCACTGAACCGAATTCAGTGCTCTTTTTCATACTGCGCTAAAGCATTAGCGCATGGTGACAAATTCTTCTGAACCTGTTGGGTGGATAGCAACCACAGCATCGAAATCGGCTTTGGTGGCGCCCATCTTCATCGCGACAGCAAAGCCTTGAATCATTTCATCGACAGTAAAGCCGATGCCATGTAGACCAACGACTTTCTCATCAGCACCCGCACATACGAGTTTCATACGACACGGTTGACGGTGTTGCGTTACCGCGGTGTACATGGCGGTAAAGCTTGAAGTGTACACTTTAACGTTATCTTCACCGTATTCGGCGATGGCTTCTGGCTCGCTAAGGCCGATGGTGCCAATCGGTGGGTGGCTAAAGACAACCGTTGGTACTAAGTTGTAGTCTAATTTCGCTTCTTTTTGACCATTGAAGAGACGCTCAGACAATAGACGACCGGATTTAACCGCGATAGGCGTCAGCTCAATCCCGCCTTCCATGATGTCACCCACACAGTAAATGCCGTTTACCGATGTATTTTGGTACTCATCAACTTTAATAAAGCCTTTATCATTGGTCGCAACGCCAGTAGCCGATAGGTTGATCGCATCAGTCGCAGGGTGACGACCAATTGCCCAAATCAAGGTGTCCACATTTTGTGATTGACCATTTTCTAGGTGCAGAGTCACACTGCCGTCGGCTTCTTTCACAACTTCTTTCGGTACGCTGTGCGTGTGCAGTGTTGGACCTTCCGCTTCCATCACTTCAACCAAGGTGTCGATAACCATAGGGTCAAACGAGCGCAGTGGCGATTCTTTGCGGCAGAATAAGTGCGTTTCGGTGCCGAACGCATTCAATACGCCAGCAATCTCAACGGCGATGTAACCTGCGCCGACGACGGCGACACGTTTAGGTTGTTCTTCTAATTCAAAGAAACCGTTAGAATCAATACCGTGCTCAGCGCCAGGAATTGCTGGAATGGTTGGGCGGCCACCGACTGCAATCAGGATATGATCGGCAGTGTAATGTTCGCCGTTCACTTCGACGGTTTTTTCATCGACAAATTTTGCGAAGCCACGAATCACGTTGATGTCGTTTTTGCCCAGTACGCGATCATAAGATTGGTGGATACGACCGATGTAAGCTTGACGGTTTTCAACCAGTTTGGCCCAGTTGAAGCCATTCACATTGACGTCGAAGCCATAGTCAGCCGCATAGAGGTTCATGGCTTCAGCAACTTGCGCGCCATGCCACATCACTTTTTTAGGGACACAGCCAACGTTGACGCAGGTGCCGCCTAAGTCTTGTGCTTCGATAAGCGCGACTTTCGCGCCATGCATGGCTGCACGGTTTGCAGAGGCAATACCACCGCTGCCGCCACCGATACAGATGTAATCAAAATGTGTTGCCATTATTTTCTCCGTTTGTTTCGGTCAATCTCAGCATGCTAGTCGTTAGACCTTCAGCAGGATCGTTATTGTTAATAGTGAGATTGGGATAGATTTATTGAACTCAAGTCCACATCTATTTCATTCAACATACTCTACTACTCTGGAACAATCCATTCCACCTTATGATGGCCAGTGACTGGAGCAATTTTTTCTTTGAGAATAGGTAAAATGGCTTCCATTTGACTCGCGAGTTTCCACGGTGGGTTGATCACAATCATACCTGATGCGGTCATGCCTCGTTCCGAGGTATCTGGCGATACGCCCAGTTCAATTTGTAGAATTCGACGAATGCCGAGTGCTTCAAGCCCTTCAATCATGTCTTCAATATCACAGCGATTGACCACCGGATACCAAATCGCGTAGATACCGGTTGCCCAGCGCTTATAGCTTTGGGCAATCGCTTTCACCACATCACGATATTCTTTCGCTAGCTCATACGGCGGATCAATCAAGACTAAACCGCGGCGTTCTTGCGGTGGTAGGCTGGCTTTGAGCTTAGCAAATCCATCTTCTTTAAAAATGCTCACTTGGCGGTCACGCTGAAATTCTTGTTCCAATAGCGGGTAATCGCTTGGGTGCAATTCAGTCAGCACCATGCGATCTTGCGGGCGTAACAAGGCGCGCGCAACGCGCGGTGAACCGGGGTAGTAGCGCAGTTCACTGTTGTCGTTTAACGCTTCTATCGTCGCAAGATAGTCGGCAAGGTCTGCGGGCAAATCTTGTTGCCATAAACGGCCAATACCTTGCTTATATTCGCCAGTTTTTTCTGACCATTCGTGGGTTAAATCGTAGCGACCAACGCCAGAGTGGGTGTCGTGATAAACAAAAGGTTTATCTTTATTCTTCAGAGACGAAATGATCAGGCTCTCTACGATATGTTTCACTACATCCGCATGATTTCCTGCATGAAAACTGTGTCGATAACTTAACAAAATACACTCTCGAAACCGCGACATACGGTTATTGATGGTTAGGCTGATTCGATTATATACTGAAAAACCGTGATGAGTCACAACGGTAAGCAGAATAGAAATTTGTCATTGTTCTTGCCTTGCACGTTGAAAAAGCGACTGATCACCTACATTTAAGGACTAATAACGGTTGCTCATTGCACCTCGTTTTCATAAAAAGGAATATCAGATGTCAAATCCACTTCTCACTTTTACGGAGCTTCCTCCGTTTTCCGAAATACGACCTGAGCATGTTAAGCCTGCCATCGAGCATTGCATTAGCGAATGCCGTAACACCATCGAGCAAGTGTTAGCCGATAATCCGACCCCAACGTGGGAGAGCGTGGTTGCGCCTATCGACGAAGTGGATGATCGCCTAAGCCGCGTATGGTCACCGGTCAGTCATATGAACTCAGTGATGAACAACGAAGCGTTGCGTGAAGCGTATGAAAGTTGTTTACCGCTGTTATCAGAGTTTGGAACTTGGGTTGGGCAGCATAAAGGCTTGTTTCATGCCTACCAAACCATTAAAGCCAGCGACGAGTTTGCAACGCTAACTACCGCGCAAAAGAAAACCATCACCGATGCGCTACGCAGCTTTGAGCTTTCTGGGATTGGTTTGCCTGCGGCGGAGCAAAAGCGTTACGGCGATATTAGCAAACGCCTCTCTGAATTGAGCTCTACGTTCTCAAACAACGTGCTTGATGCCACCATGGGTTGGACGAAGCACATTACCAATGAGGCGGATTTATCGGGTATGCCTGAATCGGCGCTAGCCTCAGCGAAAGCGGCGGCTGAAGCGAAAAATTTAGAAGGCTATCTACTAACATTAGATATTCCGTCTTACCTGCCTGTTATGACTTACTGCGATAACCAAGCGCTACGTCAAGAAATGTATGAAGCATACGTGACGCGCGCCTCTGATCGTGGTCCGAATGCTGGGCAGTGGGATAACACTGAAATCATGGCCGAAGAGCTCAAGCTGCGTCATGAAATCTCGCGCCTATTGGGCTTTAACTCGTACAGTGAAAAATCACTGGCGACGAAAATGGCAAAATCTCCTGATCAGGTCATGACCTTTTTGAATGAGATGGCCGACAAAGTTAAACCACAAGGTGAGCGTGAAGTGGAAGAGTTACGCCAGTTTGCTGAGCAAGAGTATGGTGTAACGGAATTGCAGCTGTGGGATGTCGGTTACTACAGTGAAAAGCTAAAACAGAAACAATTCGAAATCTCGGATGAACAATTGCGTCCGTATTTCCCAGAGCACAAAGTCGTTAACGGTTTATTTAGCGTTCTGCAGCGCGTCTTTAGAATGACCGTTGTTGAGCAAAACGGCATCGATACTTGGCATGAATCAGTCCGTTTCTTTAATATCTTTGATAGCGACGATCAACTACGTGGTAGTTTCTATCTTGACCTCTATGCCCGTGAGCACAAGCGTGGTGGTGCGTGGATGGATGAGTGCCGTGTGCGCCGCGTGAAAACCGATGGTGAGCTGCAAACGCCAGTCGCGTATCTAACGTGTAACTTCAATCGTCCTGTCGGCGATCAACCCGCGTTATTTACTCACGATGAAGTCGTGACTTTGTTCCATGAAACAGGCCATGGTATTCACCACATGCTGACGCAAGTGGATGAAGGTGCGGTGTCTGGGATTAATGGTGTGGCGTGGGATGCGGTCGAGCTGCCAAGCCAATTTTTAGAAAACTGGTGCTGGGAAGAAGAAGCGCTGGCATTCATTTCTGGTCATTATGAAACCGGTGAAGCATTGCCAAAAGCAATGTTAGATAAAATGCTAGCAGCGAAAAACTACCATTCAGCGATGGGGCTGCTTCGCCAGTTAGAGTTCTCTCTGTTCGATTTTACTTTGCATACACAATACGATCCTGAAGCTGGCCCGCGTGTTCTCGAAACGCTCGCCGACGTCAAGAAGCGTGTTGCTGTGTTGCCAAGTGTGGAATGGAATCGTTTCCCACATGGCTTTGGTCATATCTTTGCTGGTGGTTACAGCGCGGGTTACTACAGCTACCTATGGGCAGAAGTTTTGTCTTCCGATGCGTTCTCACGTTTTGAGGAAGAAGGTATCTTTAACCAAGAAACTGGGCAAAGCTTCCTCGAAAATATTCTCGAGCGCGGCGGTAGTGAAGAGCCAATGGAGCTGTTCAAGCGTTTCCGTGGCCGAGAGCCAGAAATTGATGCGCTACTGCGCCATGCTGGTATTGCGGCGTAAGCCATTAAGTCGTGAGATTAAGAAAGTGCCAAGCCCCGCTGTCAGCAGCGGGGCTTTTTATTGCTGATGGAATTTTATGTACGCGGTGCTAAGGTGACCGTGACCGCGTTGTCGGAGTAGCTCAGTGAGGCATTATAGACATTGCCGGATACATCCCGAGCAACGACTTGACTGAATTGGCCTTCAATGTAGTCGGCATTAAGCACATCATAACTGGTTACAGCTGTGATGCTTGGCACCGTTAGACGCAGCGTTCCACCTTGAATGAAAATGCTATTTTGTGCAGAAAGGCGCGCGTTATGAGTTAAATCTAGCGCGAGGCTGCCATCTTTAATCACATAGTCAGCAACGTTTAATGTTCCTTTGTCCGCGCCTTGGTCGCCACCACGAATAGACACTTGCACCGTACCGTCATTTTGATACAGCGTGTTGCTACCAAAGGCTGAGCTTGATACCGCCACTAACGTACCGCCATCAAGTAATGTTCCACCTTGATAGGTATTCTCGCCTTCTAAACTAAGCTTGCCTGTTCCTGATTTATGTAGCATACCTTGGCCTGAAATATCATTGCGCCAGCGGTCTGCTGCATAAAAACCGCCTTTACTGGCATCCATGTAGACATCAACATCACCGTTAAACGCGCCGTAACCATCGGCGGCATCGACTAAGTTAATGCGTCCCCAACCACGGGATTGATCGATAACCGGGTAGTTAGAACCGATCTCGGTGGAGGCTAATACTGCACGGCGTTGCGGAGCAGTGAGATAAGGCAGGCGAGTTTCTAACAAGGCTTCCGCACCTTTAGGCACTTCAGGCGCTTTGCTCGCTTTATCAAGCGGACTGAATCCATAGGTCATATAAGCACGATATTTCTCTTTCATGGCTTGATGATCGGCGTAAGCATCTTGCGCGTTACACGGTTGCTCTTCATCTGTGGTGCAGTGGGCAAACGCGTTGACAGAGTCGTAATCACTCGGCATGTTTTGCTCAAAATACTGTTCCGCCTGAGCGACGGCGGCAGCTTTGGCCGTTTGGTTGCCTGGATCATATAAGGTCGCAGCGGTCACGGCGAGCCCCATAATACGCCCTCCAATTACATCCAGCGGGGAATGCATGGAGGCAACAATGCGGTTTTCTCCTAAGTCGCCAGCTCGCGCGACCATTTCTTGGAAGCGTTGTGGAATGGCATACGCCAGACCAAGACCACGGTCATAAGCTTCCGTGGTATGCCCACTCGGGAAAGCACCATCTTTGGCGCGGCCTGAAATCCATGGGTCACCGTTGTTTAGCGCATCCTGCGTCGCAAAGCTCTGATCTTTGTAGTGGCCAGGATTATTAGCTGGATCGTCTTCGGTATAAATGGTACGCCCAGCACAGAGTAGCCCTGCCATAGGCGTTGACAGTGGATCTGTGGGCATGTCGTAGTACTTATAGCCATTGACCGAGCCATCAGCATTTAAACACGTATATTGCGTCAAATCGCTTACCTTGTCGTAGCTGGCTACCGAGTAATCTTTATTGAGGCGCCAAGGGCGAGGGGAGACAAAATGATATTTTGGCGCTTCTGTCGAGGCGCCATAGTCACGAATGTGATTGAGTAATGACACCACGTTGTTTAACGGCGTGGTTTGGCCATCTTTTTCTGTTGTTCCGTAATTGGTACCGTTGGCTAGCCCTTTTTGATAGGTGTTCTTTACAATATCCATGGTGTGATTATTGAGAGAGACCGTGCCGTTAGCATCGACAGAAAAGGGCGAAGTGGAATTCGCGCCATCACGGTAGAGTTTGGCGAGCGGACCTAATCCCGATGTAATGCTGAACCCTTTTTCACGTTGATCATCGAGATACGCCAATGCCATGGCGGACTTATTATTGCGATCCACATCAGGTTGGCTTTGACCTTGACGCGTGAGCGTACGAACATAATCAAAGTTTTCATGCCACACTTTTTGATTACGAACTTGGGTGTGATTAAAGAGACGTTTGAGGACATGCTGAGTGCTCTTTGAGGCGCCACCTTGTGCTGTTGGGGCACCTTGTGTATTTGAGGGACTATTAAACACATCGGCGTCGGCAAAGTTCGCCCAAGTATTGTCACCTTGGTACCAAATCTCATCAAAGCCGCGCAAAATTTGCAGAATCGGACTGTAAGTTTCTACGTAGGCGCGTGCGACGCGGTTATCGTTATTGATTGGCAGTTGGCCATCGACGATCGCCACATCGTCTCCAGATAATGTCGGGATAGCAATAGACTGTGCACCTAACGTCGCTTGCGGCGCATCCGGTATTTCGGGGGTCGTATCATCATGACAAGCGCTAATGGCACAGGCCATTGCCGTTATAGCTAAGTAGCGAGAAGGATATTTTAAAAGCATGAGAGTGCATTCCTTGCAAAAAAACAAAAGGACCGTTGAGGATTAAAGTGTGTGCTGACTATGCAGACGCTGAGACGGTAGCAAGCTTTCATGACGACAACGTGACGGTTTTATAAAATAAGAGAGAAATATAAATTATAAGCAATTGTTTAATAATGTGATTTTTTATAAATACGGGTGTCACACTACTCTGCTATATGCATGCGCAAGGCGGGTGAATATTCGTCTTATTGTTTAAAAATCACACATCCTCTAAAGAAATTGGTTACTAGGGAAGCATCTTGACGGGGTTTAGGGTTATAATATTTTTCTCTATGTATAAATAACCAGTAGCTTAGCCATGATTGATCCCTCTCTTTTACTCGACGGTTTAAATGATAAACAACGTGAAGCGGTCGCGGCACCGTTGGAAAATCTGCTCATATTAGCAGGGGCCGGTAGTGGCAAAACCCGCGTACTGGTGCACCGTATTGCGTGGTTAATGTCGGTCGAGCAAGCCTCTCCGTTTTCTATTATGTCGGTGACCTTTACCAATAAGGCGGCACGAGAAATGCGCGGGCGGATTGATGAGCTGATGATGGGCAGTTCATCGGGAATGTGGAATGGTACGTTTCATGGTATCTGTCACCGCATTCTGCGTGCTCACTATCTGGATGCTAAGCTACCGGAAGATTTTCAAATCATTGATTCAGATGATCAGCAGCGCCTCTTGCGTCGCATCATCAAAGCGCAAAACCTTGATGAAAAGCAGTGGCAGCCCAAACAAGTCTCATGGTGGATTAATGGGAAAAAAGATGAGGGATTACGTCCATCGCACATTGATGCTTACCATGATCCGGTGACACAAACCTACCTGAAATTGTATTCCACCTATCAAGATGCGTGTGATCGCGCTGGATTGGTCGATTTTGCTGAGATTTTGCTGCGTAGTTTAGAGTTGTTGCGAGATAACAAGTATATCCGCGAACATTACCAAGCTCGCTTTAAACATATTTTGGTGGATGAGTTTCAAGACACCAACAACATTCAGTATGCTTGGCTGCGCATTATGGCCGGGCCTGATGCGCATGTGATGATTGTCGGTGATGACGACCAATCGATTTATGGTTGGCGTGGCGCTAAAGTTGAAAATATCGAAAAATTCACCGTTGAATTTCCTAGCGTAAAAACCATCCGCTTAGAACAAAACTATCGCTCGACAGGCACCATACTGGAAGCTTCCAACTCGCTGATTTCAAATAATACAGAGCGAATGGGGAAAAAGCTTTGGACCGAAGGCCAAGATGGAGAGCTTATCTCTGTTTATTCGGCATTTAATGAGATTGATGAATCTCGCTTTGTGGTCAATAAAATTAAAGAGTGGCACGAGCAGGGTGGAGCGCTATCCGATACGGCTATTTTGTATCGTAATAATGCGCAATCTCGCGTACTGGAAGAATCTTTGCTGCAAGCGAATTTACCGTACCGTATTTATGGCGGTATGCGCTTCTTCGATCGTCTAGAAGTCAAAGATGCCTTGAGTTATTTGCGTTTGATGTCGAACCGTAATGATGATGCCGCGTTTGAGCGTGTGGTGAATACTCCAACGCGAGGTTTAGGTGACAAAACGCTTGAGACGATCCGCTTTGCCGCTCGCGATCGTGGTTGCACGATGTGGGATGCGAGTATCGCGTTACTCAATGAGAAAGTATTGACTGGGCGAGCCTCGTCAGCATTAAGCCGCTTTGTTGAGCTGATTAATGCGCTGGAAGATGATACGCATGAGTTACCGCTGCACGAGCAGACTAATCATGTGATCCACACGTCTGGCTTGTACACCATGTATGAACAAGAGAAGGGTGAGAAATCCAAAGCCCGTCTTGAGAACTTGGAAGAATTGGTCACAGCAACGCGTCAATTTGTCATGCCAGAGGAAGCGGAAGACATGTCGTTGTTGACGGCTTTCTTAACTCATGCCGCACTGGAAGCGGGGGAAGGGCAGGCTGATGAATTTGATGATGCGGTACAGCTGATGACGCTTCACAGCGCCAAAGGCTTAGAGTTCCCATTGGTATTTATGGTCGGTGTCGAAGAAGGCATGTTCCCAAGTCAAATGTCGGCAGAGGAAGCGGGACGCTTGGAAGAAGAACGTCGCTTATGCTATGTCGGTATGACGCGAGCAATGAAGAAGCTTTATATCACTTACGCAGAGATGCGACGTTTATATGGACAAGATAAATACCATAAGCAGTCGCGCTTTATTCGTGAATTGCCAGAGCACTGTTTAGATGAAGTTCGAATGAAGGCGCAAGTCACGCGACCCACCAATACCGGACGTTTTAGCCAAACGGCGGTTAAAGAAAACTTTAATGAGACCGGATTTACCTTGGGCGCGCGCGTGTCCCACCCTAAGTTTGGCGAAGGTACGATCATTAACTTTGAAGGCAGCGGTCCGCAAAGCCGAGTGCAAGTGGCTTTTAATGGGGAAGGGATTAAATGGTTGGTGACTGCCTACGCGAAATTAGAAAAGATGTAAGCTCTTTGTCATTATCGCCGTATTGATGTTGCCGGCTTTGCTATTGTCGCTCCCTCTCTCATCTTAGAGGGGGAGAATCGCAGCGGCGTTGTTTTCAGCGAGAGACGTTATTGATAGAAAAAGAAAAACCCCGAGGGCAAAAGCCCATCGGGGTTATAGTCTTACTTGCAGCAATCCAGCTACGAAGAATGCTCCCTGCATCAATTCCTTGATAAGTGTGCTGAATCCTTCAGCTTAATCCTTTCATCGCCATCCTAGCGGTGTCCTTGACCTATCCTGGTCCACTAACTATCCGAGTTAGCTCTCATCACTTGTTCCCTGAGCGGTGTCCCTAACATCTTCCTGATGTTTTTTCCTTGCCTCATCCGAGAGGTGATCCTGTTTCATTCCTTTGTCGTTACCATCCTAGTAACGAAATGCGTCCGTTCATTGTCCGCTTTGCTATCCGTGCTGATTATTCATCCTGAACAACCAAATCTTCTTCCTGAAGATGACCCAAATCCTTGGTCTTTTTCCATTTCCTACCGACTCCCTGTCGATGGAATTCATATTACTCATTTCGAAATTTTCGACAATGGAGAGATCAGAAGATTATGAAGAAAAAAATGCTCAAATTACCTACTGGTTATTATTTATCAATAACTTATGTTTATTTTCTATCTGTAATCCCACGTATAAAGAGATATGTCCTACTGCCTGTGTAAGAGATCTCTCACAAAGGGAATAGGTGATTCGCTCTACTTACCACCATGGAGTGATAGACGTTGGGAGTATAGATAATAAGCAAAGGTGATCCAGCGCACATATGTTATGTAAGTGAATAAATATTGCATTTTATTGTGTGAACTTTCACGAGTGATATCGAAACAAGATTAGCAAATTAGATTGAGAGTGATTAGCGGGCAAAGAAAATTCAGCGGTAAATCCAGTGAAATAGTACGGGGATAAATACTGACGTTAATTTTGCGGTTTTATTCGCCAGCGAACCCCTCTACAATGTGCGGTCTAATGAGCGACTGCTTAAGTAGGCGACTTATCGACTTCCCCATAAACAGAGATCCGCATGACTGCTACTTTAACTGCTGAACAATCTGATACTCCTATGAACCCACAATCGGTACTGCGTGACGTGTTTGGTTATCAGACATTCCGTGTTGGGCAGCAAGAAGTGATTGAAGCAGCGATGGCCGGTCAAGATAGTTTAGTGATCATGCCAACAGGTGGGGGAAAATCGCTGTGTTACCAAATTCCTGCGTTAGTGATGGATGGCATCACTCTGGTCATTTCTCCTCTTATTTCATTGATGAAAGATCAAGTCGACCAATTGAAAGCCAATGGCGTCTCCGCTGAGTGCGTTAATTCCACGATGACTCGTGAAGCCTTGCAGCGTGTGTATAGCCGTATTCACACTGGGGAACTTAAGCTTTTGTATGTCTCACCTGAGCGGGTATTGACCAACGATTTTATCGACCGCCTTGATACCATGAATATTGCGATGATCGCCGTCGATGAAGCACACTGTATTTCACAGTGGGGGCACGATTTTCGCCGCGAATACGCAGCGTTAGGGCAACTCAAGCAACGCTTTCAGCATGTGCCAATGATGGCGTTGACTGCAACGGCAGATGATGCCACGCGCAGTGATATTTTGAGCCGTTTAAGTTTGGTGGAGCCTCATGTGTATTTGGGGAGTTTCGACCGTCCTAATATTCGTTACACATTAATGGAAAAGCACAAACCGGTCGCGCAAGTGGTTCGCTATATCACCACCACACAGCGTGGTCAGTGCGGTATCATTTATTGCGGTAGTCGTAAAAAAGTAGAAATGGTGACCGAGAAGCTTTGCAATAATCATATCCGTGCTGCGGGATATCATGCCGGGATGGAAACGGATGAGCGCGCTTGGGTACAAGAGGCATTCCAGCGCGATGATGTGCAAATTGTTGTGGCAACCGTTGCCTTTGGTATGGGCATTAATAAGCCCAATGTTCGGTTTGTTCTACATTTTGATATTCCGCGCAACATTGAGTCTTACTATCAGGAAACTGGCCGTGCCGGGCGCGATGGATTACCAGCAGAGGCGGTGATGTTATATGACCCATCTGACATTAACTGGTTACGCCGAATGTTAGATGAGAAAGAAGATGGCCCTCAAAAGCAAGTCGAGGCGCATAAACTCAATGCGATGAATAGTTTTGCTGAAGCGCAAACCTGTCGTCGACAAGTGTTATTGAATTATTTTGGTGAGTATCGCGATACGCCTTGCGGTAACTGTGACGTGTGCTTGGACCCGCCGAAACGTTTTGATGCCACCGAAGAGGCGCGCAAAGCTTTATCTTGCGTTTATCGAGTGAATCAAAGCTTTGGGGTGAGCTATATTGTTGAAGTTCTGAGAGGGATGCAGAATATTCGTATCCGCGAGAATGGCCACGATAAAATCTCGACTTATGGGCTAGGGCGAGATCATAGTCATGATTACTGGGTAAGTATTTTCCGTCAACTCATCCACAAAGGGTTATTACATCAAAATATTACCCGTAACTCGACC
Source organism: Vibrio sp. (assembly GCA_052087065.1). Taxonomy (GTDB): domain Bacteria; phylum Pseudomonadota; class Gammaproteobacteria; order Enterobacterales; family Vibrionaceae; genus Vibrio. The sequence goes on along the minus strand of JBQGON010000068.1, from coordinate 4,773 downwards.
CTTCAGTTAACCGAAGAAGCCAGACCGCTGCTGCGCGGTGATATGGAATTAGAGTTAGCGGTGCCACGTTTAGATACTGCCTCGCGTTCTGCCAAGGCGGACAAGCTATCGAGTAAAAACTACGATAAGAAGTTATTTGCGAAGCTGCGTAACCTACGTAAAAGTATTGCCGACGAAGAAGAATTACCGCCTTATGTGGTCTTCAATGATGCCACGTTAATTGAAATGGCCGAGATGTTACCGACCTCTTATGGCGAGATGCTAGCGGTCAACGGTGTCGGTCAACGTAAGCTAGATAAATACGCTGACGCGTTTCTCGACTTAATTCAGGAGCATTTAACCCATCATGGCTGATTTTACCGTCGATACCGCGTTTCTTGCTCAAGGTAAGTTATTAATTCATACCCCCACATGGGACTTTGATTCTTTTCCGGTCGTAGGCGAAGAGCTGGTCTCATTATTGTCTGCCACGGTTAAAGAGCGTCAGATAGAGGCTGATTTGCATACATGGCTGGTGGATTTTGAAGGCAGCCTTTTGTTGTTAAAAGCCGAACATTATAGTGAGGCGATTTGGCTAGAAACGCTCTCTGGGGATGACGACCATGCGGTGATTCGCTTTATTGCTACTCTGTTGGCCGCTTGATGCCGCGCTGACGATTAATCCTGCCATTTCCCTGTTTTTATACGTAAATTTACGAATAATTCTCATTACTTTGTCTTAAAAACGAAAATATTACTTATTAAACGCATTTTATGGAACGGTATGCCGGAAAATGTATCTAATAACATTATCAATGTATTTTGATTCCGTGTAAGTCTGTTAGTATTCACCCTCGTAGATAGACAGGTGTCCTCAGAATTCGTTTAGAGCCTATTGGGGCGTAATCCCATTCTTGTGGATAATGTTAGGTAAGAGAAAAAAGCAAAGCGTATATTATGAAAAACGTTATTGAAAAAAAAGGTGAGCACTGCAATGTGCTAAGTTCGGACGGTGTTTTACTGGTGTCTTTTACACCGACCTTCCAACCGATTTTTACACAAGATAATCAAGCGTTATTCGGCTTTGAATGTTTACCTGAAATGCAATTTAATTCGGGCGAAGACTATCGTGCGAGCAATTTCTTCCTACATAATGACATCGATTGCATACGATCGTTAGTGATTCAACAAGTCAAATTCGCGATTCAGTTTATTCAAATAACGCAGTGCCGCGTGAGTGTGAATTTGGATATGAGCGATCTCAATGACGCTGAATTTTTCAAACAAATACTCTCACTCAGCGTTCCTAATTTAGTCTTTGAACTGGATGGTTATGACTTAGATAAGGCGCAATTCACTCAGCTTGTTAACCATGTTCGTCAGTTAAAACAAGCGGGCGTTGAGTTCTGGCTAGACAATTACGATGCCCGTCAATCGACACATAACCAATACGTGAAGTTAAGAGAATGGGATGGCGTTAAGCTGGCCCCAGACTTTTCTGCCTATCTTATACAGAACCCTAAGAAGTGGTCAGTGTTTGAAAAATTGCCAACCTATGTACCGACCGTTATTGTTGATGGGGTCAAAGATGAGCCTCAACATGAGTTTGCTTTACTGAACGGCGCATGCGCACAGGGCATTTATTACTCCTATCCGCTTTATATGCAAGCCGCGTATCAGTACGTTGGCTGTAAAGCTTCTGCCTAGCTAAATCTGCGAAATAATAAAAAACGAATGCCTACGGTGTGTACCAGCCCTTCTGGTAAGCCATGCTACCAAAGTTGGCATAAGCGTGGGCTTCTTGAGTCAGCGCCTCATCAGGTTGACTTGGGATCAATTCTTCGCCCTTTAATAAAAACGTCAGTGGCGGTTTCTCAGGCTGAAAAATAACGGCTTTATCGCCTTTCACATAAGCAAAGTTTTTATCGTACTGCAGCATCGCTCGGGGTTGTGATTCGGACATCGGCTTGGTGAAATCATTGCCAATCATAGGGTGAGAGCCGGATGCGCCAATCAAAGACAATAAAGTCGGGCCAAGGTCGATTTGACTGGCCAGTCGGCTTTCGACTTTATGTGGGACATCATGACCAAAAATGACCGCAGGGATATGGAAGTGACGAACTGGCACTAAGTTCGCCCCTTGTACTCGGGAGTCATGATCGGCGACAACAACAAAAATAGTGTTCTTCCAGTAATCGGATTGTTTGGCTTTTTTGACAAACTCGCCCAGCGCGTAGTCCGAGTATTTGGCCGCATTATTGCGTGTCTGTTTAGGACTATCATAGGGGGTGATTTTTCCATCCGGATAATCATAAGGCGAATGATTCGATGAGGTAAAAACTAAACTGAAGAACGGTTTACCTTGTTGATTAAGTTGGGTGAACTCGCGATCCGCTTGGGTATATAAATCACCGTCAGAAGCGCCCCAAGAGCCTAAAAATTTAATGTTTGCAAAATCACTGCCTTCGACAATATCTTGAAAACCATTGCCTAAGAAAAACGTCTTCATGTTGTCAAAGTGCGCTTCGCCGCCATAAATAAATTGCGTATGGTAACCCTGCTGACCGAGGAAACTCGCGAGGGTGAAGAAATTTTGTTGCGACTTACCTAACTTAACTACTGAGCGTGCTGGGGTGGGGGTAAAGCCTGTCACCACCGCTTCAATGCCGCGGACTGACCGTGTACCAGTGGCGTATAAATGGGTGAAGTTCCAACCTTCATCCATGATCTTATCAAGATTAGGCGTTAGCGGTAGCCCACCAAGCTTGCCCACATACCGAGCGCCTAAGCTCTCTTGTAGTAAAATCACGAGATTTTTCTTACGTTGTGGAAAGCTTGATGTATGCATTGTCTTAGTGGGAGCGCTGGAATCGAGAAATTCTGCGTGTTTATTTTGCATCGTACTATGAATATGCTCGAGCAGAACCGATTGTTTCATCGGCCCATAGTAATCAGCACTTGATTTTTCATCTCTTGCTTGTTTCCAAGCAAAGGCGACAGAATAGGCCGAATTTACGCTCAAATCATTTAATAAATGGTCGGTTGAAAAGGCGACTAACGCCGGGTTGATGGGGCGGTGCTCTAATGTTCCTCGTGCCGCCAACACAAGCAAACACGTGACCACGAACTGCATCGCAATTTGCCGAAAGAATAGACCTTTGCTCTCACAGCGCCAAACACGGTCAAACAGTTTGGCCAATAACCACCCCGAAAATGCAAGACCTGCCAGCACAATAGCAATCTCGGTTTTATACCCTGCGAACAGCATCGAGGACACTTCTTTTGGGTAAACCAAGTAATCGAGAAACAAGCGGTTGGGGCGTAAATCGTATTCGATGATAAAAGTGGGGGTGATTAACTCAAAGAAGAGAATGAATAAGCTTCCCCCCACGAGGTAAAATTTAAGAGGCAGGCGTAAGTATTGCGGGAGCCGTATTAAGGTCGCGATAATTATCAGTAAAAGAGCGGGGGCGAAGAGATAACCTAATGAGGACAGATCGATGCGCAGCCCGCCAATAAAAATTTGCGCATAGTGACTGCTCTCAGCAAAGGCTCGCTCACTTTGCCAAATGGAGAGCAACAACCGTGACAAGCTAAGAATGAGCAAATCCACAATAAAAAAGCACAGTAACGGCTGTAGTACGCCAACTTTTAGCAGGCTATTTTTACGAGGCATTAATGTAGCCATAAGATGGTTCCCCAAACGGATAGTGAACAAAGAATACTGATAAGGACAAGTGCGGAACCGATGTTCTTAGCCACGCCGGATAACAAGTGATACTCCAATCCAACCCGATCAATCATCACTTCGATAGCGGTATTGATCATTTCGGCTATTAAGACGAAGACCATACTCAGAATCACTAACAAGGTGTGGATTGCAGGTAGCTCAAGCCAAAAGGCCACCACAGTGAGTGGCACAAACAGTAATAGCTCTTGTTTAAATGCGGCTTCATTTTGGCACAGCCACTTCAGCCCATTAAAACTATGGACAAAACTATACAAAATCCGGTGAATGCCGGTGCGTTTGATGATGATGTCTGGTTTCATTATTCATCAGCTCTATACGTAATAGTATCGATAGCGAATACCCATACGAGTTTATTAGGAATGCAATCAAGCGGTTCTATAAAAAATTGCGATACAAAACTGAATGCACAGAAGAATGTTCATCACGCTCAAAAAACCGCATACTATTAAAACTTATACGTTCCATTCGCCTACACCACTTAAATGTATGATTTATGTGAACCCTGTAGGTTTATATGTTTTCTGAGCCTGAGGCCCTCTAAGTAGTAGCATAGTCAATTTGGTCATTTGAGAATAGGTGTTAATTATATATCCCATAAAGATGTCGGTGGCGATATAACTAAACGAACAAGACCGACTTTTAGCCCCAAGTTTCTATTTGGAATAGCCTTGCTTATTTTTGAAAAGAATTACTCAGCGGCCGATTCTAGGGGGAGGAAAAATCCACACTAATGATACTTGAATAGGTTAAAATATGGGAAATTGAAAAGAAAATTGCTTGTTTTGAAGAACACAATGATATTTTAAAAAAACGCTATATCTCTGGTGATGTCTGAGTCGCTGAACAATTATCTGTAATCGAGAAGCTCAGTCGGAACTATTACGTTAAAACGCTCTGTAGGCGAAATTTGTCTAGGAGATCGGTGGCGGTCCACTGTGAGGTTTTCTGTGTCCATCGCAGCAGCAGGGCGGGATCGCACTTTGTTAACAGATATGATCTAATAGCTTCAAACCCTTAGCTAGACAGCCATTTTGAGCATAATT
>JBQGON010000067.1:0-16991 GCA_052087065.1 Vibrio sp. | reverse complement strand
TCGATGGTTTCGCGGTAGGGAGAGAATAGCGGCTGACGACGGAAATAACGCGGTAATATGGTTTGCAAATGGGGGTTGGTCATTCCGGCCGCGGGAGTAAACACGTCCATGATAGTAAGCACCTTCGTTTAAGGGGTGTGATGATGAGCCTGTACAGGTTGTACAAAAATACGAGCTAAACGTTCTGCTCCTAATTGTAGACAATATTGTTCGACAAGTTGTGGCGTATCACAGTGATGTAACTCTAATGTATTGATACAGTTAACGAGCGCGGTTTGCTGCTGTTTTTCCAGTTGCAGTTCGAAGTGGAGTGTTTCTTTGTATACAGCATCACTCACTTGGGTTTTGAGTTTGCGCCGTAGCTCGCGGTAATCACGCAGCAACGACTCGATGCTCGTTAAACTGTGTGTCAATGTGCTCCAATCTTGCGGAGCAAACGTCAACTTGGCTTCATCGAGCCACTTGAGGGTGAGCAGTAAGTTGACGTTACCATGGAAATGATTTTGTAAGTGTAAACAGGCCTCTTTGATCTCGCGCGCACTGTAGTATTGCAAGCTGAACTGCCAAAGTTGATCCAGTGTTAAAAGACGAGGGGCCTGTTTATTCATTACTGATTATATTCCTTCTCCATTGCCTCAAGGGTTTCTTGTTGCATCATCCACTCCATTTCAACCTCTTCCAGCGCGGATTTGCTGGCAGCTTGCTTGGCGAGAATATCTGTGAGTTTGGCTTTGTTCTCAATATCGTACAACTGTGTATCAGAAAGTGCGGCTTCAGCTTCTGCTATTTGCGCATTCAATTTATCGAGCTTGGTTTCGAGTTGTGTCAACTTTTTGCGAATTGGCCCGGTTTGTTTGCGAAAATCGGCATCGCGGCGCTTTTGTTCTTTCTTCGCTGCCGCGCTATTACCGGTGTCTTTGTCAGGATTACTATTGGCATCTGAGACTTCTTTGCGAGCAATTTTTTGCTGATCAGTGAGCCATTTGTAGTAATCATTCAAATCGCCATCAAATGGCACCACTTGCTGATCGTGCACCAGATAGAGGTCATCGGTTGTGGCGCGTAATAAATAGCGATCATGGCTGACAATCACCATCGCGCCTTCATAACTTTGCAAAGCCATCGTTAAGGCTTGGCGCATATCCAAATCCAAGTGGTTGGTCGGCTCATCGAGTAACAATAAGTTGGGTTTTTGCCAGACCAAGAGCGCTAACACTAACCGTGCTTTTTCACCGCCGGAAAATGGACCGACCGGATCTAAAGCTTTATCTCCTTGGAACCCGAAGCTGCCAAGATAATCACGCAACTGCTGCTCCGTTTGATGACTCGCAATTTGCATTAAATGCTGTAACGGTGTCTCTTCGGGATGCAGTGTCTCAAGTTGATGCTGGGCAAAATAGCCAATTTTTACGCCCTGTGAATAACTTAATTCACCCGCCTGTGGCGATAAATCATTAGACAGTAGCTTGATGAGTGTCGACTTACCTGCACCATTGCGGCCAAGCAATCCTATCCGGCTTCCCGGTACCAAGTTAAAACGAATATTTTTGAGAATCAATGTATCGCCGTAGCCTGCATGCACTTCGTCCATCATTATGATCGGGTTGGGAAGTGCGTCTGGTTCACGGAACTCAAAGGTAAATGGGTTATCAAATTGTGCCGGTAAGACTTGTTCCATTTTTTCTAGTGCTTTAATTCGACTCTGCGCTTGGCGAGCTTTAGAGGCTTTATAGCGGAAGCGGTCGATATAGCTTTGCATATGCGACATTTGCTTCTTTTGCTTTTCATACATGGCTTGCTGCAACATCAGTTTTTGCGCACGTTGCGTTTCAAACGACGAGTAGTTACCCGTGTACTCATTGAGGTGTTGATTCTCGATTTGCACGATACGGTTGACAATCGGATCAAGAAAATCTCGGTCGTGAGAAATGATGATGAGTGTGCCAGGGTAATTTTGTAGCCAGCGCTCGAGCCACATCACCGCGTCTAAATCCAAATGGTTGGTTGGCTCATCGAGTAACAGAAGATCAGAGCGGCATAACAACGCTTGCGCTAGGTTGAGACGCATCCGCCAGCCGCCAGAGAATTGGGTCAAATGCCATTGCATTTTTTCTTGGCTAAAGCCAAGACCGTCGAGCAGCTCAGCGGCGCGCGCATTAATGCTGTAGCCACCAATGGTTTCCATTTTACCATGCAGCTCAGCCACCCGATTACCGTTATTTTCGAGGTTCGCTTGTTCAAGATCTTGCTCTAAACGACGGTATTCACGGTCACCATCAATCACATAATCAAGCGCGGTGCGTTCTAAGGCTGGGGTTTCTTGCGCAACCCAAGCAAGCTCCCATTGGGTTGGTTGGCTTAAATTCCCACCATCAAGAGATAACTCGTCTTTGAGTAAGGCGAATAATGTGGATTTACCACAACCGTTTTTGCCAACAAGACCCACCTTGTCGCCGGGATGAATGGTGGCGGATGCCCCATCAAGTAGCGGTTTTCCGCCACGAAGTAACTGTATGTCTGAGAAGATAATCATATAGGTTGCTTTTCCTCGAAATTGCGCAAGGAATAGTAGGGGTTCTCAGGATAAATGTCGATCATTATACAAATTGAGTTATGATACAAATGACTTAAAAAACATGTTAGGGAAAGGTAATTAGGTATGACTGAGTCGCACTCTTCGGCAAAACCTTTGCCAAAAATATTAATCATCTATGCGCATCCCGATCCCGATCAGTCTGTTGCGAATAAGATACTGATTCGTAAAGCGCGCCAACTAGAGCATGTTACGATTGTCGATTTATATGCGACATATCCGAATTTTTTTATTGATGTACACACCGAGCATCAACGCCTCTTGTCTCACGACGTGATTGTTTTTCAACACCCATTGTATATGTACTCATGCCCGTCTTTACTCAAAGAATGGATTGACTGTGTGCTTGGTAAAGGGTTTGCATTTGGTGACTATAGTGCACTTAAAGGTAAATACTGGCGTCATGTGATCACCACGGGAGGGCGAGAAGACGCGTTTAGTACTCGGGGTTATAACCGTTTTACTATCCACGATTTATTGCGTCCGTTTGAGATTACCTCAGCGTTATGTCGCACCCATTGGATTGAACCTCTTGTACTATATTGGGCGCGTAATATCTCCGATCTGGAACGTTACCAACAAGCCGAGCAGTATAAAAATTGGCTAGATAACCCTGAATTGATTTAGGAGAAAGAATGGCAACATCAACCACAGAGTTATTACAAAGCGGCTCAATCTTTTTAGCTGCGGCTGTCATTGCTGTCCCGCTTGCACAGCGCTTGGGATTAGGCTCCGTCATTGGTTATTTACTGGCGGGAGTTGCGATTGGACCTTGGGGACTCAGTCTAATTAGCGATGTACAAGCTATTTTGCACTTCGCCGAATTTGGCGTGGTGCTGTTATTATTTTTAATCGGATTAGAGTTAAACCCTAAGCAGCTCTGGAAAATGCGTATGCCTATTTTAGGGATGGGCGGCGCGCAAGTGGTGATTACTACAGGCATATTGTCGAGCATCGCTAGTGCCGTCGGTTTGGATTGGCGCACCAGCTTAGTAATTGGTATGGGGCTCGCATTATCATCTACCGCAATTGCATTGCGAGTGATTGAGGAGCAAGAATTATCGAGAACAGAAACCGGGCAAACCGGGGTTTCTGTTTTGTTGTTTCAAGACATTGCCGTGATCCCAATGCTCGCTTTGATGCCCGCTTTAGCCGGCGTTTCCGGCGGAAGTTGGCTAGACGGTCTGTGGATGATTTTGGGTATTATCGGTTTGATGGTCGGTGGCCATTATTTATTGAGCCCGATTTTTCGTTATATCATCGTCACAGGGGTTCGAGAACTGTTTACGGTCGCTTCTTTATTATTAGTTATTGGCATTGCCTTAATGATGGAGCAACTGGGATTATCAATGGCGCTAGGCGCATTTATTGCCGGTGTGCTACTGGCAGAAAGTGAATTTCGTCATGAGCTTGAAGTGGCTATCGAGCCATTTAAAGGGCTGCTGCTCGGGCTGTTTTTTATCGCGATTGGTATGTCTGTCGATCTTGGGCTGTTATTAATTCACCCATGGATGATTGTGCTTTCTGTGGTGCTGTTGGTGGCGATTAAAGGGGGGATTCTCTATTTGCTCGCGCGTATCGCAGGCACTGGTTCTGGGGCGAGAAGCAGAATGGCCGCCATTTTGAGCCAAGGGGGCGAGTTTGCTTTTGTGCTCTTTACCGCAGCACAAGCCGATCAATTGTTATCCAAAGATCAGGTGGATTATTTGCTCGTGATTGTGAGTTTATCCATGGTTACCACGCCACTGATCCTCAAAATTCAGCAATATTGGTTATCACGTCAGTTGAACCAGCAAGATATCAATGAATTACGTCACGATGTGCAAGATAAAGAGCCCCGAGTAATCATTGCAGGTTTCGGCCGGTTTGGTCAGGTTATTGGTCGTTTATTATATGCCAATAAAATTAAGCTGACGGTATTAGAAAGCGATGCGAGTCAGATCAAAATATTACGAAAGTTTGGGTATAAAGTGTTTTACGGTGACGCATCAAGTTTAGAATTATTACGCTCGGCGGGGGCAGATAAAGCGGAAGCGATTGTTATTTGTACCGATGTGCCCGAAGAGGTGCTCAATATTGTGAATTTGTGCCAACAACATTTTCCCAATTTGAAAATATTGGCTCGTGCACGCAGTCGTGTTGAGGCCTATCAGCTTATCAATCTTGATGTGTCTGGTTATTCTCGGGAAACGTTTCTCGGTGCCTTAGATTTAGGCCGTAAAGCCTTAATCGCGTTAGGTATGCACCCATACCAAGCCCGACGTGCAGAAAATCACTTTGAACGTCTGGATACCGCAATGCTGACCCAGCTATTACCGAATCAAGACGAAGATAAAAAAGTATCATTACGAGCCAAAGCGGCACGTAAAGAGTTGGAAGAAATTTTTGGGCGTGAAATGGAAAGTGATCGCCGAGCCTTTGGTCAATGGGATGAGGAGTAAATGACCGTGACAATCAAAAAACGCTTTATTGCTGGCGCAAACTGTCCGAGCTGTCATGCTGAAGATACGCTGCGCTGGTGGATAGAAAATAATATTGAAATGGTTGAATGTGTCGAATGTCACCACAAGGATCAACGCGTTCCGAAAGAAGCGCAAGGGTCGAAACACACTCAAGAGCACATGATTGGGATTTTTAAGCCAGAATAATTGAGATTCTTGTGAGGATCTTCAAAATAGCCTTTATCTAATCTATGCTTTAGCTGACAATGAAGGCTAAACAAAAATCGACTCTTTGGAGCTGTTATGAAAATTGAAAACGATGTGGTAGCAAGTCTGGCTTACCAAGTAAAACTAGAAGACGGTGTGGTTGTGGATCAATCTACAACGGAAGCTCCATTAGATTACCTGCACGGTAAAGGTAATTTAATCGTTGGTCTAGAGCGTGAACTGGAAGGTAAAGAAGCAGGGGATTCATTCTCTGTGACTATTTCTCCTGACGATGCGTACGGTGAGCACAGCGACATGTTGGTACAGCGTGTTCCAGCTGATGTATTCCAAGGCGTTGATGAAATTGAAGTCGGTATGCGCTTCCTTGCTGATACAGACCAAGGTCCTGTGCCAGTGGAAATCACAGAAGTCGATGGTGACGAAGTTGTGGTTGATGGTAACCACATGCTTGCAGGCAAAACACTGACATTTGATGTTGAAGTAGTTGCTGTCCGCGCTGCAACAGAAGAAGAAATCGAACATGGTCATACTCACCAAGATGATGGCCACGTACACGATGAAAACTGCTCTCACTAATTCATGGAGCGAGCACTCCTTGAGGCAGTGTGGTCTTTGAATAAGTAAGCAATGAAGCGCAAACGAGCATGGCTCCGTTTGCGCTTTTTTTATCTATAAACATAATCAGATTAACGGGATAACACGATGCCACAGCCTTTTTCTATTGCAATTCACGGTGGTGCTGGAACGATTCTACGTGAAAAGATGACTCAGGAATTACACGATGAATTTTTACTGCAACTCGAAAAGTCATTGCGTGCCGGACAAGCGGTATTAGCTCAAGGCGGCAGCGCGGTTGATGCGGTAGTCAATGCCGTGACGGTAATGGAAGACTCGCCTTTATTTAATGCCGGTAAAGGCTCTGTGATGACCAGTAAAGAAATGGTCGAGATGGATGCTGCTATCATGAATGGGCGGGACCAGAATGTGGGGGCTATCGCTGGTGTCAAACATATCAAAAATCCAATTCAACTCGCTCGCCAAGTGATGCAAGACAGTGAGCACGTATTTTTGATTGGTGAGGGCGCAGAAGCGTTTGCCTTTGATAACGGCTATGCGTTTACCGAACAGGACTATTTTTTTACCGAGCGTCGTTATGAGCAGTTACTGAAAATGAAGCAAGCAGAGGGTTTTGCGCTATCAGAGTCGGACTATCCCGATGATGATAAGCACGGCACCGTTGGCGCAGTCGCTCTCGATCAGCAAGGCAATTTAGCGGCAGCAACCAGCACTGGCGGGGTCACTAATAAGCAGTATGGTCGTGTTGGGGACTCGCCGATCATTGGCGCCGGAACTTATGCTGAAAATGGTAATGTTGCGGTATCTTGTACTGGAATGGGTGAGTTTTTCATTCGTAAAATGGTCGCGGGTGATGTGGCTGCGCGTATGCGCTACTTAGGGGAAGATGCGACCACAGCCAGTGAAGCTATTATTCAAGGAGAATTGAAACAGCTCGGTGGAGAAGGCGGTTTAGTCGCGATGGATGCGCGGGGCCATGCCCATTTTTCCATGAATAGTTCAGGGATGTACCGTGGCGCAATCGATACCCTTGGAAATATAACAATAAAAATCTATGCAGATGAATGAGTTATAAATAAATAACCAAAAGTAATAAATAAGCTGTTTTTATGAATTATTTTTGCTTAAAAAGTGACTGCATCGCTTATCGATCAGTGCTAGAATCCTTTTTTAACTAGCAATCAGACTGGAAAAATGGGAAATAATGTAGTCGTCCTCGGCACTCAATGGGGTGACGAAGGAAAAGGAAAAATAGTTGATCTTCTCACCGAAGATGCCAAATACGTTGTTCGCTATCAAGGCGGCCACAATGCTGGTCATACGCTTGTTATTGATGGTGAAAAAACAGTCCTCCACCTTATTCCATCAGGTATCCTTCATAAAGGTGTAAAATGTATTATTGCGAATGGCGTTGTTGTATCGCCAGATGCGATGCTGCATGAAATGAAAGAACTTGAAGACCGTGGCGTTCCTGTCCGAGAAAACCTTTATATTTCTGAAGCATGCCCGTTGATACTGCCATATCACATCGCTTTAGATCAGGCTCGTGAAGCGGCGCTAGGTAAGAAAGCGATTGGTACAACTGGACGTGGTATCGGCCCTGCATATGAAGATAAAGTGGCTCGTCGTGGTCTACGTGTGGGCGATCTTGCTAACAAAGAAACCTTCGCTGAAAAGCTAAAAACAGTGATGGAATACCATAACTTTCAGCTTGAGCACTTCTATAAAGTTGAGCCAGTAAGTTACGAAGACGTTCTTGAGCAAGCAATGAGCTATGCAGATTTACTGACGTCTATGGTTATCGATGTCACTGATGAACTGGATGGTGCTCGTAAACGTGGTGATAAAATCATGTTTGAAGGCGCGCAAGGGACATTGCTTGATATCGACCACGGTACTTACCCTTATGTCACGTCGTCGAATACCACTGCTGGTGGTGTTGCCGCGGGTTCAGGCTTTGGTCCTGCACACTTGGGTTACATTTGCGGTATTGTAAAAGCGTACTGTACACGTGTTGGTGCGGGTCCATTCCCGACAGAACTGGCTGATGAAGTGGGTAACCACTTAGGCACTAAAGGTGCCGAGTTTGGTGCAACGACAGGTCGTCAACGCCGTTGTGGTTGGTTTGATGCTGTCGCTCTACGCCGCGCTGTGCAAATTAACTCAGTAACCGGTTTCTGCTTAACTAAGCTTGACGTACTCGATGGCTTAGAAGAAGTGAAAATTTGTACCGGTTACCAGCTTGCAGACGGTACCGTGCTTGAAGTGTCTCCACTTGCTGCTGATGCATACGAAAACATTACTCCGATTTATGAAACTCTGCCAGGTTGGTCGGATATTACGTTTGGTGTGACATCAATTGACGGGCTTCCTCAAGCAGCGCTTGATTATATCAAACGCATTGAAGAACTCACGGGGGTTCCTGTAGATATGATTTCTACTGGTCCAGATCGCCGTGAAACCATCATCAAGTTCCATCCATTTGACGCTTAATCAAATGCTGATTTAACAAAAACCGACTTACGAGTCGGTTTTTTTGTCACTATACTTAGTAGCATCTGTTCTTAATGGCAAAGAATTGCCGCTAAACGACAAGTTTTGCCTAAAGAGATGGCAAGCTTGGTCGATAAAAGTAACAGGTTAGCCAGTATGCCGTCGTATACTTTAAATCATTGGCTAGTTATGAACTAAGAGTGCAGCAATGAAGCTACGATTTGTCGCGGCTTCGCTGATGTTGGGCCTATATGTCTCATTATCCGGTGCGAAAGCAAACGAAATCGGTGATGTCGGCAAGCCGGTGCCAATCTACAGCGAGTCTGAGCTCATCAGATTGATTGAGCAGAATAAACACTTACAACGAGTGAAAGCGGATAAGTGCCAATTGGTCGAGGATATCATTGCTCGTGCCACGCGGATTAATTTGCCTTCATATGAGTTCCTGTATGGCGATATGTTGTCGTGGGGAGTGTGTGTTGATAAAAATGTAGAACTCGGGCTCTATTATATTAAAAGTGCCGCACATCAAGGTTTACCTGCCGCATTAGAACGTGTCGGCAGCTATTATGCACATGGTACTTTTGTGCAGCAGGATCGTGAGCGCGCCATTCCATATTTAAGAGAAGCCGCGGGGATGGGGGATCTGAATGCAAGAATTCAGTTAGCCGAGTTGTTATTACGTGATTACGGCAGCCCACTGGACTATGAAGATGCATATCGCTGGTTATATAACTCAGTGACAGACAACCAGCGCCAGCATAAGCGCATTGCGCTGCTGCGAGAAGGGTTGGAACAGCGTATGCCGCAGAATATTATTGCACGTGCAAAACGTGAGGAAACCTATTGGTAACCGAGCAGGGAATAGACTGACTCCCTGCTAAACAAAATGATCCCAAGCTGTTGTTTACTTCGATCTACCCAGCCGCTAACGCCACTTTCTGTTCTTGTTGCTGCAGCTCATACATCGCACGATAACGACCGTGTTCGATACGCATCAATGCTTGATGATTTCCCTGTTCAATTAGCTCACCATCGTCTAATACAAGAATTGTATCGGCATTGCGTATTGTCGATAAGCGATGCGCTACGACGATCATGGTGACTCGCCCATATAAGTTATTTAACGCTTTCTGTACTACTTGCTCGGTTTCACTATCGACATTGGCGGTCGCTTCGTCGAGCAATAAAACTTTGGGAGAGCCGACTAAAGCTCTCGCAATAATTAATTGTTGTCGCTGACCAGTGGATAGGCGTGAGCCCCCTTCACCAAGATGAGTTTGGTAGCCATCGGACATCGCCATAATGACATCATGCAAGTGTGCTTCTTTGGCGGCTACTTCGACTTGTTCTGCAGTAAATTCTCTTCCCATCGAAATATTGTCAAAAATACTAGAGGAGAGAATAAAGGGCTCTTGGGGAATAAATCCGATTCCTTGTCTGAGCATATCATGACTGAACTCTTGCAATAGATGGCCATCGACTTGAATACGACCAGCTTGTGGCTGATAAAAATTCAGGAGCAAACTGAGTAAGGTACTTTTACCACTGCCAGTATGCCCAACCACCGCGAAAAAGTGTCCAGCAGGAATATCAATACTGATATCTTTAAGCACCGGTTTATCGGGGTTATAGCCAAAGTAAACCTGATTGAGGCTAATCTGTCCATTACTCAACTGAGCGTGCGCATCGAGGTTTTCAACCATCGTGGGCTCACTAAGTAAAGTATTGACGCGACTGCCCGCCACTATCGCTTGCTGATACAAACTGAATTGTTGAGCGATTTCCATCAATGGCTGAGTAAAGCGGCCGAGATAATTGAGGTACGCGTACAGGACACCAATTTCGGTCACGCCTTGTACCACATTGATGCCAAAAAACCAGACAATAGCCGCGGTGACTATTACACTCATCAGGTTGATGGCTGGGCGCAAGAGAAAGCTGGCGATGGTCATTGTTTTTAAACGTGTACGGTAGTGACGGTCATTAATACGATTAAATTGTTTGAGTTTTGGGTCTTGCTGGTTAGTGGACTGAATGACCGCCATACCGCCAATCGATTCACTGATCGTGGCGTTGATATCTGAGCGTAATTGACGGCTTTCTGCTACCACTCCACCACTAAGGCGCTGATAAATATAAATAACTAATGCGACCGCTGGCATTAACGCTAACGCAATCAACATTAACTGGATGTCCAAAATGGCCATCGCAATTAAAATACCAAATAGCATGATGACGTTGGAGACGACGTTTGAAAGAAACTGAACATACACATCTTTGATTGATTCAGTGTCGTTAGTGATGCGGCTGACTAATTGACCAGTACGAGCATAGTCAAAATAAGCCATTGGCAGACTCAATACGTGGTGGAAGGCACGTTTACGAATATCCAATACGGCATTGAGTGCTAAATCGACAAACTTCAGGGTCTGCTGATATTTAAGTACAGTGGAAAGTACAATACTCAATACATAAAGGAGCGTAATGCCAATCACTGGCCATTGAGGATACGAATCGGGGATGATGAAATTATCAATAAATACTTTAGAAATCATCGGTCCAACCACATCCAATGCGGTGGCAAAGATCACGAGGGTTAATGCTTTATAAAGTAGAGGCCGATCTTGAAACACATAGCCAATAAGTAAGCTAAATGCTCCGGAAGAATGTTTGCCATGATTAGTCTTCGTCATGATATTCCTTATCTAACGCTTGCTCCATTTGTTGATAGGCGACCATTTGAGAATACCATCCGCTATTTTGACTGAGTTGCTGATGGGTGCCACGCTCGGCAATTTTCCCATGGGAGAGCACGATGATTTCATTGGCGTGTTCAATCGCAGAAAGTCGGTGGGTGATAATGATGACACTCTGTGACTCTCTGGCACGTAAATGGTTGATAATGGTCTGCTCGGTGCCGACATCCACTGCCGATAGCGCATCATCCAGTATGAGAATCGGCGCTTCGCTGATGAGCGCTCGAGCAATCGAGACACGCTGTCTTTGACCACCTGATAATGTCACGCCACGTTCACCCACTAAGGTTTGGTAGCCTTCTGGGAATTGTAAAATATCATCATGGATAGCGGCTAAGCGTGCGGCTTCGTAAATGTCCTCATCACTGGCCTCCGGTTTTCCCATACGGATATTTTCTAAAATAGAGGTGCTAAATAAGAACGCATCTTGTGGGACATAGGCGAACTGTTCTCGCAAAGCATGCAAGGAAATCTCTTGCAGTGGTATGCCGCTCAGTGTGATCTCGCCAGTATCGACTTCCCAATAACGCATTAACAATTGGAGTAAGGTCGATTTACCGGCGCCGGTGGGGCCAGCAATACCGAGTACACTTTGCTCAGGTAAGTGCAGGTCGATATCGATTAAGCTTGGCTGTTGTGTATTCGGGTAGGTAAAGGTTAAGGATGCCATGGTGACTTCATGGCTATTGGGTACGCGTTCGCCGGCATCTTCAATGGTGTCCGGTAGCGAGAGCAATTCATATAAACGGCCGATAGCAGCATTGCCACGCTGGAGAATATTCATTAGCCAACCAAAGGCAAACATTGGCCAAATCAACTGAGATAAATACAGACTAAAGCTGGTCAATTGGCCAACGGTTAATTGATCTTTATGGATGAGCCATCCGCCCATGAGCAAGGTCAGTAACATTGATGATCCCAAGCTGACTTGAATGACAGGATCAAATTTGGCCTCTGAGCGCTCCACATGGTAATTGCTATGTGCCGCTTGCTCGGCAATCTTGTCAAATTGCTGTTTCTCAATGTCTTCGCGGCCCATCGCCTTAATCATTCTGACGCCAACAATGGCTTGCTGAGTCTGTTCGTTTAAGGTAGAAAACTTGTCTAAAGTATCGCGAAATTGATGATGAATCTTACTCGATAAGCGATAGAAGAACACGCCCATGAAAGGGAAGGGAATTAAGGCGACGGTTGCTAATCGCCAATCGATAAACACAAACATCATGATGACAACGAGAAGAAAAGTCGTCATGCCGTCAAACCCAGAGAGAATCCCTTCGCCTGCCGCGGATTCAACCGCATCGATATCGTTGGTGGCTCGCGCCATTAAGTCTCCGGTGGAATGGGCACTATAAAATGCTTGGCCTTGCTTGGTTAACCGTTGATAAAATTGGCGACGAAAAAGGTTTGCAAGATGAAATGAAGTGCCAAACAAAAGCCGTCGCCACCCATAGCGCAATAGATAAATCACAATGCCACACAACAGTAGAATAAGCAGATAGTGTTGGGTGTTGTCCATACTGTGAGTCGCTAGGATTTGATCCACAGAACGGCCGATGACCCAAGGGATTGCCATATTCAAGAGCCCGACGATAAATAACATAGTGAGTGCGAGCGAATAGGTATGCCAATAGCGCCGGAAAAACCAGCCTAAGCGTTGGAAAAGCAGCATAAGGTGTCCATTCCTTTGATAAGATGTTATTGTACTCAGTTAGATGTAGCACCACCATAGATATGAATTTGAGTATTCGCCCACGGGTTCCAACATCATGTTTCGGCACCGACATAAGCATTTTAGTGACTATGGTATGCGAGTTAGAGTAACATTTTTTTTACAGCTGTATCAGGTTTTTCTATCAGTAACTGTAGCTTAGGCATTGACTCAGATATACTAACAACAGCTTCCTTCCTATCAAGCACAATTAGGCCAATCTATGTCAGAGAAGACCAATCAAGACCCATTTGCTGAGCGCGAATCGCAGAATTACGAGAACCCCATTCCCAGTCGAGAATACATTCTCGAATTTTTAAGACAGGCGAATGTTCCCATGAACCGCAATGATCTCTTTGCTGCGTTAGAGCTGCAAGGCGAAGATCATTATGAAGGCTTACGTCGTCGCCTACGTGCGATGGAACGTGATGGGCAACTCGTGTTTACGCGTCGTCAATGTTATGTGTTGCCAGAGAAACTTGAACTGATTAAAGGCTATGTTATCGGACACCGTGATGGCTTTGGCTGGGTACGTCCAGAAGGCAGTATTGGCAAAGATAACGACATTCTTTTACCTCATCACCAAATGAAAACCATCATCCATGGTGATTATGTCTTGGTTCAGCCATCAGGAACCGATAAACGAGGTCGTAAAGAAGGACGCTTGATTCGGATTTTGGAAGCGAGAAATGGGCAGATTGTTGGCCGTTTCTTTTTCGAACAAGGTTGCTCGTATGTTGTGCCAGATGACTCCCGTATTCATCAGGACATTTTGATTCCCGATGAGCACCGTGCCGGCGCACGTATGGGTAATGTGGTCGTGATAGAAATTACTGACCGTGGTGCACGTAATCGTAGCATGATGGGGAAAGTGACCGAAGTACTGGGTGAGAATATGGCTCCTGGTATGGAAACACAAATTGCGATTCATACTCACCAGATCCCTTGTGAGTGGCCCGAAGAGGTGACTAAGCAAATTGCTCATCTTGGTGAAGAAGTACCAGAGGAAGCGAAAAAAGGCCGGGTAGATTTACGTGACTTACCATTGGTGACCATCGATGGTGAAGATGCGCGCGACTTCGATGATGCGGTATATTGTGAAGCGAAAAAAGGTGGCGGTTGGCGCCTGTGGGTTGCGATTGCAGATGTCAGCTATTATGTTCGCCCAGAGACGGCACTGGATAAAGAAGCGATTAATCGTGGCAACTCGGTTTACTTCCCATCACAAGTGGTTCCAATGCTGCCTGAAGTGTTATCGAATGGCTTATGTTCATTGAACCCACAAGTGGACCGCTTATGTATGGTGTGTGAAATGACCATCTCTGAAGCGGGTAAGCTCTCGGGCTACAAGCACTATGAAGCGGTCATGAATTCTCATGCTCGTCTGACGTATAATAAAGTGTCTCACATCCTACAAGGTGATGAAGACCTACGTGAGCGTTATCAATCGGTGGTACCGCACCTCGAAGAGCTTCATCGTATGTACGGTGTGTTGAAAACCGCCCGTGATACTCGTGGTGCGATTGAATTTGAAACGGTTGAAACCAAGTTTATTTTTAATGCCGAACGCAAAATTGACCGTATAGAACCTGTGGTTCGTAACGATGCGCATAAAATCATCGAAGAATGTATGATTTTAGCGAATATTGCGTCTGCTTCTTTGGTGGAAAAAGCGAAAGAGCCTGCGCTGTATCGTATTCACGAAGCTCCGGGAGAACAACGCTTAGTTGGCTTCCGTGATTTTCTCAGTGAGTTAGGCTTGAACCTTACCGGTGGCCTTGAACCATCACCAACAGACTATGCCGACTTAATGCATCAAATCGGTGAACGTCCGGATAAAGAATTGATCCAAACGATGTTACTGCGCTCGATGAAGCAAGCGGTATATAATGCAGACAACTGTGGTCACTTTGGCCTTGCGTTGAAGCGATACGCGCACTTTACTTCCCCGATCCGTCGTTACCCTGATTTACTATTGCACCGTGCAATTAAGTATCTTATTGCCAAAGAAAAGGGGCAAAATCAGGACCGTTGGACACCGACAGGGGGCTATCATTATTCTTTTGATGATATGGACTTTTATGGTGAGCAATGCTCGACCACCGAACGCCGTGCTGATGATGCTACGCGAGATGTCTCTGATTGGCTCAAATGTGAATACATGCAAGATCACGTCGGTGAAGTGCTTGATGGTGTTATTGCTAACGTCACGGGCTTTGGCTTTTTTGTCCGTTTGTCGGAATTACACATTGATGGCTTAGTCCATATCTCGTCGCTTGCAAATGACTACTATCATTTTGACCCAGTGGGACAACGACTTAAAGGTGAGTCTTTTGGTGCCATTTATCGCTTAGGTGATAGTGTAAAAGTGAAAGTACAAGCCGTGAATCTCGACGATCGCCAAATCGACTTTGCGCTGGAAGGCACTGAGCGTAAAGCACGAGGCGAAGGCAAAACCGCGAAAAAACGTGTTGCAGAAGCGAAAGCCAAAGCGAAAAGTAAGAAAGTTGCCTCCAAAGGTAAAGCGGTTCCGGCGGTAGAACCACCGAAGCGCCCAGAAGACGATGCAGAACGTAAGCGTAAGAAAACGAAAGCGTCAAAAGCTCGAAAAAATAAAGCCCGCAGTAAGCCGGCCAAGCAAGCAAAGAAATAGGTAAACGATGAGTAACGAACTGATTTATGGCATTCACGCCATTAAAGCGGTATTAGAGCGTGATCCAGCACGTTTTATTGAAGCATATGTCTTAAAAGGCCGTCAGGATGATCGTCTATTACCCGTGCTAAATGAGTTGGCTAGCATTGGTGTCTCGATTCAAGAAATGAATCGCAAGACGCTCGATGACCGTGCGAAAGGGGCCAATCACCAAGGTGTTATTGCCAAAGTGAAGCCTGCAAAAGTGTTAAATGAAAATGATTTGGATAATATTCTTGCAACGCAACAATCGCCGCTGCTATTGGTCTTAGATGGTGTCACCGATCCACACAACTTAGGTGCTTGCCTGCGTAATGCCGATGCGGCTGGTGTGGCGGCAGTGATTGTTCCTAAAGATAAATCGGCGCCTTTGAATGCGACTGTCAGCAAAGTGGCTTGTGGCGCAGCAGAGACCGTCCCTTTGATTCGTGTGACCAACCTTGCGCGGACTATGCGTGCTTTGCAAGAGCAAGGTGTCTGGTTTGTGGGGACAGCTGGAGAAGCGACTCATGATGTCTATCAGACTGACTTAAAGGGCTCGTTAGCTATTGTCATGGGAGCGGAAGGAGACGGTATGCGTCGCCTGACTCGTGAAACGTGTGATGACTTGATTAAGATTCCTATGGCGGGAACCGTGTCGAGCTTAAACGTATCCGTGGCGACAGGCGTGTGTTTATTTGAAGCGGTACGTCAACGCTCAGCCTAGTCATTAGGGGCTGCGAGTATCGTCAAACAGCGTGATAATTGATCACGCTGTTTGCACATCAGTACGAGAGAAAAATAAGCGTCGTATATTTTTCACACACTACTTGCATGCCCGATCTATATCTGTATAATGCACCGCACTGGCTTAAGTCAGTTGTGAACCAATGAGCGGCGAGGAGCCATATAATCTCAGTATTTATTGGGTAATGTATACTCTGCTTAAGTTCGCAGTTAATAATTACTAGATAACTAATTTATCTTTTTTTGTTAGCTGACAATGTGTCCAATTAGGACGCTACGGTTTCACATAAATCAATCGACATTCTCTCACTATAAGTGGGTTAGAGTGGCGATATTGTTTGTGTAATTTTTATAAATATTGGAGCTCTGTCTCATGCAGAACCAACGCATCCGTATCCGCCTAAAAGCTTTCGATTACAAACTAATCGACGCTTCTACCGCGGAAATCGTTGAAACAGCTAAACGTACCGGCGCACAGGTTCGTGGTCCTATTCCACTGCCTACTCGTAAAGAGCGTTTCACTGTTCTTACTTCTCCACACGTAAATAAAGATGCGCGTGACCAGTACGAAATTCGTACTCACAAGCGTCTGATCGACATCGTTGAACCGACTGACAAGACTGTTGATGCTCTGATGCGTCTTGATCTTGCTGCTGGTGTAGATGTTCAAATCAGCCTAGGTTAAGGGGAGTTAGAATAATGATTGGTCTAGTCGGACGTAAAGTGGGTATGACCCGCGTATTTACCGAAGAAGGCGTTTCTATCCCTGTAA
>JBQGON010000066.1:4718-17118 GCA_052087065.1 Vibrio sp. | reverse complement strand
GATCGTCATTGGCCGATGCGGATCGTTTTTTAAGAGCGGCCGATATCATTGCCAATAATGCTAAGCAGGAAGAAGTGGCGGTTGTCCTCTCTGCGCCGGGGAAAACGACCAATAAATTAGTGGCGATCATTGAACATGCAATGCGTTACGGTGAAGCTGAATTACAAATAGAACAATTAGAGACAGCTTTAACGACACTATTCAATGATATTCAAGCCGTATTACCAAGCGTGGAGCGCGAAGGGTTTGATAAGCAAGTGCAGTTGTCGATGTCACGCTTACGCGATTTTGTTCAAGGCATCAGTTTGTTGAGTATGTGCCCTGATAACGTCAATGCACGGATTATTAGCATTGGTGAACGTGTTTCAGTGCAGTTGATGAAAGCTATTTTGCAGACGAAAAGCCAAGAATCTTACTTAATCGATCCGGTAGAGTACTTGGTCGCCCAAGGCCCTTACCTAGAGGCATTGGTCGATGTGGACGCCTCAACACAGCGTTTCAACGCCGCGCCAATTCCTCGTCAGCATGTAGGCTTAATGCCGGGATTTACTGCCGGTAATGAACAAGGGGAGTTGGTTTGTTTAGGACGTAATGGATCCGATTATTCAGCGGCAATTCTAGCTGCGTGTTTACGCGCAGATTGTTGTGAAATCTGGACCGATGTTGATGGGGTTTATAACTGTGATCCTCGCTTAGTTCCTGATGCGCGTTTGCTGAAATCTCTAAGCTATCAAGAGGCCATGGAGCTGTCTTACTTTGGCGCATCTGTGATGCATCCGAAGACCATCGCGCCTATCGCTCAATTCCAAATTCCCTGCCTGATTAAGAACAGTTTTAATCCGCAAGGAGTAGGGACACTGATTGGTCAAGACACCGGTGAAGATAATCTCGCCATTAAAGGGATCACGACCTTAGATAACCTGACCATGGTGAATGTCTCAGGGCCTGGTATGAAAGGCATGGTGGGAATGGCTGGCCGTGTGTTCGGCACGATGTCTTCGCACGGTGTCTCGATTGTGCTCATTACCCAATCGTCTTCAGAGTACAGTATCAGCTTTTGTATTGAAGCCGACTATAAAGAACAAGCTCAGTTGGCGCTGACCGATGAGTTTGAGCTTGAACTAAAAGATGGATTGCTTGAACAGGTCGAGTTCGTTGATGATGTCGCCATCATTAGTTTAGTGGGAGACGGTATGCGCACTTCATGCGGGGTAGCCTCTCAGTTCTTTACCTCACTTGCTGAAGTGCATGTCAATATTGTTGCTATCGCGCAAGGCTCTTCTGAGCGCGCAATCTCAGCGGTTATTCCAGAAAATAAAATTTCAGAAGCCATCAAAACATGCCACGAAAACTTCTTTAATGCTAAGCATTACCTCGATGTTTTTGTCGTTGGTGTGGGCGGCGTTGGTGGTGAATTGGTCGATCAAATTCAACGTCAACAAGAAAAATTAGCGCAAAAAGATACCATTATTCGTGTGTGTGGGTTGGCAAACAGCAAAGGCGTTGTCCTAGATAGCGCTGGCTTGCCGTTGGATAACTGGCGCGCCCGTTTAGACAATGTCACTGAACCGTTTAGTCTAGAACGGTTAACAGCTTTAGTTGAACGTAATCACATTATTAACCCGGTCTTAGTTGATTGTACCTCGAGTGAACTGATTGCTGATCAGTATGTGGATTTTCTTGCCGCGGGTTTCCATGTGGTGACCCCTAACAAGAAAGCGAACACGGCCAGTATGCAGTACTATCATCAATTACGTGAAACCGCGCTGAAATCTCGTCGCAAGCTGATGTATGAAACAACCGTCGGTGCGGGTTTACCAGTCATCGAAAACTTGCAAAACTTAATTGCGGCTGGTGATGAATTAGAGCAATTTAATGGCATACTTTCGGGTTCGTTATCCTTCATTTTCGGTAAATTAGATGAAGGTTATACCTTAAGCCAAGCGACTGAATTAGCGAAAGAGAAAGGCTTTACCGAGCCTGACCCGCGTGATGATCTCTCTGGTATGGACGTTGCTCGTAAACTCTTGATTTTGGCTAGAGAAGCAGGCTTGTCATTGGAGTTGAGCGATGTAGTTGTAGAGCAAGCATTACCACCAGGCTTTGATGATTCTGGAAGTGTGGATGATTTTATGGCGCGTTTACCACAAGCCGATGCTTACTTTACCGACTTATGTGAAAATGCGCGCGCTGAAGGCAAAGTATTGCGTTATATCGGTGAAATTGCCGATAAGAAATGTCATGTCCGTATTGCTATCGTTGATGAAAATGATCCGATGTACAAAGTCAAAGAAGGGGAAAACGCGTTAGCTTTCTATAGCCGCTACTATCAACCCATTCCATTAGTACTGCGCGGTTACGGCGCCGGGACTGAAGTGACAGCGGCAGGGGTGTTCTCGGATGTGATGCGTACCTTGGGATGGAAGTTAGGAGTATAGACGAATGAGCATGGATGAAGACAGTGTCGTGGTATATGCTCCAGCCTCAATCGGTAATGTGAGCGTTGGATTTGATGTTTTGGGGGCGGCAGTCTCGCCAATTGATGGTTCTCGCTTAGGCGATCGCGTGAAAGTGACGCATGGCGAGCAAGCTTTTAGCTTGGCGTTATCTGGACGGTTTGTCGATAAACTGCCAGCGGATCCGCAAGAGAACATTGTTTACGATTGTTGGACGATTTTTGCACGTGAACTCAGTAAAAAAGATGGTGTATTAAAACCTGTGGCGATGACGCTAGAGAAAAATATGCCGATTGGTTCTGGGCTTGGGTCGAGCGCTTGTTCGATTGTTGCAGCGCTGGATGCTTTGAATCGTTTCCATGGCCAACCTCTCAATGAAACAGAGCTACTCGCGTTAATGGGCGAGATGGAAGGTCAAATCTCTGGGGGAGTGCATTACGACAATGCTGCACCATGTTATTTGGGTGGCATTCAGTTAATGATCGAGGAAGCGGGAATTATCAGTCAATCTGTGCCTGGATTTGATGAGTGGTATTGGGTCATGGCGTATCCGGGGATCAAAGTATCCACCGCAGAAGCTCGCGCTATTTTACCTGCGCAATATCGTCGTCAAGACATTATTGCGCACGGACGACATCTGGCAGGTTTTATTCACGCTTGCCATACCGGGCAACCGGAACTGGCAGCGACAATGATAAAAGATGTGGTGGCGGAACCGTATCGTTCTCAATTATTACCGGGGTTTGCGGCTGCACGAGAGCATGCGAGCACATTGGGGGCATTGGCCACCGGAATTTCAGGCAGTGGCCCAACGCTGTTTAGTGTCTGCAAAGAGAAAGAAACTGCCCAGCGCTTAGCTGGCTGGTTAGAAGAACATTACGTACAAAATGCCGAAGGGTTTGTCCATATTTGTCAATTGGATAAACACGGATCTAAAGTGACAGGAAGTGAGCTATGAAGCTGTATAACATAAAAGAGAATGATGAACAGGTATCGTTTGGTCAAGCGGTTCGACAAGGTTTAGGTCGTAATCAAGGGTTGTTTTTTCCCTCAGAGTTACCCACATTTGATGATATAGATGGCTTGCTATCGGAGTCGTTTGTTCCACGTAGCGCTCGCATTTTATCAGCCTTGATTGGTGATGAGATCCCAGCAGAAAAAGTCCATGAATTGGTCGCAAACGCCTTTGCATTCCCCGCTCCAATTCAATCGATTAAAGATGGCGTGTACGCATTAGAACTGTTTCATGGCCCGACATTGGCATTTAAAGATTTTGGTGGTCGTTTTATGGCTCAGTCGTTGGCGACAGTGGCCGACGATGGAAAAATCACCATCCTTACCGCGACTTCAGGTGATACTGGCGCAGCGGTTGCGCATGCATTTTATGGAATGGAAAACATCAACGTCGTGATTTTATATCCGAAAGGCAAAATTAGCCCGTTACAAGAAAAACTCTTTTGTACGTTGGGTAAGAATATTCATACCGTCGCGATTAATGATGACTTTGATGCTTGCCAAGCCTTAGTAAAACAGGCGTTTAATGATGAAGAGCTGCGTAAGCAGGTTGGCTTGAACTCAGCCAACTCAATCAATATTAGTCGTCTTATGGCACAGGTTTGTTACTACTTTGAAGCCGCCGCACAAATGACGGCTGAAGAACGTAACAATCTGGTGATTTCAGTGCCAAGTGGTAACTTTGGTAACTTAACGGCTGGGCTGATTGCCAAAGCGTTAGGCCTGCCGGTAAAACGCTTTATTGCGGCGACCAATGCCAATGACACGGTTCCTCGCTATTTGGAAAGCGGTAGCTGGGCACCAAAACCAACCATCGCTACCACCTCGAATGCGATGGACGTGAGTCAGCCAAATAACTGGCCACGAATTGAAGAGCTATGCCGAGTGAAAGGGTGGCCTTTAGAGCAACTGGGCAAAGGCGCTGTTGTTGATGATGCCGTTGCTGCGGATGCGGTCCGTGAACTGCAAGGCTTAGGGTATTTATGTGAGCCGCACGGTGCGATTGCTTACCATGTGCTTGAGCAGCAGCGACAAGCCGATGAAACCGGATTGTTTTTATGTACAGCGCACTCTGCGAAGTTTAAAGAAGTTGTTGATGAAATTTTAGCAACGGATATTCCATTACCGCCAGCGCTTGATAAGCACTCGAAAATGGAATTACTGTCGTTGAATTTTGATAATGACTTTGCCAAGCTCAAACAGTTGTTACTCGATGTTCGAAACGCGGACTGAGTGACGTATTACGGATAAAGAAAAAGCGGCGCCTAGGCGCCGCTTTTTTATGTTGAGCTTTTATTCACGGTTTACATGCTTTCTGTAAAGGTACGTGAAACGACATCGCGCTGCTGTTCTGGCGTTAAGGAATTAAAACGTACTGCATAGCCAGAAACACGAATCGTTAACTGTGGGTATTTTTCAGGATGGTCAATGGCATCAAGTAATGTATCGCGATGTAATACATTGACGTTAAGGTGCTGACCACCTTCAACCAGTGGTGCTGCTTGAATCGCAACTTCACGACTTTCATAGTGACCAAGATCAGAAAGTGGTAGCACTTGATCTTCTTTGAAGTCTTTAGTCGCAGCAAGACAGCGAGCTTCGTTCGCTTCATCATTAATTAGCCAAATAGAATTGATGAGTGACGCATTGTCTGCGTGAGTAATCTGAATACCTTGGATCATTACAATCTCCTAGCCACATGCTGTGGTATTTATGGATGTATCACTTGATTAAACATCAAGCCTTACCGATAACCTAATAACCATGATTATAGTATTGATATTGGTCAAAAAACAACACATTTCATTATTATTTATTGGAATAAAACAAGGGGAATCAACGTGTTACATTGCTTTTATTTAAAGGCTGTGGGCAAGAAAGTTGATATAAAACGAGTGCTTAACGCGGATCGAACCACGAATAGCAAGAGAGAAAGGATACCATTGATATTGCACCAATGAGGGGCAATGTCTCGTTATAATTCACCATTTCAATCATCTAGCCGTGAGGCTGATGGCGTTGTGAAGTTAAATCTCTTATTCGACAGTAAACCAAACCGGGTATCTTTTATCTTTATCATTGATATATATAAAAATTTTATCATTCAATACATTGATTGAAACCGATTTATGGGGATTAACAAAAGTTGGCATTGTTCTTTCATAGTTGAAAGTGAGACTATTTTGGAGGAAACCATCATGCAAAAAACTGTACCCACTGCTCGTCCTGTTTATACCCCGACCTATCGTATGCCTGTCCCTAATCGTCACGTTTCGGGTCAAGGTCATTATCGCTCGCCACAAAAGCCCGTCAAATAGCGTGCTTTTTCCCATCCATCCATTACATGTTCATGCCTGCATCTGAGGATAAATCAGTATATAATTCTCGATTTATTCTCAGATGATAGGAGCCTTACATGACCCAGTTATTAACCTGGCATGATGTGATTGGCGCAGAAAAACAACAAGCGTATTTTCAAGACACACTGCAATTTGTTACCGCTGAACGTCAAGCCGGTAAGGTTATCTATCCTCCTGAAACTGATGTGTTTAATGCATTTCGGTATACCGAATTTCATCAAGTTAAGGTCGTGATACTTGGACAAGATCCTTATCATGGTCCGGAACAGGCGCATGGACTCAGCTTTTCTGTGAGACCCGGCGTTAAAATTCCTCCTTCTTTGCGTAATATGTATAAAGAATTGGCTCAAGACATTCCGGGCTTTGTGACTCCCACACATGGCTATTTAAAGGAATGGGCCGAGCAAGGTGTCTTATTATTAAATACGGTACTGACGGTTGAGCAAGGCAAGGCACATTCCCATGCCAAGAATACGGGGTGGGAGCGCTTCACTGATGCGGTCATTGATAAGTTGAATCAGTATAGTGATGGGGTGATCTTTTTATTATGGGGCGCTCATGCGCAAAAGAAAGGAAGCATGATTGATACCAATAAACATGTTGTTCTCACTGCTGCGCATCCTTCACCATTGTCCGCTTATCGTGGCTTTTTTGGTTGCCAACATTTCTCAAAAACAAATCAAATATTACTATCCCAAGGTGCAGACCCTATCCATTGGCAGCTCTCACCACTAGATAATTAAACTGGTTAAAAATTAGACAGAAATCAAAGCTTATTAGGGTTCTCTTACATACACTGTGAGAAAGTGTACGTAAGGAGCATGAACATGATGATGGAAAGGATAGGGCGTGAGCACGGTTACATGAAACGCTTGTTGGCAATACTCGATGAAAACTTACAGGCGTTACAAGCTGAGAAATCAATTCACTATGCGTTAATCAAAGAGATCGTTGATTATCTCTCTGTGCATTCAGAACATGTCCACCACCCCAAAGAAGATCTCTTATATCATTATTACAATGAGCACTACGGCACTGATGAGCGCTTGGTGAATTTGGCGGAAGAGCATGCCACCTTATCGGTAAAAACTCATGAGTTTGTAGCGATGGTTGATATGGTCTTACAAGATGCTGTAGTGCCTCAAGAGCGGTTTATTGAGTTGCTAGAGTCGTTTATTGCTGTTCAGCAACGTCATCTCTCAATCGAGGAGTTAAATGTGCTGCCAAAAATAGAGGCGACATTCACGCCACAAGATTGGCAATATCTTGAGTCGCAATGGCAACACGATGATATTGATCCGGTGTTTGGTGATGCTATCGAAAATCGTTACCTCCAGTTAGCTCACTATATCAAGGAGCAAGCATTAGAAGTGTAACGATAGAGAGAATTAAAAAAGAGGCATTGATATGCCTCTTTTCATTTATGTTCATCCTTAAAATTTAATGTCACTAATATCTAAGCAAGCGTCCATATCCATCAATTCTTTTTCTAGACGCCGTTTATCCCGTAGCGCTTCAATTTCTCTCCACATCCTTTTTCCCGGCTTTGGAGCTCGGGCTGCGCGAATTTTATTGATTTCATTTTCCAACATTTCTACGAAGTGCATATCATCCATAAGCAAGCCTCATCTGAGTTGTTGTGGTTACGGTAGCATTGAAATTAATCTTTCCTTGAGTGCTTTGTTTAGCACATCTTGGGCAATCGTATCTATGATTTATTTCTCATTTGTTGCATCTTGATGAACTTTATTGGTCATTCAGCGTGACTTTTTTCAAAAACAGCTTGAGAGGTGATGAATTATCCACCACTTAATTGTATGCAGAGACTTCTTTAGGGCACGTCGCTTGTTAAGGAACTGTTGAGCACTTTGGTTGATATGACTAAGACGCAAATAAATAACTATATGATGACATGGTGCCTAGCGTTAGCATTGAAAATGGCGCTAAAGCAGTGGCTATCCTTGATTTTAAAAGAATAAGTCACTCTCTTTGCCAGCCATATATTGGTTGTTTTATGGCTGCTATTTGTATATTTTATGTTTTAATTTTGTTTTTAACTTGTTGATTGTTTGGTTTGTTAGCTGTTAACAGTTAGTAAATTATTGGTAACGATAAATTATTTATGCAATCGGTCTCCTATTGATTTTTGTGCCAAGTATCTGCATTATCCAGCGCTTAAAATCGCGCGTTGAATCAATAAGAAGAGTATTCGAGCGCTCAATGAACAATTCATTTATGCAGTAAGTGCCGTGAAAATAATACTTCTAGCGGGTGACTTACTAGACCAAACAGTAGGTTTGGAACTGCGTCAAAACTCTACAAGAGGTTCATGTGACAGATCTAATTAGCTTTTTGAATGATCTCCTTTGGGGATCCGTTCTCGTTTATTTATTAGTCGGGGTAGGAATATATTTCACTATCCGCTTAGGTTTTATTCAATTTCGTCATTTTGGCCATATGTTCTCCGTACTGAAAAATAGTCGTAAAGGAGACAGTTCGGGCATTTCATCTTTTCAAGCATTGTGTACCAGTTTGGCTGCCCGAGTGGGGACCGGTAACATGGCTGGGGTGGCGGTTGCTCTGACAGCTGGTGGACCCGGTGCTATTTTCTGGATGTGGGTAACGGCGATGCTTGGCATGGCGACTGCTTACGCGGAAAGCACCTTAGCTCAGTTGTATAAAACACGAGATATGGATGGAAACTACCGTGGTGGTCCAGCCTACTACATGACCCGTGGTCTAGGTATGCGTTGGATGGGCGTTCTGTTTTCATTCTTCTTATTGATCGCTTTTGGTTTGGTGTTTAATGCCGTACAAGCGAACTCGATTACCAATGCGATGCATACGGCTTTTCATCTTGATCCCATTTTGATAGGTGTCGGGTTGGTTATCTTAGCTGGGTTTGTGATTTTCGGCGGGATACGCAAAATTGCACGTACGGCTGAGTTGATCGTACCGTTTATGGCTCTGGCTTATTTGGCTATCGCTTTGTTCGTGATGTTCGCCAATATTGAAAAACTGCCAGATATTATAGCCTTGATTTTCAAAAGTGCTTTTGGTTTCCAACAAGCGGCTGCGGGTGGCGTGGGTTATGCCATTGCGCAAGCGATGATTAATGGTGTGAAACGCGGTCTTTTCTCGAATGAAGGGGGCATGGGGTCTGCGCCTAATGCGGCGGCTACCGCTACGCCATACCCACCACATCCAGCTTCGCAAGGGTACGTACAAATGCTGGGTGTCTTTACCGACACCGTGGTGATTTGTTCTGCGACCATGGCAATTATTTTAATGTCAGGTGAATATGTTCCTCATAGCGACATTACCGGGATTTCATTGACGCAGCGAGCGTTGAGTACACAAGTCGGCGATTGGGGCGGGACGTTCATTGCCGTTGCCATTTTCTTCTTTGCATTTACCTCGATTATCGCGAATTACTCTTACGCTGAAACCAACTTGGTTTTCTTGAAAGTGAGTAAAAAATCAACGTTTATGTTTTTCCGTGTAGTGTTCCTCGGGATGGTGATGTTTGGCTCATTGGCGAACTTGCCAACAGTTTGGTCACTGGCGGATGTCTCGATGGGCTTAATGGCTATTGTTAACCTGGTCGCTATTTTGTTGCTGTCCGGTATTGTGGTCAAGCTGACCAAAGACTATAACCAACAGTTGAAAGCCGGAAAGTTACCGACATTTGATGTCAATGATTACCCTGAATTAAAATCTCAATTAGAAGAAGGGATTTGGGATAACACCAAGACCAAGTAACTCATTGCTAAACTAATGATAAAGACTCATAAAGCCATGCAGACATTGCATGGCTTTTTTTTTGTCTTCGACTTGGTTGTTGGCAACCAGTACGCGTTTACCTCATTGTGTATTATGTGGCCAATGGTCATTTACTCTCCATGACGTCAGTTGCCCCAATTTTAGTCATGCTAGAGGTAGAGGTGGCCGAAAGAACTCTGACGTTATAATGTGCTATAGAGCTGCTTAATGGTTAGCCTGTTTCGGCGATGAAGTTCATTTAATATCGATGATATTTCTAATGGTGATAACACCGTCGGTAAATGTCTCTGCTTCTGGTGTGTAACTGGTCTTCTCACTTTTTATCTCACTTTATGTGAAGGGTGTTTTTTTATACTCTATACACATTGGTTAGTTCACGGATTGACTGTGATATAGTGACTGCATAGACCCAACATACATTAGGACAATAATTATGCTGATCGTCGTTTCTCCGGCAAAGACGCTAGACTATGAATCCCCTTTACCCACTCAAGAACATACTCAGCCTGAATTGATTGAACATTCAGCCGAGTTGATCGAAGTATGTCAAAAGCTATCACCACAAGATATTTCTCAATTGATGAAAGTGAGTGACAAAATAGCGGGTTTGAATGTGGCGCGCTTCGCTCAATGGAGTCAGCAGTTTGATTTCGATAATGCACGCCAAGCTATCTTTGCGTTTAAAGGCGACGTGTATACAGGGTTAGATGCCACGTCATTATCGCTAGCAGACTTACACTATGCTCAAGATCATCTAAGAATGCTTTCTGGCCTCTATGGCCTGCTCAAACCTCTTGATTTAATGCAGCCTTATCGATTGGAAATGGGCACTAAGCTTGAGAATGGCCGTGGCAGCAATTTATATCAGTTCTGGGATAACATTATTACCGATAAAATTAATGAGGCATTAGCTGAGCAAGGCTCAGATACCCTCATTAACTTGGCGTCGAATGAATATTTTAAAGCTGTGAAGTCTAAGCGCCTCAAAGGAAAGATCGTTACGCCAGTGTTTAAAGACTGCAAAAATGGTCAATATAAAGTCATTAGCTTTTATGCGAAAAAAGCACGCGGCATGATGAGTCGTTATATTATCGAAAACCGTATTGAGTCGGTTGAAGACCTCACTGCATTTGATACCGCGGGGTATTATTTTGTCGCCGCGGAATCATCAGACAAAGAACTGGTGTTTAAACGCGAAGAACAATAAGGTCATTATGTTTTTTGATACCCATTGTCATATCGATTTTGCTGAACTGGGTGAGCCTCAAAAGACAATACAACAAGCGATGGATGCGAATGTTCATCGCTTTTTGTTGCCTGCCACAACCCAAGAGCGCTGGGCTGATGTGACGTCCTTAGCGTCTCACTTTCCCTCGGTCTATGGCGCTCTTGGGCTTCACCCGTACTTTTTACCCTCAGAGATGGACATCACGTCATCGATCAGTCGATTAGATCACGCGTTAAATCAGCGTTCCAATAAGATTGTTGCGGTGGGGGAATGTGGATTGGATGCGATCGTTGATATCAATTTCAAACAGCAAGTCGATGTGTTTAATGAGCATATTCGTTTAGCTCAGTATTATCAGTTACCGTTAGTGATCCACAGTCGGAAAACGCATCATCATATTCTGTCACTTCTTAAGCAGGCTCGGTTTGCGGAAGGTGGTGTATTACATGGGTTTACCGGTAGTGAGCAACAAGCTCGGCAATTGATCGATAGCGGCTTAAAAATTGGTGTTGGAGGGAGCATTACCTATCCGCGAGCCCAAAAGACGCGTCGTGCTATTGCTGCGCTTCCTCTTGAATCGCTGGTGCTTGAGACTGATGCCCCTGATATGCCACTTCACGGGTTCCAAGGCGAGAACAATCATCCGCGGCGTTTACCGCTGATTTTTCAATGTTTGCTTGAACTGCGACCAGAAGGGGAAGATGAACTCAAGTGTCAGTTGTGGCAAAACAGTTGTGAGGTCTTTCAATTGTTGGCTGCATGTTAGAGGGCATGATAAGAGTGCCATTATGCGTCTTTTTCACATTCAAGCGTCTATCGACGGTTTGCCAGATTGAGAGCCTTGAACTGAGTATCTGGCATCATTTCTTAATGTCAAGAGTTTCGCTTCAATCACACTTTCGATACACAGATAAAAATAGCTTAGTCAAGTCGATTTGATGTCGTTATGCTCAGTGAACGTCATTATCACGCGCAAATAAATCCTAATTGTTACTAATGTTTCGCATTTGTTAATGATTGTTAAGTGTTATGCTTTGCTATAAAGCAAACGTTTTACTCACTGATAATGCATATTGGTGAGTAACGACTGTACAGCTTTAATTGTATTTATAAGTAAAGAGCTGAACGATCGAGGCATCATTTATCATCGAACATGCTGCAAACAAACCGAATATAATCGGGCTAAATCGATCAATCTCTCACTTTTTGTTAATTTTACATGATGCGTGAGGAAATATTGAAACTCTGGCTCTCTTGACTGTGATGGTGACCTCAGTTGCTTCAACAAAAATGCGATATATTTTTGTTGGATAATGAGGTTAAAGGTTGATAAGTTGGGGTGATATGACGTTAACGTGGTGATATTTTTCATTTGTAATCGTTTGTTGTCTTTGTTTTTTACACCTCGTTATTGTGATTTTATTGTTAATTATTTGTTTTTTTTATTGGCTTTAAACTTATACAGTGTGATTAACATCTCAATTAGTGATGTATGTGGTTAAATATGTTTATAAAGGCGTGAGCGTCCCTTACTTTTGATGTTTACCTCAGTATAATCC
>JBQGON010000066.1:0-4708 GCA_052087065.1 Vibrio sp. | reverse complement strand
AAATTTAATTTGTGTCCAACACGCCAACAATCAACCAGTAAGGAAGTCATAAACCATGAGCCTGTTTATGAGCCTAGTCGGCATGGTAGTAATTCTGGCATTTGCCTTTTTATTATCTAATAACCGTAAAGCTATCAATCTAAGAACAGTGGGTGGCGCGTTTGCTATCCAATTTATTATCGGTGGTTTCGTTTTATACGTACCGTGGGGACGTGACTTACTTGCCAGTGTGTCTGCAGGGGTGCACCACGTTATTGAGTACGGTCAAGACGGCATAAACTTCCTATTTGGTAACCTTGTTAACGGTAATATGAAAAACGTTGGTTTCGTTTTTGCGTTTAGCGTACTACCAACGGTTATCTTCTTCTCTGCTTTGATTTCAGTGCTTTACTATTTAGGCGTGATGCAGTGGGTCATTCGTATTCTGGGTGGTGGTTTACAAAAAGCTTTGGGTACCTCTCGCGCTGAATCAATGTCAGCTGCCGCAAACATCTTTGTTGGTCAAACAGAAGCTCCTTTAGTGGTTCGCCCGTTTATTTCTCGTATGACCCAATCTGAGTTATTTGCGGTAATGTGTGGTGGCCTTGCTTCCGTTGCTGGTGGTGTTCTTGCTGGTTACGCGCAAATGGGAGTACCTCTAGAGTACTTAGTCGCGGCATCATTTATGGCGGCACCGGGTGGACTCTTGTTCGCTAAAATGATCCGACCTGAAGTGGATCAGCCAAACGAAGACATCCTTAACGAAGATTTAAGTGGTGGCGATGACAAACCAGCAAACGTTATTGATGCAGCGGCAAGCGGTGCAGCAACGGGTATGCAATTGGCACTCAATATCGGCGCAATGCTATTAGCATTCGTTGGCTTAATTGCGTTAATCAATGGCTTACTTGGTGGTGTTGGTGGTTGGTTTGGTATGCCAGGACTGACATTGGAAATGATTCTAGGTTGGGTCTTTGCTCCTGTTGCGTTCCTCATTGGTGTTCCATGGAGCGAAGCGCCATTGGCTGGTTCATTCATTGGTCAAAAACTGGTGGTGAACGAGTTTGTTGCTTACTTAAACTTTGTTCCATATATCAGTGAGCCAGCAACCCATGTTGTGGCTTCAACAGGCCAAGCGCTATCAGCTAAAACAGCGGCTATCATTTCATTTGCCTTGTGTGGTTTTGCTAACTTATCTTCTGTTGCAATCCTATTGGGTGGTTTAGGTGGTCTAGCACCAAATCGTCGCCATGATATTGCACGCTTAGGTATGAGCGCAGTTGCGGCAGGTACGTTGTCTAACTTAATGGCAGCGACAATCGCAGGCTTCTTTATCTCTCTTTCTTAATCTTAGTTTGTAGAGTAATTATATAGACGCCATGAATAATAACCCCGTAGCATTAACATGCTGCGGGGTTTTTTTATGTTCATCAAATTATTTTGAGATGCAAACCGTTTGCTTCTCGATGAACACTATCGAATAGGTATTTTTACGTTATGGTAGGCCTATTTATCAATACCTCTACGAGTGAGATGCTTGAACTCGCCTCATTAGTCGTAGAGTCATAACCTTGTTTAAAGGCTATGCGATGATTGCATGCATTGTTGTGATGATTCGCATCCCTTGTATAACATGATGGGAGAGAGACATGAGTGATTTAAATGCGGCGGCTTTACGTGCGTTGAAATTGATGGATTTGACAACATTAAATGATGATGACACCGATGAAAAAGTCATTGAGCTTTGTCATTCAGCGAAGAGCCCAGTGGGTAATACCGCGGCTATTTGTATTTATCCTCGCTTTATTCCAATTGCCAAGAAAACCTTGCAGCAACAAGGTACTCCGGAAATCAAAATTGCGACAGTGACCAACTTCCCCCATGGCAATGATGATGTGAATATTGCGGTCACAGAAACGAAAGCAGCAGTGGTTTACGGTGCGGATGAGGTTGATGTGGTTTTTCCATATCGTGCATTAATTTCTGGTGATGAACAGTGTGGATTTGAGCTGGTACGCCAATGTAAAGAAGCGTGTGGTGACGCCGCTTTACTTAAAGTCATCATTGAAACCGGTGAACTGAAAGAAGAGCGCTTGATCAAGCTTGCTTCTAAAATTGCGATTGAAGCTGGCGCTGATTATATCAAAACCTCTACCGGTAAGGTTGCGGTTAATGCGACGCCAGAATCTGCTCGTATGATGCTAGAAGTGATACGTGACATGGGCGTTGCCGACCGTGTTGGCTTTAAACCTGCTGGTGGTGTGCGTACTGCTGAAGATGCGGCTGCATATCTTGCTATGGCCGACGAGATCCTTGGTCCAGACTGGGTGAGCCCTCGTCATTATCGTTTTGGTGCCTCAAGTCTTTTGACAAATCTATTGAATACGTTAGAAGCCAGTAATGAAACCGCGGATCCATCTGCTTACTAAACCTGCAGTGAGTCTTATACTTTTTGCTCATGATGAGGAGACATGATGGCGTTATTAATTCAGGAAATTATTCGTAAGAAGCGTGATGGACATGAGTTAGCGGCGGAAGAGATACAATGTTTTGTACAAGGCATTGCCAATCATTCCGTCTCTGAAGGGCAAATAGCCGCGTTTGCTATGGCGATATTTTTTCAAGAAATGTCCATGCCAGAGCGTATTGCTTTAACTTGTGCAATGCGCGATTCAGGCCAAGTTCTCGACTGGACATCAATGAATTTTGACGGACCAGTGCTGGATAAACATTCGACTGGCGGAGTAGGGGATTTAACCTCTTTGGTGCTCGGTCCTTTGGTTGCCGCTTGTGGTGGCTATGTTCCCATGATTTCAGGCCGGGGTCTTGGCCACACCGGTGGGACCTTAGATAAGCTTGAATCAATTCCTGGATACAATATTACGCCGTCCAATGATGTCTTTGGTCAAGTGACAAAATCAGCGGGTGTGGCGATCATTGGTCAAACGGGTGATTTAGCTCCTGCTGATAAGCGCATGTACGCGACGCGTGATATTACCGCAACTGTCGACAATTTATCGCTGATCACCGCATCTATTTTATCGAAAAAGCTCGCGGCTGGGTTAGATGCGCTAGTCATGGATGTAAAAGTGGGATCTGGAGCCTTCATGGCGACCTATGAGCAATCTGAAGCATTAGCTCAATCTATCGTTGAGGTTGCGAATGGCGCTGGAACCCAAACCAATGTATTGTTAACGGACATGAATCAGGTCTTGGCGTCATCGGCTGGCAACGCTCTTGAAATGAAAGAGGCAATTCGCTTCTTGCGTGGTGAGCAACAAAACCCACGCTTGCTTGAAGTTACCTTAAGCCTCGCGTCGCAAATGTTGGTGCTGGGTAAACTTGCGCCTTCATTAGACGCGGCGAGAACCAAGCTAGAACATGCATTGAGCTCAGGCCAAGCTGCGGTGTGTTTTGAGCGTATGGTTGCCGGTTTGGGCGGCCCAAGTGACATTGTGGATCAGTATGCTCAACACTTACCGAGCGCCAATGTGATTAAGCCAGTGTTTGCGCGTGAATCAGGTATATTAAGTGTTATGGATACACGCAAAATTGGCATGTCGGTGATTGAGCTGGGCGGCGGTCGACGTGTGGCAAGTGATAGTATTGATTATTCAGTGGGCTTGGACAATATTGCAGCCCTTGGGCAAACGCTTGATCAACAAGTGCCTATCGCCATGCTACATGCACGCAATGAACAAGAATGGCAAAACGCCGCAGAATTGGTTCGAGATGCGGTTGGTGTTGCCGAAAGCTATGAAGAAACGCCATTAGTCTATCGGACTCTGTAAGCTTAGAACCGCTAACATAATCGGTTATTGCCTGATGAAAGTAGACTCTATCAGGCAACGAGATTATTATTGACCACCAGTTTTGAGATCAACGGTTGGCGCAAACTAAGTTGATTTCTTACTTTAAAATTAAACAATAGGAAATAGTTATGGCAACTCCACATATAAACGCTGAATTGGGCGACTTCGCTGACGTTGTACTGATGCCAGGTGATCCGCTGCGTGCGAAATACATTGCTGAAACCTTCTTGGATGATGTTGTTCAAGTATGTGATGTTCGTAATATGTTTGGTTATACGGGGACTTATAAAGGCCGTAAGATTTCCGTGATGGGCCACGGCATGGGGATTCCATCATGCTCGATTTACGCGACAGAGCTAGTCAAAGATTTTAACGTTAAGAAATTGATTCGCGTCGGTAGCTGTGGCGCTGTGAGCGAAGATATCAAAGTTCGTGACGTTGTTATCGGTATGGGTGCTTGTACGGATTCAAAAGTAAACCGCATTCGTTTTAAAAATCATGACTTTGCTGCTATTGCTGATTACAAAATGGTACGTGCTGCAGAGCAAGCGGCTCAAGCGCGTGGTACGGATGTAAAAGTCGGCAACTTGTTCTCTGCAGAGCTGTTCTATACTCCTGATCCAGACATGTTCGATGTTATGGATAAGTACGGTATTGTTGGCGTAGAAATGGAAGCGGCGGGTATTTATGGTGTTGCGGCCGAGTACGGCGCAAAAGCACTGACCATCTGTACCGTTTCTGACCATATCAAAACCGGTGAACAGACCACATCTGATGAGCGTCAAACCACGTTTAACGATATGATCGTGATTGCTCTGGAATCAGTATTGATTGATGATCAAAATGCTTAATGTATTTTGAATAAAAAAACCTCCGCATTGACGGAGGTTTTTTTTATCTCTCTACCTTAAGACGAA
>JBQGON010000065.1:0-17253 GCA_052087065.1 Vibrio sp. | reverse complement strand
TACAGTTGCCATTATATAATCCTCTATATGGGGTTAGGCCTCCACATCCCCCATGTCTCCGACCCTGTCTAAGCAGGGCACCCCGGAACACGTGACGGAATGTGTGTGATTTAAGTTAGTTGTAAACGTCATCAGAAACTGTCGCCAATATGAAGACAAGATCCTGAGAGTTCGGCGCGCTTTATATCATATTTAGCGTACATCTGGCTAGTAAAAAATAATGTCTCTGGCGACAAAACCACAGGCCGCCACAATATATTATGCCGTAGTTGAATGACAATTATTGCGCTTCATCACGTCGCTGTTACAATAACCACATCGCACAGTTGTGCTCTAAAACAACGAAATAGAGAAAGCTCATGTCTGTAATTATTAAGAATGCTGAAGAAATCGAAAAGATGCGCGTCGCTGGCCGTTTAGCCAAAGAAGTTCTCGAAATGATTGAACCTCATATCAAACCTGGGGTAACAACCGAAGAATTAGATAATATTTGTCATAAGCACATCACCGAAGTTCAAGACGCGATTCCGGCACCGCTTAACTATCATGGTTTTACTAAATCGATATGCACATCTATTAATCATGTTGTTTGTCATGGTGTTCCAGCGACCGAAGATAGCCAATTTGGCCCTTATACTCGCCCTGCCGTACTAAAAGATGGTGATATTATGAATATCGATATCACCGTCATCAAAGATGGCTATCATGGCGATACATCAAAAATGTTTTATGTTGGTGAAGTCACACCGGCTGATAAACGCTTATGTGTCACGGCGCAAGAATGCCTATACGCATCACTGAAAAAAGTGAAACCCGGAGCCCAGCTTGGTGAGATTGGCACTACCATTGAAAAACTCATCAAAACCAACAACAAAAATAACCCTCGTATGAAGTACTCAATCGTACGTGATTACTGTGGTCATGGCGTCGGTGCCGGCTTCCACGAAGAACCACAAGTGGTTCACTATAAGAATAACGATCGCACCGTGTTGAAAGAAGGGATGATCTTTACGATTGAACCGATGATCAATGCCGGTAAATTTGGTTGTCGCTTAGACGAAGATGACAACTGGACCGTTTATACCGCTGATAACAAAAACTCAGCGCAATGGGAACACACATTGCTAGTAACGAAAGATGGCTGTGAAATCTTAACATTACGTGATGAAGAAACCATCCCACGCCACTTCCACAATGCCTAATCGTTTTGTCTGAAGATAACTTTCTTATCCCCGCACTGGCGGGGATATTTTTTTATTGAGCCCAATCTGCTACATTCACTGCATTCGGAAATCTCGCACGGACTGCAGTTATGCCACTTCAATCTCCAAGTCATCTCGATAATGACGAACTTGCTATTCCCTATCTTAAAGATCAACTCGACCAATTTGCCCAACAGCAAAAGTCTCAGTTTCTACAGTATCACCCCGTCAGTGAGCTGGTGTATGGTCGCTCACACTATATGGATGCATTACTCGCTCGCCTATGGGATGCCCACCAGTTCGGTGACATTGCTGATTTATCACTGGTTGCGGTCGGCGGTTATGGCCGCGGTGAATTACATCCATTGTCTGATATCGATATGCTTATCATATCTCAACAACCGCTGAGTGATGATGTTGGCGTCAAAATCAGTCAGTTCATTACATTGCTGTGGGATTTGCGTTTAGAAGTCGGACACGCGGTGCGTACCGTGCAAGAATGTTCAGACATTGGCCGGGACGATCTCACCGTTGCCACCAACCTACAAGAAGCACGATTACTCTGTGGTTCTAACGAGACGTTTGAGCAACTCAAAGCAGTGATCGTTTCTGACTCCTTCTGGCCTAGTGATGTATTCTACAAAGCCAAACTGCAAGAGCAACGCGCACGTCATGCTCGCTATCATGACACAACTTATAACTTGGAACCGGACATCAAATCGACTCCCGGTGGGTTGCGTGATATTCATACCTTATCGTGGATTGCCCGTCGTCACTTCGGCGCCACGTCTTTATATGAAATGAGTCGCCACGACTTTTTAACTGATGCAGAATACCGTGAACTTGCTGAATGCCAAGAGTTTCTATGGCGAGTACGTTTCGCTCTACATATTGAACTACGCCGGTACGACAACCGCTTAACCTTTGGTCATCAAGCTAATGTGGCCGCCCACTTAGGTTTTACCGGTGAAGGCAATCAAGCCGTCGAAAAAATGATGAAAGAGTTTTATCGAACGTTACGACGGGTCGTTGAACTCAATCGCATGCTATTAATGCTGTTTGACCAAGCCATTCTCAACCATGCGACCAATGAGCAGTGCATCGTACTCGATGACGACTTCGCTCGCTGTGGCCCTTGGATCCAAGCACGTCATCCCGCCCTATTTCAGTCCCGTCCAGAAAGTATTCTGGATATGTTTATCCATATGGCAGATGACACCAGTATCACAGGCGTATCGCCGACGACCATGCGCCAATTACGCACTGCACGTCGTCGCCTTAATACCTTTTTGCATAGTATTCCGAGCGCTCGTGAAAAATTCATGACCTTGGTTCAACACCCCAATAGCTTGCAAAATGCGTTTCCACAAATGCACGAGCTCGGTGTCATGGCGGCATACTTACCGCAATGGAGTCATATTGTCGGACAAATGCAGTTCGATTTATTTCATGTGTACACCGTGGATGAACATACGATGCGTGTACTCAAGCAGCTACAAACGTTCCATGACCCGGATAACTACAATACTCACCCGATTTGTTGTGAAATTTTCCCGCGCTACCAAAAATGTGAGTTAATCATCCTCGCGGCTATGTTCCACGATATCGGCAAAGGACGTAATGGCGATCACTCTGAAATTGGTGCCAAAGAATCTTATGATTTCTGTCTTGAGCACGGACTGTCCAAACCAGAAGCTCGCCTCGTATCGTGGTTAGTCCAAAACCATCTCTTGATGTCAGTCACCGCCCAAAGGCGTGATATTTATGACCCAGACGTCATTAGCGATTTTGCGAAAACAGTACGAGAAGAAGAAGCCTTGGATGCGTTGGTTTGTCTGACCGTTGCTGATATTTGTGCCACCAACCCTGAGCTGTGGAATAGCTGGAAACGCACCCTACTTGCCGAACTGTATTACTCAACACAGCGCGCGCTAAGACGTGGCCTTGAAAACCCAGTCGATGTCAGAGAGCGTATCCGTCACAATCAACAAATGGCCTCCGCTCATTTACGCAAAGAAGGGTATACGCCTCAGCAGATCGATCGCTTGTGGCTGCGCTTTAAAGCCGATTACTTCCTACGCCATTCCGATAAACAAATTGCATGGCACTGCTCTAACATGCTCAACCTCACTGACCATTCACAACCTTTAGTGCTGATCAATAAACGCCCCACACGTGGCATTACCGAAATTTTTGTCTATACCAAAGATCAGCCAGCGTTATTTGCCAATGTCGTGGCCGAGCTCGACCGCCGAAATCTCAACGTCCATGACGCGCAAGTGATGACCAGTAAAGATGGTTACGTTCTCGATACCTTTATGGTGCTCGATCAAAATGGCGAAGCCATTGCAGAGTCGGAACATGATGAGTTAATTGAGCATATCCACACAGCCTTATCAAAAGGCAAACAATTACGCCAGAAAACCCGTCGTTTACCACGTCAGTTGAAGCATTTTAAAGTCAAAACCCAAGTCGACTTTTTACCCACTAAGAGTAAAAAACGGACGTTAATTGAATTGGTTGCGTTGGATACCCCAGGATTATTAGCCACGATAGGCGCGACATTTTCAGAATTGAATTTGGATTTACATGGCGCAAAAATCACGACCATTGGTGAACGAGCGGAAGATTTATTCATTCTGACTCGTCATGGCGGTGGAAGGTTAAGTGAACAAGAAGCGGTCGAACTACGTGAAGCCTTAATTGAAAATATTGTGGAGCGTTCTCCCAACTAAGAAACAATCATCAAATTAAGGGGCTAAACAGCCCCTTAATTTACCATCCCATCCACTGACCTAGAAAGATTAAAGCAATCGCGGAAAATACGCCGGCCAGTAGATCATCGACCATAATGCCTAATCCGCCATGGACATATTTATCAAGCCAACTGATCGGCCATGGTTTGACCATATCAAAAAAACGAAATAGCACAAACCCAGCTACAATCCAGTGCCAATCCCATACCGAGAGACCATAAATAGGCACCACAGCCATTGTTATCCAGAACCCAGCAAACTCATCCCAGACAATAGAACCATGATCATGCACGCCCATATCATCAGCCGTCACCTGACAAATTTTAACGCCAATGAGACTCGCCACAATGACAATCACCAAATAAACGAACAGGGGAAGCTGCGCAAATAATAAAAACAAAGGGATGGAGGCAAGCGTTCCCATGGTACCGGGTATTACCGGAGACAATCCGCTACCGAAGCCTGTCGCACACAAATGCCAAGGATTTAAAAGAGAAATAGATTTTCTTGGATCGTTCATTTTGACGCCTTAAAATGATCATAGCCGGATAGTTGCCAATCAATTGCATGACCGGCATCATGCAACGTGAGTTCGCCTTGTGGCGCGATTTGACCAATACAATGCAGTTCTGTATCCATGGCTAACTCGCGCTCAACATACGAGGTATGTTGCGAAGGAACAGTGAAGCATAACTCATATTCTTCCCCACTGGTTAGCGCATACTGACGCGCCGTCTCTCTATCTCCGACAAAAGCCGCCATTTGCTCTGAATACGGCAACTGACTCACATCAATCCGAGCCCCGACCTGTGAGCGCGCTAATATGTGCTGTAAATCAGCTAATAGACCATCTGAAATATCAATCGCCGCTGAGGCTACGCCTAATAACGATTGGGCAAAATCTACCCGTGGCGTTGACAGGAAATGGCGTTTTTCCAACTCACTGGCAAATGGTTTAGAGCGTAGAGACGAATCCAAAATGACATCAAGGCCCGCTTTGCGATCGCCCAGTTTCCCAGTGACATAAATCCAGTCTCCCACCTGAGCACCTGATCGTAATAGCGCTTTATCTTGCGGGACAAACCCTTGCACAGTTAAAGAAATACTTAATGGTCCTTTGGTCGTATCACCACCAATGAGCTGAATACCATATTGATCGGCAAGCGCAAAAAATGCATCGAAAAAGGGCCGTAACCACGCTTCATCAAGCTCTGGTAAGGTCAACGCGAGTGACATCCACGCAGGGCGTGCGCCCATTGCAGCTAAATCACTAAGGTTAGATGCCAATGCCTTATGTGCGACCCACTCAGGAGGCGCAGAGAGGAGAAAATGAGAACCGCCAACCAATGTGTCAGTACTCAATGCAATACGAGCGTCGCTAGGCGGACACACAATCGCGCAATCATCGCCCAATGCCAATTGGACATCTTGACGTAACATCTGCCGCTCAGATAAATACGCCTCAATGAAATCAAACTCCCCAGGCATAAATTACTCACTCCTCATTCGCATTCAATTTAGCACTGCTTGTTGCACCCACCACTATAGCCATATAGCGCACATAAAAAAGGCCAGCATAATGCTGACCTTATCATTGTATCGTGATTTACGATTTAATGCGCACGTGTGGTGCCGCTTTATCAAGCACACCATTCACAAATTTATGGCTATCTTCCGCGGCAAACACTTTCGCCAGTTCAATAGCTTCATTGATGACCACTTTGTAAGGCACATCTTCACGGCGTGTCATTTCAAACATCGCTAAACGCAATAATGCGAGCTCCATTTGATCCAAATCTTGCATTGGACGAGACACGAACGGACGCAATTTGCTGTCTAAATCTTTGTAGCTTAGCACCACACCCGTAAAT
The DNA here is from genome assembly GCA_052087065.1 of Vibrio sp. Classification (GTDB taxonomy): domain Bacteria; phylum Pseudomonadota; class Gammaproteobacteria; order Enterobacterales; family Vibrionaceae; genus Vibrio. Next base: position 11,424 of record JBQGON010000065.1, on the reverse strand, counting down.
ACTTCTCGGAAGTATTTAACGTCTGTTTCTGGTGCACTTAACGCTGGCTCAGATGCACGAAGTTCTTCGTCATCGTATTTACCGCCAGATAAAAATTGCTCTTCAATTGTTGCAACATTTTCGTTAGAAAGCTGCCAAGAGTATATTGCTTGCAACGCAAATTGGCGTGCATTATGACGTGCGGCTGGTTTCACACGGGCCCCCATTAGGAATCGATTTCAGAAAGAACATTAATCATTTCAAGTGCGCTTAGTGCGGCCTCTGCACCTTTATTACCAGCCTTGGTTCCTGCGCGTTCAATGGCTTGATCAATGGTATCTACAGTTAGCACACCAAAAGCAACAGGAAGACTGTACTCCATGGAAACTTGTGCTAAACCTTTGTTCATCTCACTGCTAACATATTCGAAATGTGGTGTACCACCACGAATGACAGTCCCTAATGAGATAATCGCATCGAATTTGCCAGTTTTTGCTACGCGTTGAGCGACAAGAGGAAGCTCGACTGCACCAGGGCAACGTACCACTGTGATGTTATCATCAGCGATTTGACCATGACGCTTCAAAGTATCGATGGCACCAGAAAGTAAACTTTCATTGATAAAACTGTTAAAACGAGAAATTACAATGGCAATTTTCGCAGTTGGTGCTGGGAAGCCACCTTCGATCACTTTCATAAGCTATCCTTTAAACTCTAATCATCACGTGAGAATCGCCGGATTCTAGCACAAATCTGTGAACCATATCTAATAGTATTTGTGCCAATCCATTCCGACACGCTACTAATGAACATTAGCAGCGCTTCTCACTATTCATCACTGGCACACATACTCAACGACATTCAATCCAAAGCCGCCAAGCGCGTGGTATTTTTTATTTTCAGACGATAGAAGGCGCATATCCGTCACGCCTAAATCGGCCAAAATTTGTGAACCGACCCCGACACGACGAGACGTCCCAGGCTTCTTCGCCATAGCAGGTGCTTCACCATTGTCTTGAGCTTCAAACGCTTTGACTCGATTCATCAGCAAATCACTGCTTTCTTCTTTACCCAGAATCACCAACACGCCGCCTTCTTGCCCAATACGCTCCATCGCTTGTTCCAAACGCCAACTGCGATCTGAGTTGCGGTTACTGTGCAATAGATCTGTGAAAGTGTCTTGTAAATGGACACGGACTAAAGGGGCACCTTGAGCAATGTCGCCTTTACACAAGGCATAGTGAACTTGGTTATCAATGACGTCTCGGAAAGTAACCAGCTCAAAATCGCCATATTCGGTAGGGAGCTGACAGCTTGCCACTCGTTCAATGGTCGTTTCAGTATTATTGCGGTATTCAATCAGATCAGCAATCGTGCCGAGCTTCACGCCATGTGTTTTCGAAAACACTTCGAGATCAGGGCGACGAGCCATCGAGCCATCATCATTTAAAATTTCAACAATAACAGCAGCGGGTTCTTTGCCAGCCAAGCGCGCTAAATCACAGCCCGCTTCCGTATGACCCGCTCGCACCAGCACACCACCATCTTGCGCAGAAAGCGGAAACACATGTCCAGGCTGCACCAAATCAGACGCTTTAGCATCATCAGCTGCCGCCGCTAATACTGTCGTCGCACGGTCTGCTGCAGAAATTCCTGTCGTCACACCTCTCGCGGCCTCAACCGATACCGTAAAAGCGGTCGAGAATTGTGCGCCATTATCTTCAACCATAGGATTAAGGCCGAGACGTTTACAGCGTTCTTGTGTCAAGGTAAGACAAATAAGGCCTCGCCCGTAAGTCGCCATAAAGTTAATCGCTTCAGGCGTGACATCCTGAGCGGCCATAATAAGATCGCCTTCATTTTCGCGATCTTCATCGTCCATGAGAATAACCATCTTTCCTTGACGAATATCATCAATAATTTCTTCTGGTGCACTGATTGTCATGCGGTATTCCTATTCGTTTATAGACTCAATATCATCGAGGCTATGACTATTTTATTGACCTATGCAGCGTAATTAAGCAAAACCGTTTTGTTGCAAAAATTCCATCGTGATACGAGACTCTGGCGTTTCCGGTGCATGAGAAGCGGTCATCAGTCTTTCCATATAACGCGCGAGTACATCCACTTCCAAATTCACCTTACGCCCAACTTGGAACTCATCGATTGTTGTTTCACTGCTGGTATGAGGGACGATGGTGAGTTTGAAGGAATCTTTACGTAACGCATTCACTGTCAAGCTAATGCCATCTACTGTAATCGAGCCTTTTTCGGCCACGTATTTCATAAGTTCAATTGGCGTCTGAACCCATAGTTCAATGGAACGCCCAACCCAATGACGTTCACTGATGATGCCAACGCCATCTACATGTCCAGATACGATATGACCACCGAAACGGGTGGTCGGTAGCATGGCTTTTTCAAGATTAACACGATCGCCAACTTGCCGTTCAGAAAAGCTGGATTTCTTTAAAGTTTCTAGCGATAAATCAGCACTATAGGTATTTTTATCAAACTCAACAACGGTCAAGCACACTCCATTGGTCGCAATACTGTCGCCCAAGTTAACGTCCGACATCGCTAAGTTTCCAACATCCACCTTGATAGTGATGTCTTCTCCTTTCGGCGTGATGGAGCGTACACGCCCTACTGCTTCTACAATTCCCGTAAACATCAATTCTGCTCTTTATTATTCATTGATTATCGGTTGTGGAGCCAATACCACACGTATATCACTGCCCACTTGGCGGATATCGCGGATAGAAAACTGCATCACCTGATTCATGTCCATCAAACCTAAAGCCCCCAGTAAACCGCGGCCATCTGAGCCCATAATTTTGGGGGCTAGGTACACGATCAACTCATCAACCAATTGAGATTGTAATAATGATCGCGCTAAGGTTGCACCAGCCTCAACCCAAATGTGATTTAATTGATGCTCACTGGCTAAACAATGCAAGACATCGGGGAGTGATAACTGCCCATGTGCATCCACTTTTACACAAATATCAGCATCATGCTCACTGACCGTCATAACATCGCCAGCTTGCTGGTATAATTTCAAACCAGAAGTGAGCTGATGTTGGCGGTCAAGAATGACCCGCGTCGGTTGACGTAACTGCGCTTGTGGGTAAACAGATTGGACATAATCTGGAAGATCGTGCCAGCGAACATTCAGCGAAGCATTATCGGCAATCACGGTTTGACTCGTGGATAAAATGGCACTGGCTTGTGCGCGATAATGTTGTACATCTTGCCGTGCTTGCGGTGAAGTAATCCATTGACTTGCGCCATTGGCTAATGCGGTTTGCCCATCGAGGCTAGCGGCGAGTTTGAGCTGCACAAACGGAAGCCCTGTTTCCATGCGTTTAAAAAAAGCAGGGTTTAAGGCCCGAGCCTCTTCTGCAAGCAAACCAACGGTGACATCAATCCCCGCTTTTTCAAGCATGGCAACACCACGTCCGGCGACTTGTGGGTTGGAATCTGTCATGGCACACACGACCCGACTGACTCCGGCATTAATAAGACCTTCAGCACACGGCGGCGTCCGCCCGTAGTGAGAGCAAGGCTCCAACGTAACATAAGCCGTGGCGCCTTTCGCCTTGTCACCCGCCATCCGTATGGCGTGCACTTCGGCATGAGGCTCCCCCGCTTTAGCGTGATAACCTTCGCCCACAACGGTACCATCACGAGCAATAACACACCCAACATTAGGGTTCGGTGAGGTGGTATACATGCCACGCTTTGCCAAAGCAATCGCGCGTGACATCATTTGAAAATCGTCTGAGGTAAACACTGACATAAGCTAAGAATTAATCTTCCAACTTGGCGATTTCTTCACCAAATTCACGAACATCCTCAAAGCTACGATACACTGACGCGAAACGTATATACGCGACTTTATCCAGTTCTTTGAGTTGTTCCATTACTAAATTACCGATTAATTTACTCGGCACTTCACGTTCCCCTGTTGCACGTAATTTCGATTTAATCGTACTAATCGCCAATTCAATCGCATCCGCACTAACCGGTCTTTTTTCTAGGGCCCGCTGAAATCCGCCGACCATTTTCTCTTCATTAAAAGGTTCGCGATTACCATTGGTTTTAATCACTCTCGGCATCACTAACTCTGCCGTTTCAAACGTAGTAAAACGCTCATGGCACGCCAAACATTGACGACGACGACGCACTTGATGACCGTCAGCCACTAATCGGGAATCGATAACTTTTGTATCAATCGCAGCACAAAAAGGACAATGCATATCACCTCCATATCACACCGTTTCAGTTTAACGGAATTTGTCAACGGAAGAAAAGAAAAAGGGGCTCAATCGCCCCTTTTTGCTACAAGTGTGCACAAAACACCTAGCTTCTTGCAAGATAATCGGCTTTACCGACCCATTTATAACTGGTCAGCTCTTCGAGACCCATAGGACCACGAGCATGCAGTTTCTGAGTAGAAACGGCGACTTCCGCGCCCAATCCAAATTGCGCACCATCGGTAAAACGTGTCGATGCGTTGACATACACTGCGGCAGACCCTGCAGAATTAATGAACGCTTCGGCGTTATCGAGGCTATTGGTCATAATCGCATCCGAATGACTGGCGTTATGGACACGCATATGCTCAATGGCTTCCTGTACATTAGCGACGACTTTTACACCTAAGACATAATCTAGCCATTCTGTATCAAAATCCCCCTCTTGAGCCGCGCGGATTTTCGGCGCCTCTTGCAGTAATGGTAATGCCGAGCGATCAGCGACAAATGTGACTCGCTCGCCCATTGCAGCAATAAGCTGCGTGCAGGCATCTTGTGCAACCGATTGATGAATTAATAACGTGTCTAGTGAGTTACACGCAGAAGGACGTTGAGTCTTTGCATTATCTACCACGACAAGCGAACGTTTAAGATCAGCTGTGGCATCGATAAACATATGACTGATACCAAACCCGCCAATAATGACAGGAATTGAGCTGTTTTCTTTACACATTTTATGCAAACCAGCACCACCACGTGGAATAATCATATCGACATACTCATCAAGCGTAAGTAATTGTGAAACCAACTCACGATCGGGCTGTTCAATATATTGTACTGACGCGGCAGGGAGTTCAGCTTTTTCTAAGGCGCTTTGAATCACCTTCACTAATTCCATATTAGAAGCAAACGTTTCTTTGCCACCACGCAAAATACTGGCATTACCGGTTTTTAAACACAATGCAGCGATATCAATGGTCACATTAGGACGAGCTTCGTAAATCACACCAATCACACCAAGCGGCACGCGGCGACGCGCTAAAGACATACCATTGCCTAATATTTTGCTGTCCACTTCACTGCCGACCGGATCATTGAGCACGATAACATTGCGCACATCATTGGCCATGGCAGCTAGGCGCTCTTCGTTTAGCCACAAGCGATCAAGCATCGCATCACTTAACCCTGCCGCTTTCCCTGCCTCAATGTCTTGCTGGTTGGCAGCTAAAATCGTCTCGGCATTCGCTTCAAGTTCATCAGCAATCAAAGCCAAAGCCCGATTTTTTTGTTCAGTTGAGGTGACTGCTAATTGAAAAGCCGCATCTTTTGCCGCTTTTCCCATATTGATTAAATCCACACTCATCTCCCATTATTCCTGAATCACGACCATGTTATCGCGGTGAATGACTTCAGAGCCATGATCATAGCCCAAGGTCTCAAATATTTTTGTACTGTGCTCACCGGCAATTTTTGTCAGATCAACACTGGAATAAGCCACAATACCACGAGCAATCTCTTGGTGTTGCTCATTTTCAATTCGCACCACCCCACCTCGAGCAAAATTCCCTTCAACGCGAATCACGCCCTTGGCCAGTAAGCTACTGCCTTTATGCTCAACGGCATCAACCGCTCCCGCATCGATCATCACGGTTCCGCAAGGGGCTGGCCCGGCAAGAATCCAGGTTTTGCGTGTTTCTAACGATGCTTCTACGGGTAAAAAACGAGTGCCTTGCGGGGTTTCACTCAATGAATCAACGATAACATTCGGAGCTCGGCCAGCAGCAATAATGACCTCGATTCCAGAGCGACGAGCAATGTCAGCCGCTTGAAGTTTGGTGGCCATGCCTCCGGTACCTAACGTTGTACCGCTATCTCCCGCGATACGGCGCAAGGTATCATCGATGGTTTTCACTTCTTTAATCAATTCTGCGCTCGGATCTTTACGCGGATCTGCAGTAAACAATCCTTTTTGGTCGGTCAAAAGCAGTAACTTATCGGCATCACACAAAATACCGACTAATGCAGACAAGTTATCATTGTCTCCGACTTTAATTTCGTTGGTCGCAACGGCATCGTTCTCATTAACAATCGGCACAATATCATGATCAACTAAAGCATGAATCATATCGCGGGCATTAAGAAAACGCTCTCGATCGTCAAGATCAGCTCGGGTCAGTAGCATTTGTCCGATTTTTATTCCGTAGATTGAAAATAAACGCTCCCAAGCTTCAATCAACTGGCTTTGCCCCACCGCCGCAAGTAATTGTTTACTCGACATCGCATTCGGTAATGTAGGAAACCCCAGATGCTCACGACCCGCCGCAATCGCCCCAGAAGAAACGACAACAACCGCATGCCCCTGTTTCTTTAATTCAGCACATTGCCTGACAAGTTCAACCATGTGAGCGCGATCAAGTGATAACGTTCCCCCCGTCAAAACACTGGTACCGAGCTTGACTACTATCGTATGTCTTTTTGTGATGTTCGTTTGCTTCGTCGTCATGATTTTTATTGCTACTAGTAAGAACATTTCTGAGGAGATGTTTTAGCAATCCAAACAAAAATAAACAAGCAAAAAAGGCGCCTAAGGCGCCTTTTTATTGAGGAAAAGTGAATGAGCTCGTTACGTACGGAAGAGACGCTTACTCAACATAGGACATCGTTTGTCCAAAACGCTCTTCGAGTTTTGCGACTAGTTTCACTTTGAAGTCTTCTTGCGTTCGTACAATATCACTCATGGCTTGTTCTGGTGGTTCTTCTTCCACCCAGTCACCATCAACGTTGTATTTTCCCACGTGATAAGAGGCAGTGAACCCTGCTTCGCTGAAGTTAAACTCCATCCACCAGCCCCAGAACTCTCGTTTTTCAGGAGCTTTAGTATCATCAACACATACGGCTAAACAATCAAACCAGTAATAGTTATCGCGACACCATTCTTCACGCAAATAAGGTCCAATGGTCTTAAATGCAGCAAGTAGACGATAATGAGTAGGGCGCTTCGTTACCTCAGACATAAATATCTCCGTTTCAATAGTTAATTACTATTGATAAAACAATTGGTTGCTTAGAAAGCCACCTATTACTTTTAAAGAATTCATAACAAAATGTCATCTATAAAGTTCATCTTCCAACCATTTTATTGCCATTTCGAGGGATTGCTCGTAGCCTTGAGAAATAGTTTTACTTTTAATTTGCTTAGCGCTGCCACCTAGACTAAAGAGCGCCAACAAGCGATTATCTGAAAGCGGAGAAATGACGTCCCCTTCGAGCCCTAACGCTAAAATAGGCACTTTGGTACGACGACTCGATAAAAAGCCTTGAATTTTTAACGACCAAGCCATCATCTGCCCTGACATACTATTGATATCAATCGCTTTTTTATCAACTCGTGAAGCCAAAATGTCTAGGTACATTTTCGGCATTCTCGTTAATTTTTCTCGAGTCACAAACACATCATGGATCGGCGCCCCTAAGGTCACACACGCTTTAATCCGCTCAGGTTCTAGAAAACTTAAGCGAGCCATCGCATTTCCACCAAAGCGGAAACCAACAACTCCCACTCGCCGATGATCAACCCAAGGTAACTGCGCAAGTTGACTGAGTACTTCTTGGTGCAGCATCGAGGTATTTTCAGTCACACTCCAAGCAGAGCTGTGACCAATACCCGGCATATCCACCGTGAGCATCGCGATATCACGCTTAGCAAGGTAATCTCGAAATAAGCGCCACATATCCGTCTGTAAACTATCGAGACCAGCGCTAACAATGACCACGGGTTTGGGAGAATCGGTATTGGCTAAATGCAAATGTCCGACGATTTTTTTATTTTGGAAAGGAAATTCTAAACGCTTAATCGTGTAGGACGAATGGTTGGCCGCCATCTCATAGGCAGTATTCGCTAAATTTTCTGATTGCTTGGCCAAGTTATCCATTTTTAAATGCGGGTAGCCGGCAATGCTGTAGCACAACGCGGCGTTAAAATAAGACTCAGCAGCTGTATCACCGTCTTGCTCTTTGGCCACTTGTTGATGACGCATCGCCATGCGGTTCCACTCAAACGCCCAGTTTCCAGAATGGTATCCCATCACGGTATCTAGCCACTGCTCTTCACTACGCGAGTGTTTAGAAGCCGCAATACGAGCTAAGACTTCTTGTTGCTCCAAGATATTGATCCCCTGCCAAGCCCACTGCAAGCACGGAATGGTTCGATACCAAGCCAACCCTTCTTGCTGTCGTTTATTATTCAGAAACTCTCGACTACTTGGCAAATAACTCGTCAGTGTTGAGGTTTCCTTTGCTTGCTGATGTTTTTTAAACAAGGTTTCAGACAGGTTTTTACTTTTCTCTTCCGACATTGCGGTTATCTCTTTCCAATCGTGGTGTCGCGGGGGCTTGATGAATAGAGTATCGCGTTAGCAGAGACTCTGTCTATGTGCATAGATCAAGATGATGACGACTGTTCGTTAAATTGAAGACTACCCAATAAAAGAGCGGATTAATGACAAAAAAAATGGCCCTAATCAGGGCCATTTCTCAATCAAATGGGGTTTCAGGTCAATTATTTTTGCTTACGATTGATAGGCTCAACAAACGACAAAGATAAATCCCATGGTTGCTCAATCCAAGTATCTTGTGGGATATCGACAACGTACTCATCCACTAACTCTTTACCAGCAGGTTTGGCACACACAGTTACAAATTTCGCTTTCGGATACATTTCACGAATTTTACGTGCGGTATCACCACTATCGACTAAATCATCAACAATCAGGAAGCCTTCTCCATCATGTTCAGGAGCCTTAAGAACATTCATATCACGTTGGTGATCATGGTCATAGCTTGAAATACAAATCGTATCAACATAGCGTATGCCCAATTCACGAGCGAGAATAGCGGCCGGAACTAAACCACCACGACTGACACCAAGGATACCTTTCCACTGTTCTGCAGGCATTTGCATTTCAGATAACTGGCGGCAGTATGATTGCATGTTGTCCCAAGTGATAACGAATTTTTTGCTCATTTGTTTAAACCTAAATAATAAATGTATTGTATCGCTTATCCAGCAATAAATTTAATAGTAAAAATCACCGCCATCAGCCAGACACTCGCTGATACATCACGGCCTTTACCACTCAATAATTTAATCACTGCATACGCGATGAAACCAAAAGAAATCCCTTCTGCAATCGAATAAGTCAACGGCATCATGATACACGTGATCGCGGCTGGAGCCGCTTCTGTTATATCATTCCAATCAATATGTGCAAGGCCGGATAGCATCAAAACCGCAACATAAAGTAAAGCACCTGATGTTGCATAGGCAGGGATCATTCCAGCTAATGGTGAGAAGAATAAAGCAAGCAGGAAGAAAATACCAACAACAACGGCCGTTAAACCCGTTCGACCTCCTGCAGCCACGCCAGATGTGCTTTCAACATAAGACGTCGTATTCGATGTCCCCAGCAACGCACCAATCGAGGTCGCGGTAGAATCAGCGAGTAATGCACGATTTAAACGTGGGAGTTTTCCATCTTCTTTGATCAAGCCAGCTTTACTGGCCACACCCACTAGTGTGCCTGCAGTATCAAAAAGATCGACAAACAAGAAAGCAAACACGACAGAAATCATGCCGACTTGGAATACACCACTAAAATCGAGTTGCATGAAAGTGGGAGCGACTGACGGTGGCATATCCATCACGCCATGCCATTGAACATCACCGAAAACAATGCCGAGTGCGGTAACAGCGAGAATAGAAATCATCACCGCACCTTTTACATTACGATGCACCAAAGCCACGGTTAGTACAAAACCAATCGCTGCAAAGAAACATTTCTGTGATGTCATATCACCCAGTCCGATAAGCGTACCAGGGTTAGCAACCACGATGCCCGCACCTTGCAATGCAATAAATGCAAGGAAAAGACCGATACCTGCAGCAATCCCCGTTCTCAAGGACATAGGAATGGAATTGATGATCCACTCACGGATACGAAACAAACTCAATAGAATGAACAGCACACCAGAACAGAAAACCGCGGCTAGCGCTACTTCCCAAGTATACCCCATCCCATTAACGACAGAAAACGTAAAAAAGGCATTCAAGCCCATACCTGGCGCCTGAGCAATCGGGTAGTTCGCGTAGATCCCCATAATAAAGCAACCAATCGCGGCAGCGACACAAGTGGCTACAAATACAGCCCCTTGATCCATGCCAGTCTGCGCCAGCAATGACGGGTTAACAAAAATAATATAGGCCATTGTGAGGAATGTGGTCATTCCTGCAATGATTTCGGTACGAACGGTCGTTCCATGTTCGCGTAACTTAAATAAGCGTTCCAGCATTGTCGATCCTATAAATGGTAAATTAGTAAACGGTTGCGTAATCGATTGAGCGGGATTATAAAGTTATAAAATGACAAATTCCAGATGGAATTGATGGAATATCACACTTTATAAAGAAAAAATGAAAACATGCTGTTTTTTTCTTCAATTAAATCAATTCATTGAACAATATTTTTATCCCCTAAAAAATAACCACTTGTAAAAGATGATCAGTTCATAAGCCGCTCTTTGCTTCCTGAAGCTCGATATTGGGGTAAAAAAAAACCACCTAAAAAAGGTGGCTGAGAATGAGCATCGCCTGAATAGACTAGCGATAGCATAATTCCAATAATGGGGTGAACATTTCTGTTCGAGTTACAAAGTTCACATCATCAGTGTGGGGTGAACACTGATGACTATCACTCATAGAAAACCTTTGCGATTAATGCCGATCATCACTCATTATCAATCGCACACGTCCAATTAGATAAAAGCGTTATCTAATAAATTCGTGACTCTATCGAGCTGGTCATAAATATACCATCAAGAAAATTTATTACAACTTTTAAAGTGACTAGAATCACATTTTATTTATATCACGCAAAAAATCGCCCATTACCGTAATAAAGTTACATTTCTTACGGTCAATTAATGATATCCCTCTCATTTTATTACTCATTGTAATGCATAATGATTTAACGGGTAGATTGGTATCTCTCGCCTAGCGTCGTCATGAGAAGCGCTACTCCTAAGGACTGGAGAGTGGTATGCTATTCCCCATCATTCATCATCTCTGATCACACTAGACATCGGCCGCTCAACACTGCCAATTGCGATGATCAGATGAGTACACAATTAT
>JBQGON010000064.1:0-17682 GCA_052087065.1 Vibrio sp. | reverse complement strand
TTATCATCAACGAGTGCCCACACAGATTGATAGGTTTAAATTGTTAAAGAGCTTTTCCTTAGCACCGTATCGCTTAATGCGTCGTGGCTAGGGGTGCGTATAATACGCTTTAAACTTTTTGAGTCAATAGTTTTTTCAAACTTTTTTCTCAAGCCCGATTACTTAGTTTTCTAAGCCACTTCGTAATATTCGTCTTACTCCGTGTCGGTGAGGCGGCATTATAGGGAGACTAGAAATTATGACAAGTGTTTTTTTGAGTTTTAATTTTGTTCGCTTAAAAAGCCGTCAAAGTCATAAATTACGAATAAAATATGAACATTTGAAGGGAGTCACAGCAATCCATTGGAAAAATACCAAGCATGTACGTACTATTCATATATCTATTTTGTGAATAGTAGATATTTCCCTCATTGTTTTCTTCAGAATAAGTAGTATTCGATATGAACTTTACTAAAGATATTTTAATTACCGTAGTTTTAGCACTGATAGGCGCAATCCTTTTTTCTCAGGTTTCCGTGTCGCCAGCGATCAGTTTCCTTATTGGTGTTGTATTAACCGCATTGGTGTTCACATGGGCAGCCAAAACACCAGCGGCTCAAGATGAACCTAATGACAACATGTCTACCACCACGCTATACGTGGGTAACTTGCCTTATAAAGCAAATGAAGCCAACGTTCGTGACTTATTTGCTGAGCATGGCGATGTATTTGCCGTCCGCTTAATGAAAGATAAACGGACAGGTAAAAGACGTGGTTTTGGTTTTGTCGTGATGTCTTCTGCTAGCGCAGACCAAACCATCAACGCGCTAAATGAGGCAGACTACATGCAAAGAACGTTAAAAGTGCGTGTGGCGAATGATCCTAAGCATCCATCGGGTACGGACGATTTTGAATAACGCCGAATCCTAATTTGTTTAGTTCCATGTTCAGTGCCATTTCTCCCCAAGGTGTGGCACTGGACATTATTTGATGCTTTTCCTGCTGACCTTTGTATGCTTCATCCATATTCAACGATAGTAATTGAGCTACTCGCCTAGCAATCGCTTCTCCAGAATCCACCAGCTGAACTTCATTACCTAACACCACCTGAATTTCCTCTTTGATCAGGGGAAAGTGTGTGCACCCTAAAACCGCGACATCAATTTTATGACGTAGAGGGGATAAGATGTGTGCTAACTCATGTAAATCAATCGAATGTCCGCGCAGCTTTTCTTCCGCCATATCCACTAATCGAGTCGAACCAAGTAGCTCTACAGGCTTGTGAGGAGAAAAGTGTTGAATCAGTTCTTGAGTATAAGACCTGACAACAGTCGCAGGGGTTGCGATCAGCCCCACAGCAAGGTGCGACAACAGTGACGCCGGTTTAATAGCAGGCACCACACCGACTACTGGAATCTGCAATTTGGCTCGCAGGGCTGGTAAGACAATTGTACTGGCGGTATTACAAGCAATGACCACTAAGTCGATATGCTCGTTGACCACGGCTTGTTGAACGATACCCACGACTCGAGTAAGCAATGTGTGTTGGTCTAGCTCGCCATAGGGATAAGCTTCATTATCAAAAGAGTAAACAATCGATAATTGAGGTAATCGTGCCGTAATGGCTTTATACACAGAGAGGCCACCGACTCCGGAATCGAAAATAAGTACTTTAGGCTGGGTTGTCACAACAATATTCTCACAAGAAAAACGCCCTAATAATACTCGCTCTTTTTTCTGCTGCAACGGTCAAAATACGATAAAAAAACCGCCCGAAGGCGGTTATCGTTAAAATTGATAGCTCATATAGTAGGCACGCTCAGCCGCTGGGTAACCTGCTGCCGTGGCATATTCCTTATCAAGTAAGTTAGCAATGCGCCCACTCAACGTCACCTTATTTGTCACGTAGTAATTAATCGACGTATTCACTAAGGCGTAACTGGCTAAATCAACATGAGCAGTGGACGTTGGCCGACGACTAAACCACATATAACTCACTACCCAATCGATATCATCAAAGTGAGTGGTGGTATTCCACTTATACATTTGTCTAGAGCGGCGCACCAATTGATTGCCATCTTTATCTTTGGGCGATTTAATATCAACGCTGATCTGATGATCGACTATCCCAGTACTAAAATTGGCCTCTACTTCGACCCCTTTAATATGCGATTGCCCATCAATATTTTTGTACACATACGTGCCGGGATCATAGCACAGTAAATTGGTGATCGTGATATCGTAGCCAGTCACCGACCAATCGAGATCATACACACGCCCATAGACACCCAATTCATAGCTTTTCGATTCCTCTGGTGTTAATGCTGTATTACCGTATGTCGGATCGTATAATTGATATAAGTTTGGCGCTTTAATGCCAGTGCCATATGAGGCTCGTAGTGCCAACTCAGGAATAAAGCGATAGCCTGCCGCGATATTGTAAGTTTCGTCTTGACCAAACGCTTCGTTATCATCAATGCGTCCACTGGCTTGTAAGCGTAATCGCTCAATGTCGGACGTCACTAGTGCATAAACAGCAGTGTTATCTCGCGTGTACTCGCGATTGATTTGCAAGTTTTTGTAACCTGACTGACGCCAATCGACTCCACCAGCAACGGTGAGTCCCTGATGTACTTCAAAACTATTCGACCACTTAGCGACACTTTGCGTGACGCGATCTCTGGTGGCACCAGACGATGCCTTACCCAACTTTTGTTGATAATCTGACTGCTTTTGCTGCTGATAATTAAACTGCAATAACGAGCGATATTGCAGGCCATTAAATGCTCCCCCCAACGTCCAAGACTGGTCTTCTTTCTCGGCTTCCATATATTTATGCGAGCCAAACGAAGAGTCGTACTGGTAGGTGTTTTTAAACAACCGGCCATTAGCAAACAGTGAGAGTTGTTCGGTTACATCATGGGTATATCCCACTAAACCATTATTACTTTTAAAACCATGTTTATCGCCGTCATTAATGCCAGGCACAGGATGAACGTTATAGCCATCATCGGCCTCATGGCTCACTGCCATATTCAATTGACCATTCTCAGAAGTGGCAATTCCTGTCGAGCCGCCAATTTGTTTATAATCCAAACTGCCTAAACCGACATTAATTTTGGTTGCCTGCTGACGAGAACGCGCCACCGTTATGATATTAATGACGCCACCGATGGCCTCAGAGCCGTAGAGAGAGGCCTTCGCTCCGCGCACATATTCAATATGATCAACGTAACTAAGCGGTATTTGATTGAAATCGACTGAACTCTTGGCTGAACGTGCTAAACGCACACCATCCATCAGCACTAGCACTTGTGATGGTCCTGTTCCGCGCACATAGAGATTCGCCAGTTGCCCTCGCCCACCATTTTGCGAGATTTGCACTCCGGTTAAGCGTTGCAAGACATCGGGTAAACTTTTCGCTTGTGACTGCTCAATGTCTCTTCGGCTAATCACATCCATACTAGACAGTGTCGCACGCTCTTGCTGCGGAAAGCGGTTCGCGGTCACCACGACGGTATCCAGCTTCATTGGCGCTGATTCAGCATGACTTGGCATAGCAACACACAATAACGGGACTAGCGAACCAGCCCAAAAAGACGCCTTCATGAACATTCCTAAATAATTATGTCATCTACATTTTTATTACTATTAGACGTTTAAAACAGGCCAATTTAGTCCTGCCCCGACAGAGGGTATCTCTATCGCCACAACGCCGCAGGCGGAGGTTAACGAAACCTCGGCGTAATTACCATTGGAAAATATAATAGGCTTACGTTTATTAATAATAACCAATATGCCGGTCATTGGAAGACAACATAGACAAATAGCCGATGTGTGTACTCAGAGCTTTTACAAGCGGGATAGAAGGATGAAAGGTAGCATTCGGGCAGTTTCGTTGATGTGATGATTGAATGTGATGGTTTCACTCCCCCATCGCGGCGCTCGAGCCTCTGACAGAGAAAGGGCGCTGGAATAGCGCCCTGTACTTTCGAGTAACGAATGATGGTTTCGCTATAGAGGTTTACTTTAGATATCTGGCTCAAACAAATTTCGTTTCATGTAACATTTGACCCAAACGGCACCGATTACGATTACCAGAGCCAAAATCCCCCCCGTAATGGAGTAGACAAGCGATGTCATCTCGGGTGATGGTGAGTTATGAAATGCAACATACCCCATACCGACAATCCCTAAGATTTGTGGGAGTGGATAGAAAGGCGTTTTATAAGGACGCTTGTGTTTCGGTAGGCGTGTACGTAATACGATGACATTGATATGTGCCACTATATAGGCCAGTAGCCAACTTGTGGTAGCGGCAATCACTAACACCAACAATGAATCCATATTGAGAAACAAGAATGGAATGGAAGTACACACCGCCATCACAACGATACCCACCCATGGCGCATCAAAACGGTTCAGCGCTTTAAACTGAGGGAATACCTGATCTTGCATTGCCATGCCATGTAGCATTCTTGGGATGGACGCCAAAATAGTATTCACGGTGCTGCAGGTCGCAGCCAGAGCCATCACTGTCGCAATCACCAGCCCAGAAGGTCCGAACACCGCATTAATATAATTTAGGTACGGGATTGGTGACCCAACCAAGTCATCAACGTTGAGGTAAAGGCTTGCACCGTAAGCAAAGGCAAGAAAGATAGCGAAAATAATCAACAATGAAAGATGCATAGCGCGAGGGATATTCTTAACGGGATTTTTCACCTCAGTTATCATCGGACAAATAAACTCTACCCCCACCATAAGCCACATGGCGAGCGCGACTAAGCCAATAAAGCTACCATCAATCACCCCGCCAAAACTCCAATCTACGGTGGCCCCCGTCAGATGAGGATGAGGCTCAGTTACCCCCGTGATGGCGCACAGCCCCACCAAGATAAGAGCGACCACTAAAATAAACGCCAGTAGGTTTTGAACTCGGGCAAAAACGTCCGCGCCGACCAAATTGGTAAGACTTAACAGAAGCAGAATCGTTAAAGGCACGATCTTCTCAGGCAACATATTAGGCAAGAGTTGACCCAGCATGGCATCGACTAAGAACAACTCGACAGGCAGCGCCAAAACAGCGACCACCACATACCCAGCAAATACCGCAACAATCGCAGGAAAATGTCCTAATGCCTTTTGTGTGTACATAGCCAGCGAGCCTTCCTGCGGAAACATCAGGGATAACTCCGCAAAACTCATGGCATTAAACTGGGCCAAAATAAAGGCGGTTATCATGGCCGCAATAAACGCCATTCCGCCAAGACCAATTCCCTGCGTTGCCGAAATCATTGAGCCCTGAACAATAACCAGACCAATACATATCGCCATCATTGTCAAAAGGCCAATTTTTAACTTTTGACGCTTAACCGCTGATCCTTCAGCTATATGAATGTTTTTAGAATCGACTAATCCGTTCATATCTCTATTCCTTAGATTACGTTAATCAAAATGACCCATTACCAGCGCGAGAACTTATACGGGTCTGGATTGATGAGCGGCGTCGTGCCACTCACTAGATCGGCCGCTAGCGTTCCTGCTGCGGGTCCAGTACCAAACCCATGACCAGAAAAACCGGTCGCAATGGTTAACCCTGGAATGGCATCAATGCGATCGATGACTGGTTTAGAATCCGGAGTGATATCAATCAGCCCTCCCCACTCTTCCGCTATTTCGGCCTCTCGAAAACTAGGCCAAGCGTCACGCAGATTACTCAGTGCTTCTTGATTTAACCCCTTATTATAACTAGGGTTCATCACTCGTATCTCTTCAAACATTGACGACTTATTGCGTGACCAGCGTTTGGAGACTTTCAGATCATCAATAAAAGGTCGGCCCAACGAAATTCTTAATGCGTCACGTTGATGTTTCAATTGACCTAAATAGCGATGGCCAATGAGGAAATGATCCAGCGTGAGACGAGCTTCAATCGCGCCACGCTGCATAATCACAAAGCCACCATCTAAGTGCTTACGGAACGAAAAGTTAGGCCCTGCGACGGCAATGTCGGTGGGACCATCCATCGGTTTTGAACGCAGTACAGAGCAAATCAAAGGCAGTGAAGGTAAAGACACACCGTGGTGACTCAAAAAAGCTTTCGACCAAGCTCCACCAGCAAGGAGAACTTGTTCGCATAGTATTTCGCCTTTTTCAGTGACAACGCCGCTCACCTTGCCTCCCGATAAGGACAGATTACGCACCGCACAGTTCTGGATAATGATCGCGCCTTTTTCTATCGCGGCTTTCGCCATTGCACTGGTTGCAATTGATGGTTCCGCTTTGCCATCGGAGGCGGTGTAAATGCCCCCACCCACTGGCCTTCTCCTCCTGGAACCTTCGTTTTGATTTCTTCCGTACTCAGTAACTTGGAATCAAGCCCCAGTGACTTGACAGAGTCTAACCATGCTTCATAAGCGCCCATCTGCTTGGCGCTATCTGCAAGAAATAGAATGCCGCTTTGCTTATAATCCACATCACGGTTAATTCTTTTTGACATCCCTGCCCATAACTCATCAGATGCGAGCGCCAGTGGTATATCCTCTGCATGACGATTGGTTTTACGTATCCACCCCAAATTACGAGAAGATTGTTCTGCGCCAACAAAACCTTTTTCAATGACAACTACCGGGATGTTTCTCTCTGCCAGAGTCAGCGCGGCATTAATCCCGACGATGCCGCCACCGATAATCACTACGCTGGTCCGCGCTGGCTGCTCGTTCGGCGTATCGACGAATTCGAGTGTTTTAATCATAGGTATCTTCCAAGTTTATCTGACTAAGCAATGACAACTTTCTCAACATCACCACAAGAGGCGCCTCGGTATGCGGTCACTTCTAACTCAACTTTGTAGAGTGTCGACCCCAGAGGAGGACACGTGACCGTCGTGGTTGGATCAATACCTTTAAACTTACTGCCGATATGCTCCATCACCGCACTGACATCCGCAGGGTTTTGAATAAACACCTTCGAGGTCACGACATCCGCTAAACACGCATCCACCGCCGCCAATGCACGTTCAATGTTGATAAACACCTGATCAGTTTGAGCAAAAACGTCGTCCGGCATTTCATTGGTTTCTGGGTTTCTGCCTGCGGTATTCGAAACAAAGATCCAATCATCAACCGCCACAACACGTGAGTAGCTGCCTATCTCTTCGAATTTGGATCCCGTTTTCACTTTAATAATTTTTGCCATCAGTCTTATTCCATTCTGATTATTGATATACGTGGGTTTAGCTAAGTACTGGTTCATCCCACAAATTCAGCGAGACACCGATGTCTTTTTCGACAGCATTACGGTAAATTTTGGTTGCCCACGCCACGTCTTCTACTGGCATTCCGCCCACCGACATCACAATAATTTCGTCATCACTTTGTCTCCCTGGCGTTGCTCCTGCCACAATATCCCCCAAGTCTTCCAATGCACTGGCGGCTAACTCACCGGCATCGAGCATGTCCATAAAACGCATACCAACCAAAGGGATAATGGTGTGTGTAGGTTTTGGAACTTCTTCAAACCACGCCTGATAGAGTCCTTTATTATCAAGAACCTTACGTATATCTTCTTTTTCCATACCTTCATCTAAGCGGCAGCTAGCAGGCATGGCTAAGAAAGCACCCGGTTTTACCCATTCTCGCTTCACTTCTGGGTAAGTCGATGGATCCCCGGTTTCACCGGAATTACAGTAGCTAACCAGATCCGAGCCGCGAACCACCTCTTCGACTGTATCAACCACCTGTACATCGGTAATTTGCGGGTACGAAGCCGCCAACCATGTCATAAAGCTATCTAAACTTTTTTTGCCTCGACCTTTAATTTTGATGGTATTGACTTGCGGGCACGCACAGATAAACGCGGCAACGGTGGTTTTGCCCATAACGCCAGGACCGAGTAGACCGATCACTTTGGCATCTTTACGTGCCAGATAACGGGCACCGACTCCCGGAACGGCACCGGTACGATAAGCAGACAATAAGTTTGCCGACATGTAAGCCAGTGGTGCACTAGTTTCAATATCATTGAGAATAAACATCAGAATAGAACGCGGAAGACCTCGCTCTCGGTTCGCGATGTTTGAGCCATACCATTTCACGCCACAGGTTTGAAAATCTCCACCGAGGTAAGCCGGCATCGCCATCAGACGTCGATCGGCGGTTGGTTTTGGCATGCTTGGGAAAGGAGATTCATCGGGAAAGGTAACCATGGCGCCGTGTGAGTCGTTATTGGCGCCCGCCATTCGGTAATCACCTTGATGAAGAAGCGCAAACATCTCCTCCATCGTATCAACACAGTCAGGCATATTAGTGACGCCCGCTTTAATCATGTCTTGTTCTGAAAGGTATATAAAATCAATGTGAGTGCTGTCTGACATAACGCCACCTATATCCATATAGTTTGTTGATTAAGACAATTGCTCGCTCTTCTTTGAGCGAGGAAAGATAACTTAGAACGTTTCCTGCCTAAGCCCTTACTCTCGATATTATGGAGTGATGTACGCGGTGTATTGAATTTTTGCGACATTCCCTCTCGAAAAGCCGCCCTCAACAATATGGCACCTTGCTTGCTTTATATGCTTACTAACTGGTTTAACGCAGAGCAATAGGGAGAGGCGCATGACGACGACATCAATGATGTTTAACATTGCGGGAATTCACTCAAAACAACCTTGGTTTGTCCTAAGTTCAGAGCAATTTCGTACCCACCTGCCCACCAATACCCCTGAGGTATCACACTTCTATAGTTTTAAGGCTGGAAGTACAAATTGTCCGTCCACCGCCATCCCTGATGGGTGTATAGACATTGTCTTTGACTGTGATGCTGATGACGCGGGCGCGTTAGTCTGCGGTACACGACTCGAGGCATCCTCGTTCCTTTTTGAGCGTGGTCATTGCTATTTTGGGGTGCGTTTTATTCCCGGGGTTAAGCCTGATTTTTTACACGCTTCCGCCAGTGAATTAATCAATAAAGAATATTGCTTACAAGATGTTATGCCACATGCCAATCAGTTGATTGACTATGTGTTAGCCACCAAAGATTTCACCAAACAAGTCGAAGTCGTCAGCGAATTTCTCAAGACAAAAAACCAGCGATCCTCCATCAATGTGACTCAGCAAATCGTAGCAAAAATCTGTCTACACAAAGGCAATATTCAAGTTCAGGATTTAGAGCGTTTTTCAGGCTACACCAGCCGAACACTGCAACGCCTATTCAAAAATGAGATTGGCCTAACACCAAAAGGATTTATCAGAGCAATTCGTTGTCAATCAGCAGTTTATGGCATAAATCATAGTGATAAGCTGAAATTTTCAAATCTGGCGACAGATTTAGGATTTAGCGACCAACCTCATTTTCTGCGGGAGTTTAAAAAACTCGTCAATGTCACTCCATTGGAATACCAAAGCAGGGTAAAAGAAAAGACGTATTTGGAGCGAATTCACTGCTATTAATAGCACTATCATTGTGCGTACCGCTCCAACTTTGTGCAGGTAACGTAAGTGATCAGGATTTAGACAGGGAGAGAGAGGTCGGCATTAGCATAAAATCAATAGTCATAAATGCCCAACTTCACACAATAGAACCAACAAGCCTCACCGATTAGAAATGCCAACCACTGCTACCAACTCACGCTTGGTTGCGTTTTGTTGATCACACAGACAGTCATCACACCGACTTTATTTATGGTAATATTCCTCCTCTCAATGAACGTATGGTTCAGTCATGGGCCGCGCCCCATGCTGCGGAAGTTACCGTAAATAATCAGACAAACACTGGACAACTCAGTGTGATTGAATAGAATCTGCGCTCTTACATGAAATGCACCCGATAAAGGCACTACGAATGGCGACTTTTGATGTCAATCCTCACCAATACGCAGAACAACTTGCAGGAAAAATCTCACGCTTAACCGAGATTTTTGCGCCCTATGGCGTTCCTGAACTCGAAGTGTTTGAATCTCCAGAGCAACATTATCGTATGCGTGCAGAATTTCGTGTATGGCATGAAGGTGATGATATGTACTACATCATGTTCAACCAAGAAACCCGCGAAAAGTATCGTGTGGACCAATTCCCAGTCGCAAGCCAGCTCATCAATCAGCTAATGCCACGCTTGGTAGAAGCACTAAAAGGGAATGACGCATTACGCCGCAAGCTGTTCCAAGTCGACTTCCTCTCGACGATGAGCGGTGAGATTTTGGTCTCTCTCTTGTACCACCGCCAGCTAGATGACACATGGACAGAGGCGGCCAAAGCCCTCAAAACCACTTTGATTGAAGAAGGTTACAATATCAACTTGATCGGCCGAGCGCGTAAAATGAAAATCGTCCTTGATCGTGATTACGTTGTCGAAACATTGAATGTACATGGTCAGCCATATATTTATCAGCAAGTTGAAAACAGTTTTACCCAACCAAATGGGCCAGTTGCCGAGAAAATGTTGGAATGGGCGGTGGATTGCACCCAAGGCAGCCAAGGAGATTTATTAGAACTGTACTGTGGTAACGGTAACTTTTCGCTGGCGTTGGCACAAAACTTCGAGCGTGTTTTAGCGACAGAGCTAGCCAAACCGTCCGTGCAATCGGCGCAATACAACATTGCCGCGAACAAAATTGATAATGTACAAATCATTCGTATGTCGGCCGAAGATTTTACCGAAGCAATGGAAGGCAAACGCGAGTTTCGCCGCCTAAATGCCGCAGGGATCGATCTGCAAAGCTATAACTGCAATACCATCTTTGTTGATCCACCACGTTCGGGTATGGATATTGATACCTGTAAAATGGTGCAAGGCTACGAACGCATCATGTATATTTCTTGTAACCCAGACACATTAAAAGAAAACCTCGATGTGCTGAGCAAAACGCACAAGATTACTCGTTTTGCTTTATTTGATCAGTTCCCATATACCCACCACATGGAAGCGGGTGTGCTACTAGAGCTCATTAAATAAGGTATTTGACGGGTTGTAAATTCAACAAAAATCAATCTGGGTACGGCTTGGGGTACGGGAAACATTTAAACAGGGTAAAGTATTTATAAATATTTGGGGCTATGTTTTAGCCCCCAGCTAGAGTGGAAACATCAGACACTTTGCGGTTCACGATCTACGCCGCACATGCCGTAGCCTACTCGCTTCAGTAAAAGTTCCTAGCCATATCGCGGAGCGCTGTCTAAATCACAAGCTGAAAGGTGTTGAAGGTATCTATGATCGATATGATTACTTGGAAGAGCGCAAAGAAGCCCTAGAAAAAGTCACTGAGCTAGTTAAGAATCACATAGTCATTTAGACACGATCTGACAATTTTGATTTAGTAGTACGACAGAATCGCTTGGTGATCAGTAACACGTTTCTGGACAAAAGCTCGTTAGAGTTTCTACTTAATTTAGTTAAACACGAATTACTTTAAGTATGTAAAACTCACTCGACTTATAACGTTTTTAGCTGGTACAAATTAGTACGGGAGAAATCAAGGATAAAGCTCAGTTGACTGTCCTTATTATCAGCAAAAGGCGTTTCATCATTCGCTTTTAGATATGTAGAATAAATTCTGATCTCAGGTCTCAGGAATTGGCTTTCACCAACTGAAGGCTTTGATGTGATGGACGCACCTCCCTTCTAGCACCGTTGTACCAAACTAATGGTGCAACCAGTAAGAGCAGGAGTAATCATCATGTCTATTAAAGTT
This sequence comes from Vibrio sp., assembly GCA_052087065.1. Lineage (GTDB taxonomy): Bacteria > Pseudomonadota > Gammaproteobacteria > Enterobacterales > Vibrionaceae > Vibrio. The sequence goes on along the minus strand of JBQGON010000064.1, from coordinate 6,014 downwards.
GTCGGTATCGATATAGCCAAAAACCTCTTTCAAGTATGCGTGTTGAGTTCTGATGGACAAATCTTGTCAAACCGAAAGGTAAAGCGTGACAAGCTTCTTGATACAGTCCGTCAATTACCAGAGAAAACGGCTATTGCGATGGAATCATGCGCAACTTCGCATCATTGGGGTAGAATATTTCAAGAGCTTGGACATAGCGTAGCTCTTATCCCAGCTCAGCACGTAAAGCCATTTGTTGGGCGACAAAAGAACGATGCGAATGATGCGAGAGCAATTTGCGAAGCATTTTCTAGGCCTGATATTCATTTTGTTCCTGTTAAGTCTGTTGAGCAACAAGACCTCAAAGCAATACGCAGTGTCCGTAAACGCTTGGTGGAGAACAGAACTGCCTTGTCGAACCAGATCAGAGGGCTCACCGCTGAATACGGAGTGGTTTTCCCTTTGTCTATTAAAGCTTTGCGAAGTCATTTACCGATAGCTCTTGAAGATGCAGAGAATGATCTTTCCCCAGTAATGAGGAACTTACTGCAAACTTTATACTGTGACTTGGCTTTGTTGCGGAAATCGAATGAACTAAATCAGAATCTTACGATCAGATCAGATCAGGGACATTCATTCACTGACTTTGATTACATGCCGAAGCCTCGCTACAAAACCACTAACTGGTGCAAGTACAATAACTCCTTGATCAACAGAGGTTCACTCACGTTTTGGATTGACGAAGAGGCCATATCTGAGTGGAAACAATCTAAACAGGATAAACGTGGTAGACCAAGATTGTTTAGTGATCTCGCTATCACGACTGCTCTCATGGTAAAGCGCATTTTTTCCTTACCTTTAAGGGCGCTACAAGGCTTTATCGACTCTGTTTTTAGATTGGCGAACGTCCCATTGGTTTGTCCCCACTATACTTGCATCAGTCGCCGAGCTAAGGATGTAGAGATTAATTTCAAAGCCTCATCACGAGGCGCTATCCAACACCTGGCTATTGATGCCACTGGCCTCAAGGTTTATGGCGAAGGTGAATGGAAGGTCAAGAAGCATGGAACTGATGGGAAGCGAAGAGTCTGGCGTAAGCTGCATATCGCGGTAGATACAAGCACCCACGAAATAGTCGCAGCAGAGCTGAGCTTATCTAACGTAACTGATGCCGAAGTGCTCCCCAACTTACTCAAGCAGACACGTCGTAAAATCATTGAGATATCAGGCGATGGCACTTATGACACAAGGAATTGCCATGATGCTATACGGTTCAAGCGAGCGGTTCCGCTTATCCCGCCACGAGAAGGGGCTACCTTCTGGGAACAAGGACACCCTCGCAATTTAGCAGTAGGTTGTCAGAAGCTCTACGGCTCCAACAAGAAATGGAAAAAGCGGTATGGCTATCATAAGCGCTCGCTATCAGAGACAGCAATGTATCGGGTGAAACAGTTGTTAGGTGGAAAATTAAGCCTGAGAAACTACAACGCTCAGGTTGGCGAGACTTACGCCATGATCAAAGCACTGAACAAACTTACAGGGCTTGGTATGCCTGAAACTCCGTATATTGTATAAAAGTTGCTCAACTTTAGGAGGTTTGGTTTCTCGTCTGAATTACGCATCAAAGCCCACTAAACCCTAAGATAACATTTGCTGGTGATAATCAACCGACACGATCTCAATTAGAAAAAATGCACCACATGGCTCATGAGAATTGTTTTATCGCCAATTCGGTTAAAACTGAAGTGACGACGCTTATTGCAGATTAAATGAAGCTCTTTGTCAAAGCGCAGTGTATCGCCGAATAGTGTTAAGCCAGCAGTCCGGCTGCTGGCTATTGTGAACTAAACGATGCCTTGCTCGATCATCGCATCAGCGACTCTTCTAAAGCCGGCAATGTTTGCGCCTAAAACTAAATTACCAGGTTGACCAAACTCTCGACTGGTTTCGTTTGCATTAATAAAGATGTTTTTCATGATGGTCTGCAACTGGCTATCGACTTGCTCGAAGGTCCAGTTTTGCATGCTGGCATTTTGTGCCATTTCAAGCTGACTGGTTGCAACGCCGCCTGCATTGGCTGCTTTCGCTGGCCCATAAGCTATTTCGGAATCCACGATGATATTGGCCGCATCACGAGTGGTTGGCATGTTTGCGCCTTCACTAATCAAAACACACCCATTATCGATAAGAGCAAGAGCATCGTTTGACGTCAGTTCATTTTGGGTCGCGCAAGGGAATGCGGCGTCAGCTTGATATCGCCATACAGCATGCCCTTCATTAGGATAGTCACCCAACGGCGTATACTCTGCTTCAGCGTAAGTGTCTAAATACTCTTCTAAACTTGCTCTTTTCACTTCTTTTAGTTGCTTGAGGAGCTGCAGATCAATACCGTGTTCATGATAAATCGTGCCTCTAGAATCGCTGCATGTTACTGGGGTTGCTCCCATGTGGTATAGCTTTTCAATTGCATAGATAGCGACGTTACCTGCGCCAGAAACGAGGCAAGTTTTGCCTTTTAGTGAATCATTACGGTCATTGAGCATGCATTCCGCAAAATATACGGTTCCGTATCCCGTTGCTTCTTTTCTAACAAGTGAGCCCCCCCAAAGAAGGCTCTTGCCTGTAAGTACTCCTTCGTAGCGGCCCGTCAATCGTTTATATTGACCAAACATATAACCAATTTCACGCGCACCGACGCCGATATCGCCAGCAGGAACATCGGTAACGGGACCAATGTGGCGGTATAACTCGTTCATAAATGATTGGCAAAATCGCATGATTTCACCGTCAGATTTTCCTTTAGGATCGAAATTTGAACCGCCTTTTCCGCCACCAATTGGAAGGCCAGTAAGCGCGTTTTTAAAAATCTGTTCAAAACCGAGGAACTTTATGATGCTCGCGTTCACTGAATGATGGAACCTCAGTCCGCCTTTGTATGGACCTAACGCGGAGTTAAACTCGACGCGGTAGCCTTTGTTTACTTGCACATTCCCTGCGTCATCGACCCAAGGAACTCGAAACATGATTTGACGTTCTGGTTCTACGATTCTTTGGATAATCGCTTGTTCTTTATATTTATTATTGCTTTCTATGACTGGAGCGAGAGAAGTTAATACTTCTTCTACGGCTTGGTAAAACTCTTTTTGAGCCGGGCTACTGTGTTGTAACGCAACAATAGTATCGTGTATGTGTGACATAGTCCTCTTCCTTGATATGAATAAGTAATCAGTTTATATGAATTTATTATCATTAAATAGTGATTTTGACCAATTCTCAATGGCTATACCTATTCAACTTGAAGATGCAGGTTTCAATATCTGAAAATTATCCGTAATTCTGGATACGAGTGAGCCTGCAACTTTTGGTAATGTCGCATGGCGTTGTTGAACAAATCAGGTGAAGGGCATATCTTGCCTACGTTCTATCAGCATTAGTTTCGAACTGGCATACCTAGTCCTATTACTTTGTTCATGGCTTTGACATTGGCAAGCGCTTCACCTACTTGAGCATTATAATTCCTTAAGCTCAATTGGCCACTCGTTAGCCCTTTGTATCGTGACATTGCCGTTTCAGATAGAGAACGGTCGTGATAACCAGAGTTAATTTTCCATTGAGCCAACGTATCACTTTTTAACGCTTTTACTGCTTCGTTTCTTGGGTGTCCATCATCCCAGAAGCTAGCATTTTTACGTGGCGGTATTAACGGAGTAATGCCTTTTCTTTGTAACACGTTATGGCAACCCTTCGTATCGTATGCACCATCGCCAGAGACTGAACCTATTTTTCTTCGTAATGGATTAAGCAGCGCCGGAAGCACTTCACTATCACCGACATTAACCAAGCTCACTTCAGCACTGATGACTTCATGCGTATCTACATCTACAGCAAGATGCCGTTTACGCCATGTTCTGCGCTTTTCGTTTCCGTGTTTTTTGACTTTCCATTCTCCCTCTCCAAAGACTTTAAGAAATGGCGACACCACGTTTTTTTACGATTGTTCCCGTCACGACACCAGGAGCAAATGGAGTAAAATCTGCTTGCAACGTCTTGAAATTGCGCTCAACAATTCCCTTGGCGTCGCCTCGAAACGGAGGCGTATTTTCAATTCGCACCGAGAAACTTTTTTCGAGATTTTCTATCTGATAGCCCAGTAATTCACCTCTGTCTGCCAAAATAGCATCTGGAAATCCGATAGCGGGCCAATCTTGAGATTCGATTTCTATCCCATATTGACGACATAGCTCGACCTTATCAGTCATAGCAACTTGTAAAGCCAGCATAGCAGCTACATAAGATGGATTCTCAAAACCAATGTAACATCCGACTATCAGACGACTGAATACGTCGATAACGATATAAACAACCGGACGCCCAACAATCCAGCTTCGGTTCACATCGGAAACCACGTAAATATCTGCGATGGTCGCATCAATTTCAAAGCGGGATCCCGGCCCTAAAGCATGCATAGTTGCCGTTCCGGTCAACGGTCGAATATCCTTGTTATAGGAATTTTTATTTGCCCGATTTTTGATTTTTTCTACCTGGGTGTATTCACGCTGATAGAAGTGCTTCATCTGCCAATTGGTTGGAATTTCTGCCTCGTGCACATCAGGAAAATAGGTTTCATACATATCTTTAAAACGCCGGTGTGCGTAGGGAAATGAATATCCTTTTTCAGTTAACAAATACTTCTGAATAGCAATCCTGAATAGCTTTTCGATGAATTCGTCCACATTGACACCAGAGCCTGGGTTATACTTTCTGGGTCGCCCCAATTTTACCTCTCCCGGTATTCGCTTTTTGCCTTTTGCGCCGGAATTTTTGTAATCGGGAAGAAGCGCGTTTACAATCTGCCCCCGCTGCCAGTATTGGCGAATTAGGCGATACAATGTTTGTTTGGTTGTTTTGTGATTAGCCATGACCAGATCAATGGCTTTAGCGCGTTGTTTCGGCTGATAGTATTCTTCAAGATGGATGATAGGGCTTATCAATTTATAGTTTTGATCTCGTTTTACTTGAGCTGTACTATCATCTTCAGGCGAGAGCATGATCAAATAGGAATAGGGGTCTTCGACTCGGTGTAACGATTCATCTTGAATCGCCAAATCCAGCGAATATAAGTCAATAATGCTGGGGAAGGCGCTTTTATTATCGATCGATATCCAAACAAAATTGTCTCCGAATCGGCTCAAAATCCGGAATCGCTCCTTCTCAAACTCCAGAACCTCATTGATTCGAAACATGACGAGCTCCTATTAAATTCCCCATGTTTTCAGCAATGAAATCCTTACCTTTTAGCAAATGGAATGGTTGGGACAACATATCAAAGTAGAAACAGCGATTAGCCAGTAATTGCCTGATTTCATAAATAGAAGAACCATCAGTCTGATTGTAAATACGATCAGTCAACTTGCAGATATCAGTAACCGTTTTATTAGGATTTTGCTGAAAAAGATCACTATAGTATGCAGTCCTGTCTAACAAGACTTCATCATCAATCTCATCCTGCTCAGCCGGGTATATCCAGCTAATATTCTGGACAAGGGTTGGGGATATATCGTTTTCAGAGACCAGAAACCAAGGAACCTTTTTCAGTAACCAATAACGGCGTTCAATTTCCAGTTTTTCAATAACACGGGGATCATTTAAAAAATCAGTATACTTGGCTTGAATGACATACTGTGGAAGTTGGCAATCCAAGCCATCAACCAAAAAATCGGATGACATGTACGTTTTTACACCGGCTTCGGCTGGGTGTTTAATTCCACTATCAAGCGCAATATCAAGCGTTTCTTCGCGCCTAAGTGGGAACTGCTCGCGAATATCGGTTGTTTGGGAATTCCATTCAAGAGTTAAAAATACGGCAAGTTCTAAATCGGATAGCAAATGATGAGTACGCTGGCTTTTATGACCAAAGACACGATGAGAACGGCCATCGGATGGGACATCACGAACCGTTATCCAAGGAAGATAATCAGAGCCGCAGCCATTACCTCGGCCTTCTTTTATCCAGCGCTTATATTTTGTCTCTGAGG
>JBQGON010000063.1:0-18284 GCA_052087065.1 Vibrio sp. | reverse complement strand
AAGCTTCATACCCCCGGCTCAGAATATAGGATATAGCACCATGTCAAATTCTTACGTGTTGGTTATCAACTCTGGTAGCTCTTCGCTGAAATTTGCTGTCATCGACCCAGAAACAGGCGACGCAGTAATTAGTGGTCTCGGTGAATGTTTCGGTCTACCAGAAGCAGTAATCAGTTGGAAATATAACGGGGAAAAAACAGAGGAAGTGATTCCAGCAGGCGGCGATCATCATCAGTATGCTTTTACGCGTATCGTGAAGCTATTGGATGCATTGCACCTCAGTGATAAATTTGTTGCCATTGGTCACCGTGTGGTTGCCGGGGGAGAATCATTTAAAGGCAGTGTGCGTGTCACTGACGAGATTATAAAAGAAGTCGAAAACTTGGCGGAATTGGCGCCATTGCATAACAAAGCCAATGGCTACGGGATGCGTGCCGCGATGGAAGTGTTCCCATCACTGCCACAGTTTGCAACGTTTGATACTGCTTTTCACCAAACGATGCCAGCTAAAGCGTTTATGTACGCCTTACCGAAAAAAATCTATGACGATTATCGAGTCCGTCGTTATGGCGCTCATGGTACCAGCCATTACTTTGTCAGCCGTGAAGCAGCCAAAACATTAGGTAAAGCGCCGACTGAGTGTAATTTTATCACCGTGCATTTAGGCAATGGTGCCTCGGTCAGTGCCATAAAAAATGGCGAATGTGTTGATACCAGTATGGGGCTAACCCCACTTGCTGGCTTGGCGATGGGCACACGCTGTGGTGATCTTGATCCGAGTGTGATTGAATTCCTTATTCGGAAAGGTTGGGATCACGACACGATTTTTAACACCTTGAACAAAAAGTCAGGCTTACTGGGATTGTCTAATAAGACCAGTGATATGCGAGGCTTGATTGAAGCGATGGAGCAAGGTGATAAAGACGCTCAACTTGCTTTTGAGGTGTTTACCTACCGTGTTGCTAAGTACATTGCTTCTTACCTTGTCGCTGTTGGTGAAGGATTGGATGCCATTGTGTTCACTGGTGGTATTGGTGAAAACTCGTTACCTGTACGCAGTGCCGTATTGAATGATTTAAAAGTATTTGGTTTTGTCGAAGATAAGCAGGGCAATGAAGCCGCTCGTTTTGGTCAGTCAGGTCAAATAGCGAAATCGGAACTGTTCAATGCGGTTGCTTTGGTGATTCCGACTAATGAAGAGCTCGTTATTGCACAAGATTGCGTCAATTTACTGTAATTGCTCCACAACGACAGTAATAACGCCGCTTCTCGGAATATGTCGAGAAGCGGCGTTTTTTTGTCTAGCGTTGGGCTTGGTTGGCTGACCTATGATATAAACGCTAGCGCAGATCGCCACTGGAATAAGCGATGATTTGACTGATCTCGGTAAAACTGCGACCAGATTCGGCATGCCATTGGTTAAAAGCATCGTTCGCCGCATATAAAGCACGCTTAGTGTCTTTCCCACTATCGACAATCTTAGTCGCGCGTAAGTAGGCTTCGACATCGTACGTCATTAGAAAGGTATCGACTCCCATCTGTCGTAATGCGTAAGGTCCCGTATTTCCACCAAGGCGTTTCCCATGCTTTTTCAAATGCAGCCATAAATCCACAATACGCTCTTTTGGCCATTGCGCGACCCATTCACCGAATGAGCCGTGCTCTAAACGGATATCAAATATCATTTGTGCATTGGCGGGAATGGTCATTACTTTGGGCAAGTAACGAATGATGCCCGGATCGTTGGCTTTTTCTTCCCACGCTTCTTCCGGTTGCATGAGCAGGGGTTCAAGACGAAACTGAAAGAAGAGTGATTCAAAATTTGGCCATTTATCACGCACCACTTTCCACTGAATTCCGCATTGAAAGACTTTCATGGTAAAGGCCGCTAACCAACGGTCATCAGGAATCTCGGCAATCTCATCGTCGTATAAAGGCGTCTGCAAGAGAGATTCCAGTGCCTGTTTCCCCCCTTTACGTTGGCATGCTCGATGATAAATATCGTCAAAATGTTCTATCGTCATAGTGAGCTCTTCGTCAAAATGAAAAGCACTAGCTTATCATAGACATAATTATTAGGGAGGCGTTTCTTGACGATAATCACGCGGCGGTTGTTAACACGTTGAGTGGCTAATTTTTACTCCAACCTTCAGCATTTCCGAGTATAGAGCGTGTGATATACGACACAGGCGTTACTGTAAATGAGGATATCTGCACTGCATTATGTTGCGCTATCTTCAGTTAGTGACTATTAATAAATGAATAACATATTGGTTCGATATGGGTGAGGGTTGTTAGACTTACTTTTTATTTATACCAATATCAATAATTGTAATGTTGTTTACTCTATAAGGTAGAGATATGCAATTTATAAAAAACCTATCAATCGCTAAGAAGTTAATTGGCACTGTTGTTGTCATGTTATTATGCCTCGTTGGTGTATCTACGTTCGCAATTTATAAAATGTCCTTGGTGGCGAGTGAAATTGATGTGATAGCCGAGGAGAACATTCCACTTTCTAAGTTAGCGACCGACGTAACCGTTAAGCAGCTCCAAGGGGCCATATTATTAGAAAAAGCGTTTCGAATTGCGGGCATTGAAGCGAAGGAAAATATCCAAGCCTTAACCCATTACGATAAAGAAATTAGGCACATCACTCAAGATTTCAATCAACAAGTGCAAGCCGCCCACACACTCTTAAATACCTCCATTGAGCATGCTTTTCATCCAAAAGTAAAAGCCCGCTTAGTTGCGCTTAGCTCACAGCTTGAAGCAATCAATGCCAATCATCACGCCTATGAAAAGCTGATTGTTGAAGTACTCGATGGATTAAAAGCGGGCCGAGCCGCAGGTGAACTCAGTTCTGTCGTGTACAACCTAGAGCAGCAGCAGACTAAGTTTGATAATGATTTGGAACAGTTTCTCTCGCATTTAGAGGCGGCCACGCAATCGGCCGTTGGTGTCACTAAACAAGAAGAGCATCAGGCGTTGACCTATATGATAGCGATTTCCGTGGCTTCGATTGTTATCGGCTTGCTACTGGGTATTATTTTAAGCCGTTATTTGGTCAAAGGTATGACCGAGGCTTGCAACATGGCAAAAGAAATGGCGAAAGGTAATTTTAATCAATTTAGCCCAGTTAAATCAAAAGATGAAACCGGTATGTTGATTAATGATATGAATAACGTGTGCCAGTCGCTCAGTACCATGGTCGGGCATGTCATTGAGCGGGCGGATAGTATTGCCGCTACAGTGGTCGAGTTATCCAGTGTTGCGGAGACCAATCGCCAAGCGATGGATACGCAGCAAGATAACACCACACAGGTGGCATCTGCGATGACAGAAATGGCCGCAACCATCCATGAAGTCGCCAATAACGCGACGAGTTCATCGGATGCAACCGATCATGTGGATAAATCGGCCAAAAAAGGGACAACGGTGATTGCAGAAGCGCAAAGTTTATCCATACAACTGCAAGAGCAGGGCGAAGCATTCCGTTCGATTGTGGAAGTCATTCAAAATAGCACGGGTGAAATCCAAAACTTTATTCAAGTGGTTGATGGGATTTCTGAGCAAACAAATTTATTGGCATTGAATGCGTCGATAGAAGCGGCACGAGCCGGTGAGCAAGGGCGTGGTTTTGCTGTGGTGGCCGATGAAGTTCGCAATCTTGCATCACGCAGTCAGAAAGCGACGCAAGAAATAGAGTCCTTGATTAATCGGCTAGCCGACAATACTAAAGATGCTGCGAACGTCGTTGATAAGAGTGCTGAAACTATCGAAAGTACGACGATAAAGATCATGCAAGTTCAAGAGACCTTCGGTTATATTGCTGAGGCGATTACCGAGTTAGCGGAAGCCAATGTTCAAGTCGCCACAGCAAGTGAGGAGCAGTCAGTGGCTTCATTGCAAATCAGTAGTAATTTAGAAAGTATTCAGCATTCTGGTGAAGATGTCTTAGCAAGCACGCGTGAGACCGCTCAAGCCAGTGAAGATTTGTCTGTGCAAGCCAATGGTCTAAAAGAGTTGATGCATCAGTTTAAAATTACCAAAGTAACCACCGCTTAGAAACGGAGTTATTAGCAAATAGTTAAAGCCAGTTTACAATGTAAATTGGCTTTTTTTCATTAACTTATAGAAATTATTTAAGATTTATAACACCTCGATTAGGCGTTGATTTACAAAATGTTGTGATCTTAATATTATCCCCGACAATGGCGCTCAGTCTTTCTTATCTAGTTTGTATTCAATGTTGTTGCTCTGGTTATTAGTGTGACTGGAATACGCAAGCACTGCACCGCTCGTTGTGGGTTATGTTCTCGCTCCAGTAATAATGATAGGGCGTTATCTGCCAGTGCAGTGATATCTTGCCGAAACGTTGAGAGTTGATAAGCGTGTTGCGCAGTGACAAAGGTATCGTCAAAGCCAATCACATGTACATGCTGGTGCGCCGCTTTACGGCTTCGCAATCCGTCTAAAAATCCGCAGGCCAGCTGAGAGTTAGCCGCGTAGACCAGCTCGGTTTGATAGGTATTAGGTACAAAATGATGACCAGAGCTAAAACCGGCTTCATATAATGCGGATTCGGTTTTTATCTCATTGAGAGCGATATCCAGTTTGAGTTGCTTTTTCTGTTCGTTAAGCGCTCTGCCACGATCCCACCCAGACCACGTCGATAGGTGACTATTGAGCCAATGTAGGGTCGTAATACCATGTTGATGACAGTAACGAAGCACTTGGCGTGCTGCATCATCATTATCTGAACAAACATTATCAATCGGCGCGCCCTCAATTCGCCTATTTACCGTCACTACAGGGACATTCATTTCAGTGCACTCTTTGGCAAGTTCTGCCGGTGGCTGACCAGACGTGATGATCACGCCCGAGACACGATATTGGATAAATTCACGCAGAGTACTTTGCAACTGATCCTGATGACGCACTTCCATCACGAGTGCTTGATATCCTTTTTGCTGAATGGCCAATAATAAATGCTGTAGCATTTGAGCGCGAAATGGATCGTCTAGCCTTGTCACGACGACCCCCACTAAGCGGGTGCGTTTACGATTGAGTCCTTGCGCTAAATAGTTAATTTGATAACCCAAGTCATGTGCAGATTTCAGTACTTTTTCTTTGGTTGCAGGCGCGACAGATCCATTATCGGACAATGCGCGGGATACCACCGCACGCGACACACCGGCATGTGTAGCCACATCCTGTGCGGTAACCGATTTCTTGGTGACTTTAGCCAAGCTGACGCTCCAATTGCGGCGTAATATCGCGTGTTAGATCTAACGTCAAACCGTCTTGGCTGACATGTAAACAAGGTTGCGCTGCACAGAAGTTTTTGATGTCGTCAATGTACTCATCCCAACAATGGTACACACACAAGTGAGCCAGATTTAACGTGTTGCTAAGCTGTGCACATTGCGGTAAATCACCGTGAGAGTCATCGTCGGGTAACGCCGCAAACGCGGCACATTCTTGAAAGGCAATATCGGCGTTCTCCATCAAAGCAATGGACTCAGCGGTTGGACGACCATCACCACTATAAAACAGAGTACGATCGCCACTACTAATACGAATGGCCAGGTTTGACACTTCATGGCGAGTCGGGGCGGTATGGATTGTCCAAGCGCCCCAATGCATGCTGGGTAGGGTTGGACACCAATGCAGATCAAAGCACAATGCCATTTTTGGCCAAACGGCAAGGGTAACCAGTGATTCTAACACCTCTTGTTGTTCTGGCTGACAAATGATGGTTAACGGCTTATTACGTTCAAAACTGTTCCACTGATTGAGTAGCGCCGCAAGTCCAGCACAATGATCTGGGTGAATATGCGTAAAGTAAATCACATCCACGGTATTTACAGGCAATGCACGTTGCCAGAGCGCTCGAGGAATAGTCGGACCGCAATCAATGAGCCAACATTGATCGTTCTCGGTCACCATCATCGCGGAAGTGTTGGTTTGTGTCGCGAATGCACTGCCACTACCGATCACGTCGATTTGCATATTTTCTCCAAATAATTATTTAAGCTCCATTAATTTGTCATACCACTGCGAGACAGTATGCGTATTCGCTCATCATGATACATGGACTTGTCATTTTTTTTACATATTAATGAACACGTGTTCATTTTATAAAAAATGCGCAGTCACACAAGGAAAAGAGACCATTAGGCGTATGACGCACTTATCTATCAACCAGTTATCCGTTGCATATGGCAGCCAAACCGTTCTAAACAACATCAATTTAGACGTGCAGCAAGGTGAAATGATCGCATTGCTTGGTCCGTCTGGGTGCGGAAAAACCACGCTACTGAATACGTTGTGCGGTTTTACGTCAGCAGACTCTGGCAAGATCATGGTGGCTAAGCGAGATATTACGCATCGCACACCAGAATCTCGCAATATCACCATGGTTTTTCAAAGTTACGCGCTATGGCCACATATGACCGTGGAGCAGAATATTGGATTTGGACTGAAAATCCGTGGCTACTCAGCGGATATCATTCAGCAGCAGGTTCACCACATGCTGGAAGCGGTTAACTTACCCTCGATTGCCCACCGCTTAGTCACGGAACTTTCTGGTGGGCAGCGTCAGCGTGTCGCATTGGCTCGAGCGTTAGCGGTCAATCCCGATGTATTACTGCTTGATGAGCCTTTGTCTAACTTGGATGCCAAAGTGCGTTTATCGGTACGTGATGAAATTAAACATCTGCAAGAAAAACTCGGTTTTACGTCGATTATTGTTACTCACGACCAAGAAGAAGCGCAGGTGATGGCGGATCGTATAGCCGTACTAAACCAAGGGGTAATTGAGCAACTTGGTACTCCGCAAGAGATTTATCATACGCCGAAAACTCGTTTTGTCGCCGATTTTATGGGCGCTGATAACGCCATTGCACTGAAAGATTTAACTGCCTTAGGTGATACATATTTGCCACAACAAGGTGATGGGAAAACGTTACTCGATACGTGGAAGCAGGAAGGGACTCAAGATGTGTACTTTCGTAGTGAACATACCCATATCCTCCCCCAGGGAAATCCTATTGCCGCCGCGGGTTTAGCATTGACTGGGCATGTTGAGCGAAGTGTTTTCTTAGGTGGTGGTTATCAAACCATGGTTCGGGTTAATCAATGGGCGTGCCATGCCCGTAGTCAGTGCGAGCTGGCTATAGGCGCTCCCGTTACCGTGGTCATCGAGCCACATCATTTATTAACGTTTTAATAAGAATGAAGACAAACCAATAGGGAAAAACTGTATGTCTATGAAAAAACAATGTTTATGGGTGTATGCGCTAGGAATGCTGTCATCTGCTCCTGCAATGGCGGCATCACCAACTGTGTTGAATGTTGCGACGGCGGGTAGCCAAAACATGGTTGACTACGTGAAAACCTATCTCGCGCCAAAATTTGAAGCTGCGCATCCGAATGTTGATGTGCATGTGATTGGCACGGGACCGGGCGATGCGGGCTCAAATAAGATCAATGAAAAGCTGCAAGCACAGCAACAAGCTGGGCAAGAAAACTGGGACATTGACGTTGCCGTCGTTCACCAAAAAATTGGCGGGCAGATGGTGCACGAGGGTTTACTGAGCCAATACACTGCCGAAATCGATACGGGAAAAATGGTGTCTCGTGATAGTGCAAAAAATGCGTTAGGAACGAATGTGACAGGGTATGTCATGCCCATGTTTCATAGCCAAACGGCGATCGCTTATAATAGCGATCTGATTAAAACGCCGCCGGCATCTTATGATGAGTTGGTCAAATGGAGTCAACAACATCCCAAAGCCTTCGGTTACAACGGTATTAAAAACGGCATGTCAGGTGTGGCGTTCGTTACCGGGTGGATGTACGCCTATGGTGGTGGCGCTGATGCGTTAACCCATGGTGAATACAATAAATCGAAAGAGCAACAATGGCCGCAAGCGTTCAAAGCGCTCAAAGCGTTCAACCAAAACGTCACGTTTACTCCAGGTAACGCGGGGACACTTGATATGTTGAATCGTGGGGAGATTTATATGGGCCCAGTGTGGGTCGATATGTTCTATAGCTGGAAAGCACAAGGGAAATTATCGCCAGCGATGAAGCTCAAATTGATCTCGCCAGGAATGCCCGGTCAACCAATGTATTATGTCGTTCCGCAAAAGGCGGCGCATCAAGCATTAGCGAAAGAATTCATAGCGCTTGCAACCAGCCCAACAATCCAAGCCAATGGTATTGTTAAGCGTTTTAATTGGTACCCAGGAATTGATGCGGATTACGTAAAACCGCAACTAGACAACAAAACATGGAGCAAGTTGTTTGATGAGATCACGCCAAGCGATCTGAAAAATTACGGCAAGAGTTTCCCGCTCGCGGCATATTTTGATGATATTAAAGAAGGTTACGAGCGTCAGGTGACAAACTAAAGGCGCCGCGTCGCTTGTCATGGTTTGATCGTGATTTGATTAAGCCATGACTCAACCCACGCTTTAAATTCGCTCAATGTGGACGGCGATAGCTTGCACTGACTCTGTGAACCATCACTAGGTTGGTTAAATATTTCGTGTCCACGTATTTACTGATGAAGATTATGGATAACCAATCAAGTACTTATTCTTGGCTATTGGTGTTACCTGCCAGCTTAGTGATTGTCTGTTGCTTTGTTTACCCGTTGGGGTTTTCACTGTACTCAGGCTTGACCAATGAAGCGGGGAGTCTAACACTGGCTCATTTGCACAAAGCCATTTTATTTTATGGCAAAGATATCATTTTTACTGCTGTGATCGTTGCATGTTCTATTGGGTGTATCGTTGTGCTCTCTGTGAGTGTTAGTGCAATTGTGACGCTGTCACCTTATAAGGGGCTTGTCAACGTGCTCGGTACACTATATCGCATTCCGTTATTTATTCCGTTTATTGTTACTGCTCAAATGATGCGTACTTTCTTAGCGAAAAATGGCCTGATGAATAATGCGCTGGTGGAAATGGGCGCGATGACGCCATTTGAAACGATTTCGTTTCTCGGTTGGAAAGGCATTATCATTACTTTTGTTTGGAAACAATTTGCCTTTGCCACGTTATTAATTGCTGGTGCGATGGCGGCTGTCGAGCAAGAACAAATCCGTGCGGCACGTAACCTCGGTGCCAGTCGGATGACTATTTTACGCAAAGTCATTATGCCACAAGTGACCACTACAATTGGGGTCGCGGTGGTGTTGTCGACGGTCTCGATCATGTCGGTGTTGTCTGTCCCGATGATGATAGGCACAGGAACTCCCACCATGCTGACCGCCGATATGGCGTTTCGGATTAATTCTTACAGCGATTATCCGGTCGCCAATGCGTTAGGGATTATTTCGTATTTGATGACGGGATTATTCAGTTGGTTCTATTTACGTAAACAAATGAAAGGGGTTCGCTCATGATCGGTAACAGCATCTCTGCTCGCACTGAGGCCGATAAAATCTCAAGCTTACCGGCATTATTGCGCCGTATTAGTACGACGATTCGCGCCAACTTTTGGCTGCAAACCCTGTTTATTGTCGTGCTAGCGATTGCCATATTTGGCCCCTTTATTAACCTCATGATGTGGAGTGTGACCGAGAGTTGGTACTTCCCACATTCATTACCTAACGTATGGGGGCTCAGGTATTGGTATGAAGTGTTTAGTCCATACAGTGATGTTTCGGGCTCACTAATGACCAGCGTGGGAATCGCGGTCGCGGCAACCGTATTTGCGTTGATTATTTCAATTCCCGCAGGGTACGCGCTTTCGCATACCAGCATGCCGTATCGTTTACCGTTAATGCTGCTGTTTTTATTACCTCAGGCGTTTCCTAACCTCACCGTCTACATGAACATCGCGAAAATGTTCTATCAAATTGGCCTTAACGGCACTATTGTCGGCGTGGTTTTGGTGCATACCGTACATGGGCTGATGTATTCGATTTGGATTACCGTCGCGGCATTTTCCGCGCAAGATCCGCTGATGGTACGCGCTGCGCGTAACTTGGGGGCCGGGCCTATTCGTACTTTCTTTATGATTACTTTGCCGATGGCTGCGCCAGGCATTATGGCAAGTGGTATTTTTGTATTCCTAGAATCGTTGGATGAGTTTACAGGGACGTTCTTTGTGGGCGCACCGGAGGTGAACACTTTACCTTTATTGCTGTATACGGCGAGTATGGAAGGGAATTACCAGATCTCATCGATCACCGCGCTGATACTTCTGGTGCCATCTATCGTCTTTATGATCATTATCCAAAAGTTCATGCGCCCCGATACACTCGCTAAATTAGGTAAGTAAGACGCGAACACCTATGTTCAGAGACGATGAAATAGCCAACTAGAATGCGCAAAATAATTGAAAAAATCAAAAATTAGTAGTTGCCACGTGCCAAACAAAAGCTCAGAATGGCGGACTTTTCACGTGTCATGAATACACGAGTACTTTTTTATTATTTTAGTTGAGAATATATATGGGTTTTACCTCGTTAGGTCTTTCTGCTCCAATACTTAAAGCAATAGAGGAAAAGGGTTACACAACGCCTTCTCCTATTCAAGAACAAGCAATACCCGCCGTGCTAACGGGTAAAGATATTATGGCAGCAGCGCAGACAGGAACGGGGAAAACCGCCGGCTTTACATTGCCAATTTTAGAATTGCTAGCGAAAGGGCCAAGTGTTCGTAGCAACCAAGTGCGTGCGCTGATTTTAACACCAACGCGAGAATTAGCCGCTCAAATCCAAGAAAATGTCGAGACGTACAGCCGACATTTGAAACTCAGTAATACCGTCATTTTTGGTGGCGTAAAAGCGAACCCACAAATGCAACGTATGCGAAGAGGTGCCGACATTCTGGTCGCCACGCCTGGACGCTTGTTGGATTTGTTTAACCAAAACGCGATCAAATTCGATCAATTAGAAGTGTTAGTGCTTGATGAAGCCGACCGTATGTTAGATATGGGCTTTATCCACGATATTCGTAAAATTTTACGCGTACTACCAAAAAAACGTCAGAACCTACTTTTTTCTGCTACGTTCTCGGACAGTATCCGCGAGCTTGCGAAAAGCTTAGTGAATAATCCTGTTGAGATTTCTGTAGCGAAAGCGAATTCGACCGCAACGTTGGTTGAGCAACAAGTTTATACGGCCGATGTTAAAAAGCGTGCCCCAATGCTGTTAAAACTGATTAAAGAGGGTAATTGGCATCAGGTATTAGTGTTCACCAGCACCAAGCGTGGAGCCAACCGTCTTTCTGAGTACCTTACAGAAAATGGCATTATGGCCGCCGCGATTCATGGCAATAAGAGCCAAGGTGCACGAACCAAGGCGCTAGCGAACTTTAAATCGAATGATGTACGCGTATTGGTCGCGACCGATATTGCTGCGCGTGGTATTGATATTCCTCAGTTGCCGCAAGTGGTGAACTTTGATTTGCCTAAAGTTGCCGAAGACTACGTACACCGTATTGGTCGTACAGGACGTGCCGGGGAAGTTGGCAAAGCCATCTCGTTTGTAACCGCAGCCGACATTAGTGAACTGTCTGCGATTGAACGGTTGATCAAAAAAGTATTGCCTCGTTTTGAGCTAGAAGGCTACCCAGCGACAAATAAGGTACCAGAAACTAAACTGGATACTCGCCCAATTAAGCCGAAGAAACCGAAGAAGCCACGTGTACAATCTGGCTCTGGTGACGCAAAACCAGCTGCGGGAGGAGAAGCTCGCCGTGGCGATGCGACAGCTAAACGTCGCACAAATGGCAGCAATGGCTACAAAGGTAAATCTGGCTCGGCAGCTAAATCGACTGGTGGTGACAGCCGTGGTAATAGCAGCGCGAAACCTGCTGGCGGACAACGTCGTAGAAAACCACAACCAAAGCCATCAACATCGAACTCATAATGGGTAAAGTGGCGTAATCACTGGCTAGGTAAAGCACTCTTACAGCCCCTGCAAGCTCCGCTCGCAGGGGCTTTTTTAGATCACCTATCATCGAGCCTTACAGGCTACGGTGTGGGCATTTATACATCAGATGCTGAGCGTGTGACGATACTGGCGGGGGATAAACGTATCGCTGATATGGCGGTTACCATCCCTTATCCGTATCACATCTCGGATGCTAAGCAGTGGAGATCTACGTGCGAGGAACGTATTATTCCCCAGCGGTAACGGGGTTGTCTATGCGATTTAAATGGAAATTACGGCCAAATGTATTGGTACAGCTGGCTTGTCCTTGGCGCTGCTCAATGATTCTATATCTTGATTCCTTCTCACTTCTCCTACTCACGTACTCATCGACCAGCTATCGTTCTTTCCCACAGATTCAATACAATGAATATATGCGTCTATCAAAGCAAAATATTGACTTTGTTCACGGTTTGGTATGCAATACCAAGTGCATCCTCCGGAAAATGAGACGCACTATTCATTTTAGTTGATTAGTGGTCCTTGAACGGTGATATACGCTTGTAACACTTTGTTATTCATAAGCTGTTACTTCAGCGTGAGAGCGATAAAATCATCTCCCTAATCGTATTGTATGCCTAACTATTACCCTTTTTATCAATGATCTAGACAATCTTGTATTGGCTAGCGGCTGCGTATCGCTGTGTCTTTACGATGATGACCAGTCTGTCACTGAGAGAAGCGTAAAACAAAAAGCGATCCCTTGTTCGATTCGATTTGTCGAGAAAATGTCGTCTTGCACAGTAATGAATCCAAAGATGCCATCACTAGCACGCATGCTTAGTTTGATGAGCGTGATTTATTGCACTGAGGTAAGTGTCGTATCGGATAAGCGGTATCATCTAAAATTTAGAGGAGTTAAGTTACTTTTATGAGTAAGTCATTTGCTATTTTTATTCTGTTGTTGATCTCTGCATTGTGGGGCTCGCAGTTTCCCGTCATTAAGTATTTGATAAATAATAATCTATCCGCGGAAGAAATCACATTTTTCCGTATTTTCATCGGCTTTTTTGTTCTACTGGTTTGTATGTTTTGGAAAAAAGATCGATTTTCCTCGGATATAAAATTTTGGCTGTTGGCCATATTACTCGGAGTTTCCGGTGACTTCTTAGCGCAGTACTTGATTGCGAATGGTCAGCAAACGGTGACGGCTGGGTTTTCTTCCATCTTAATTGCCAGCTCGCCATTCTTTACTTTCTTACTTCCGTATCTTATTCCTGGGCGCGAGTTGAAAAAACCACAGCTGTACCAATTGGTGTCTCTTGGGTTCGGGTTGTCAGGTATTGTTCTAATGAGCTATCAAAGCCTGAAAATTACCGCTGATGTGTTTGGGGTGGCCTGCATCATCGGCGCAGCCTTTATGTTTGCGGTGGTCAATGTGGTTGCCGAGTATGCTCGTGATTATTCAGGCCTCTCTATTAGTACCGCTGCACTGATGATCATGGTGATTCTTTTGTTCCCTCTCAATTATCAGCACCTAGCATTGCTCAGTACCGCATCACTACCCGTGCTTTCTGGGGTTGTGTACTTAGCTGTATTTTGTACCGCCATTGCTTTTTTACTGATGCTGCTATTAGCACAAGGCACTAATGCGGTGTATTTATCGTATAGCAACTTCTTAGTTCCTATTTTTGGTATTCTGTTTGCGGTTATGTTGCTCGGTGAGCAAGTAAGAATTGAAATGCTCATTTCCATCGTGTTGATTTTATTAGGGATCACATTACTTAACCTTCCTCGTAAAGAAGATGAAGGTAAGGTCAGTGAGCTGAAAGAAAACGCATAACTAAGTAAGGAGAGGAGACGAGAAAGTTTGCACTTGAACGTTGTCCTCTCCTGTCTTTATGCGATTAATCGCTGAGCGCAGAGCGAGCACATTGCATTTTGTCGTGATTACCAAGGTATCTCTTCCCCATTGTAGCTATAGAATTTCCCAGTATCCTGTGCTGTCAGGTCTTTGACCAAATCTAACAAACATTGAGCGACATAGTCAGCGCTAAATAGTTGCTTGGCTGGGACGTTTTTTTGAAAGGGTTTGGATAACTCGGTATCGGTGGTACCGGGGTGAAAAGCAATAATGCAACACTGGGGCTGCTTGATTTTCCATTCGACACTGATGGTTTTAATCGTCATATTTAATGCCGCTTTTGAACAGCGATAACTGACCCATCCACCGATGCGATTGTCGTCGATACTGCCAATCTTTGCGGAAAGAGCAATGAAATAGGTGGTATGTTTGGCTTTCAGGTGAGGGGCGAAGTATTTACTGAGTAAGAGTGTCGGAATGGTGTTAGCGTTGAGATTATGTTGGAAAAAATCAAGATCAAATTCATGGATGGATTTTTCTGGCCGATGAGTCAATGAATGCAACGTTCCAGCCGCGTTAATCAGTAGATCGAGTTTAGGAATGCTTTGTGATAGCGCCAATACATCGGACTGTGAAGCCGCATCGATGTTGTACCATATTACCTTATCGTCTTCGAGTGGGGGTGGAGTTGAGTGGTATGTCGCATAGATAGTCACCTCTGCATTCGAGCGAAGACAATGTTTGAGTAAAGCATGGCCGATTCCCCCTGAGCCACCAATAATAAGTATATTCATGTGCCGATATCTTTTGTGTGCCTTCATTCAAGCATAGAGGATGAATAGCGAGAGATCGATACGACACGCTACGGTCGCCATATTACGGATGTCGATTAACATTTGTGTTGTCAGTACAATGATTTATAGTCAATGGTCAGGTTGCGATTGGATAGCAACGGATGAGCGTATCGACAGTCGTATTGTTTTTATTGGTTAAGGCGTCCCCATGAAGTCACTTTTTATTGCTATGAGCAGTGTATTATTATCCGCTTGCACGACGTTGGGGCTTGAGGTCGCGAATATTCCCGCGAAGTTGAGTGACGATGAGATCGTGAAAAATATTGCCTTTGGCGACAATCCAGCGCAAAAACTTGATGTGTATATTCCGTCTAAAAAACCAGAGTTAGCGAAACCCGTCATTGTCTTTTTTTATGGTGGGCGCTGGGAGTCTGGCTCAAAAGACATGTATGCGTTTATTGGTAACAAGCTTGCTAATCAAGGTTTTGTAACGGTAATTGCTGATTATCGAAAATATCCGCAAGTGCGTTTTCCTGTTTTTGTACAAGATGGTGCTAAAGCGCTAGCTTGGGTGGACGATCATATCCAAGAGTATGGTGGGGATCGAGATAGAATCTTTGTCTCTGGTCATTCAGCAGGCGCGCATATCGGTGCGTTGCTCACCGCTGATGAGCGGTATCTAAAAGCGCTTGGAAAAAAGCGGACCATGATCAAAGCCTTCACCGGGTTAGCTGGGCCCTATGATTTTGTCCCTCAAACTGAGGATTTGCAAAAGATGTTTGCGCCGCCCAAGCGCTACTCACAAATGCAAGTCACTACGTTTATTGATGGTAGTGAGCCGCCAATGTTATTACTTTGGGGAAGTGATGATAAGGAAGTCGGGCGTAGTAATCTCGACGCATTGGTCGCGAAATGTCAGAACAAAGGTGTGGCCGTCGAGAGTAAAATATATCCAGGGGTCGGCCATGTGGATATTTTAGCAAATCAGATTTGGTTTTATCCGGGCAGAGCGACGGCGCTTCATGATATGACGCGATTTTTCCGTTCGGTCAATGCAAAATAGGGCCAATTAGCATCGCCCTTCGCCCCTTTGGCACGGTTGTATGGATGGCCGTGCCAAAGGTTGGTTGATACTCTAGTGCCTGTATACCCCCACCGTTAATGCCACAGCGCGAGTAAAAAGATCACGATACCGATACCCAGCGCGACTTTCAAAAATAATCCCAGTGGCGCGCCACCTTTCGGTGATTGATTACAGCACCCCATCATGTTTCCCCTTATTTTCTATGACTGTCGAGAGACTCTACACCTTGCCCCTAGAGGAAGGTCAAGAGCAATGCAGCCGCTTGTGTTTTTGATAGTTGAGTTGAACAAATACCATGGGCAGAAATGTACATAAATCAAGCCGTTCCAATCAGGGTAACAATGCGTATTTTAATCTCGGCTAAAGTTTATGAATCGCATTTTATATACAGAGTAAGCGATGTTTGGTAAGGAAAAGGTATACCATCAATTTATTATCAAGTTTATTATCAACTATTAGTCACGTTACGCTGTATCTGTACTAATATGTTTTAAGGAGCGTTTTACGATTGGTGCGAGTCAGTAAGGCGCTATGAGAAATCTCACATCATTGGCAAAGCCGCCGATATTGGGCTTTCAAAACACATGAAGCAATGATGGTAGAGGTTAAGTCGCGTATAGAAAATGATTATAGATAAATACTTACGTACAAATTTGTGCTTAACTAGTCCCAGGGTTAAGGAAAACTTCACAAAATATGCAGGTATGTTATGGCGAGAGTCTCTCTAAAAAATAAATTACTACTTATTAGTATCGGGTCCATTTTATTTATTTCTTTACTATTTACGTGGCAGACGTATTCAAAGATATCTTCTTTGAGTGATACATTACAGCAAGATGCAACGGTCGATCTTAAAGAGTCAGCAATATCAAAACTTGAGTTAAATACGCGTATCGCGGGTGAACAAATTCAAGCTTATGTTGAAAAAAACCTCGATGTCGCAAAAGTTGTCGCCGCACAACTGTCTGATAATTTAACGTTATCGAATCCTTTGTCGAGAGAGCAAATCTTACGTCTGATAGAATCCGCAAAAAGAAACGCACCTCATGCCAGTGTCCTATATACTTTTTTTGAACCTAATGCTTTTGATAACAAGGATAGTGAATACGTAGGTAAAGATACCCATGTGAGCGCGAAAGACGATGGCTCTTTTGCCGTGACCGTAGCCGCAACCGAAAGTGGTGATATAACTCACTATCCAATTGAAAATTCACAGATCAAATATATTGATGATAAAGATGATCATGGGCAGCGTATTGCTGAGTGGTATTTATGCCCGAAAGAAACACAAAAAATCTGTATTGTTGAACCCTACTTGTTTGATTTGCCTAATGGTAGTCAAATGCTGATGACGAGCCTAACCGTACCTGTTATCGAGTCGGGCGTGTTTAAAGGCATTGTTGGTGCTGATATAGATTTACCAGTCATGCAAGAGTTTGCGAGTGAATTGTCCAAAGGGTTATATAATGGGCAAGGTTCAGTGACCATTCTCAGTCAAAAAGGGTTGATTGTTGCTTCGAGTAAATACAATAAGAGCTTAGGCAAATCATTTAAAACGGTTGATACAAAGAATGGTCAAGCTTTGTTAGATCTGGCAAATAAAGGTGGCGTAGTAGAGCAGAATGGTCAATTGTTAGTCGCTCAGCCTTTAACTCTGGGTAATACCACCACCCGGTGGAATTTCTTGATTAGCCTACCGATACCCGTAGCGATGGCCAAGTTAGATGCGAAATTAGGAATAATGGAAAGCGTTAAACAACGAGCGCTTATTGAACAGTTAACACTCGCGGTGATTGTATCCATTGTTGCGACTCTGCTCATGCTATTGATTGTGCGCTCTATTATTCGTCCGTTGCAATTACTCAATGAACAAGTCGCTCAGTTATCGGGTAATGATGGGGACTTAACTCAGACACTCAACCTTAATGCTCATGCAGAGCTAAATGAACTCAGCGCAGGGTTTAACCTGTTTTTACAAAAGCTCCGCGATATGGTGAATTCGCTAAAATCGATCGGTATAAAAGTTCGTGAATCATCGGGTGAGAACGTGAGTGCTAGCCATAGCTCTTTAGAAGAGACTGCTCAGCAAAAAGAAGAAATTGCAAATGTGGTTGTTTCTACTCAAGAAATGTCTAAAGCCGCTCATGAAGTTGCTCAAATTACGGCTGGTTTAGCGGATAAAATGAAGTTGATGAATAGTACCGTTCGTCAGTCTCAAAACAGTATTGTTACTTCAACAAACACAGTTCAAGAACTGAGCAGCAGCATGGAAAGTGCGAAAGACTCCATTGATAAAGTCTCTGCACGTTCCGGTGATATTAACCAAATTCTTGAAGTGATCCGTAGTGTTGCAGAACAAACCAACTTATTGGCTCTGAATGCGGCCATTGAAGCGGCACGCGCGGGCGAGCAAGGTCGTGGCTTTGCCGTGGTAGCTGATGAAGTGCGTAACCTTGCATCTAAAACGCAAAACTCCACTGAAGAAATTGATGCCTTAATCAATAATCTACAACAAGAAGTGAAAATTGCCGTCACTAGCATCGCGAACAGTGACGAAAAAGTCGCATTATCGGTTCAGTCTACGGAAGAAGTTGACGTGGTTTAATGGATTCGACTACCCCAGTTAAGAGATAATCAACTTAACTG
>JBQGON010000062.1:0-18927 GCA_052087065.1 Vibrio sp. | reverse complement strand
ACATTAGATATGGTTTCTTAACTAGGGTGACTGAATTTAGTTGACCACGTCATGGGTGTGATAATAATGAAGTCGGGGATGTCAGTTTAGGTATGTTTACCACTAAAGATATAAAAATCGATATTCTTCAAGATCCGGATATCCCCGGAGTGACTTGTCACATCGCTTCGATTGAAGCAAACTTGAGTTTTTCAGATCCGAGCGATAGCTCTATTGCATGTCGTCAAACTGGCGAAATTACCGCTGATATGCTAACAAAGATAGATAAAAGTAAATCAGGAGAGGTCCTGTTTAAAAAATCCAAAAGTATTTTCTTTAAAGCGATGAGAATTCGTCGTATTTTTGATATACGAACCCAAACTCTGATGTATATCTCATATACGACCAAAGAAACATCGGGTTCTTTTAAACACAGCTTATCTACTGTACCTCTATGGGGAACAAAAGCGTATAATGTCATTAAGCGGGAAAACGAATAACATAGGTATTCAGTTTGATATAATTAATGAGCTATAATTGAGGGCAGTTATGTTACACTCTGCGCTAATACAATTGATGTGTCGTATTTCGTGTTGTCAATTGTGATACTTGATCTCGGTAGTAGGAAAGCATGTCATTAAGCCATCATGAATTATCCTTGGAGAATCTTTCTCCAGAACATAAGCAGCGTTTCAATCATATTTTGGAAGTGTTTTCCGAAGGGCTCTTTCATTTGGATAACCAAGGCATCATAACGTTTTTCACCCCTCATTTTTATCGACAGTTTGGTTTTAAACATTCACAAATCAGTTACGCAGAGTGGCTAGCGGTTGTCCACCCACTTGATCGATACATAGTTGATGACGTGTTTGCTGAGTTCGAAGCCAACGCTGAAGCTGATGAGCAGAGAGACATACAATATCGTTTACGCAAATCCAGCGGCCAATATACTTGGATAGAATCGTACACCGTTTTAAAAACTGAAAATGAAGATACGTTCATGGTGGGCCGTCATTGTGACATTTCTGATCAAAAACTGGTGGAATCGTACCTTCGTCAAACCGCCTATTATGACAGTGCTTCTGGCTTAGCCAACCGAGCAAAGCTCTTGATCGATATAGAGAATGCAAAAGAGGATGAAAGCGATTATACCTTACTGTATATCGTGATTGACGATCTGCGCTCTTATTTTAATCAATATGGCTCTGATGTTTCTCAACATTTACTTCAGCATATTTTAAGTGCTGTTCAAACTATCCCAAATGGTGTCGTCGAGTGCTATCAAATACGCTCTGATGATATAGTCGTACTCATTCATGAGCACAATGATAGCTCTGAGCTACAAACTTTGTGTCAAACAGTGCATGATCAGTATGCACGAGCGATGAATGAACATGGGCATTTATACGGCGATAAAATGAATATCGGCGTGTATCCGCAGATTAGTAATGAAATTAATGCCGAACAAATCATTAATATCGCGTCACGTACTTGCCAATACGCCCGTGAAAAGCAAGCCTCTCCCATTGAGATTTATGCGGGAAAAACTCAGCGTCAAGTCGATCGCTTTTTCTTCATTGAACGAGGCTTAAAAGAAGCCTTGAACTCCAAATCGTTAAAAGTAAAATTTCAACCTATTATCCATGCCTCTTCCGGTGAAGTGTCTAGCTTTGAAGCACTGGTTCGTTGGCGTTCTAAAGAATTTGGGGAAATTTATCCAGATGAATTTATCCCAATCGCAGAAAAAAAAGGATTGATCAGCGAGTTAGGCTATCAAGTCTTTATCAAAGCCTGCCAATTTATCGTGCGCTACAATAAGCGACATGGCACTTCAGTGAAAGTTAACGTCAATGTGTCAGCACTACAACTTTTAGAATTGGCATTTCCTGATAATATTCACTCTATTGTGCAAAGTATTGGGATTGCTCCTTGTTCAATTGTTTTAGAGTTGACGGAAACGGTTGTATTGGATGGTAATCGCAATGCGATAAACCAGTTAGCAAAATTAAGCGAGATCGGTTTCCAACTAGCATTAGATGACTTTGGAACGGGTTTTAGTTCCATGAACAGCTTCTTTGATTTGCCTTTGAATCAAATTAAAATCGATCGCTCCATGGCCGTAAAAAGTATGCAAAATGATGCGATGCATGACTATTTAGCGTTTGTGATTAATCTCAGTAGACAAAATGGGATTAATATCGTCGTAGAAGGGATTGAAGACCAGGCGATGTATAAAAAGTTTTTATCACTTGGCGCGGTCTATTTACAAGGCTACTGGCTATCCAAACCGCTCTCTATTGCAACGGCAAGCCGTTATTCGTTATACACGAAAGATTAAGCAGCGTGTCAC
The DNA here is from genome assembly GCA_052087065.1 of Vibrio sp. Classification (GTDB taxonomy): domain Bacteria; phylum Pseudomonadota; class Gammaproteobacteria; order Enterobacterales; family Vibrionaceae; genus Vibrio. The sequence continues at coordinate 16,598 of JBQGON010000062.1, read as the reverse complement.
ACCTATAAAAAATGCCGTAGAGCTTTACTCTACGGCATTTTTTATCTCAGGTTCTTCTACCGTATACGCCGCACACATACCAAGCCGCACAAGCCAAATAGTGCGAGAAGACCCATACTACCACCGCCACTACTGCTTGATGAAGGAATAACAACCGGTGTGCCTGCAGACACAACCCGCTTGCCGTCAACCGTCGCGACGTAATACTTAGCACTGATGCGCCCTGCCATGACATTCTGTATCCAATCTTGATAATCAAACAACTCCGTGAACACCGAAACAACGGGCAAATTTTTATTACCACACTCAGTCGGCCCATAACTGGTTAGTCCAATTTGTCTGTACACGCCACTTTCAAAAAGATACACCGGGCCACCTGAATCTCCCGAGCATGTTGCGTGTTTGTATGCAGCGCCACTATCAAGTGCGCCATCAAAACAAATCTGAGAGTCAGTAGCCGATAAGTAAAAATCATTGCGGCAGGTACTTTTATTCACAAACGTCAGCGAAGTTTTTAACAACGTCGACGAGTTGGCGCCTGACGGCTCAGTGCCATAGGTGAGCCCATGTCCAATCGCCACATAATCCCCACCTGATGGGTAACTGTCATTATAAGTGAAACTCAGCAAGCTTGAGTAATCACTGACGTTCAGTGGTTGCTCCAATTCAAGCAAGGCAATATCGTTATTAAATGGCGGTTTATCGATAAAGCCATCAGGATAATAAAACGCTTTGACTCGGGAAAACTGAATATTACCATATTACCATCAGGGAAAATCGACTCATCTTCAAGTTGCGGTGAGACGACCGTATATTTTAGAACATTGTCATTTCCCACCACACAATGAGCGGCGGTCATGGCAAATCGAGCATTAATGATGGTTGCGCCACAAAAGCTTTGTGAAGAGTAAAAATTTGGCGTGAGGTATAAAAATAAACTCGCAAAGGAGGGGTAATTATTAATATTGACTCTATCGCCACTAATAATTTGGGGCGTGATCACCGACGCATTCGCTTGTACTGCGATCAGGATCAACACTGCATAGAATTTGGACAGGATTTTCACATTGTTACCGACTGAAAATAAAACAACATACCAGTCAGTTTAGAAGTATTAGGAATTTCTGCCGGATTTTTGTTATAAAAATCGTCACAAGATTTTTATAACTTCTTTTTCAATCATAGAGATACTGAGACTGAGAAACGATGCACCACAGAACCTGTGGCGCATCACTTACATTTAGCCACGGTAATAGCGTTGAGGCACAAATGGCATACGCGTCACCACCATCGGTAAATGTTTACCTCGCACCTCAGCGAAGATCTCAGTCTCCAAAGCTGCATACGCGGTCTCAACATACCCCATCGATACCGGTTTTCCTGCGGTAGGTCCAGCAGTACCACTGGTGACGTGACCAATAGGCTCACCAGCAGCGTTAAGCAATACGGCCCCCTCACGCACGGGAGCCTTTGTTAACCCCACTAAACCAATGCGCTTACGTTTAACCTCACGAGTCTCAATTTGCGGCAAGACAATGTCAGCCCCAGGGAAACCACCTTCGCGCTCACCGCCAATACGGCGTTTAGGGCTAATCGCCCACAGCAAACTCGCTTCAACTGGCGTTGTTGTAGTGTCTAAATCATGGCCATATAAACATAAGCCGCACTCTAAACGCAAAGAATCGCGCGCTCCTAAACCGATCCATTCCACTTCTTCACAGGCGGTCAAATACTGAGCTAACGATGCCGCATGAGTTGCAGGTACAGAGATTTCGTAACCGTCTTCTCCTGTATAGCCACTGCGGCTTACCGTACACTCGATGCCATTAATCTCTAGCTTTTTTATATCCATAAAATGCATCGAACTGACTGCGGGCTGAAAACGTGCGAGCACTTCACACGCTTTTGGTCCCTGCAAAGCCAGTAGCGCGGCATCCTCTAATACTTCAATCTCGATATCTGCCGGTAGTTGGCATTTGAGATGAGTAATATCCTCTTTTTTACAGGCTGCATTCACAACAAGGAATAAATAGTCACCCATATTGGCAATCATCAAATCATCTAAAATACCGCCCTGCTCGTTGGTAAAAAACCCGTAGCGTTGTTTGCCAACCGGTAAGTCAACCACATCCACAGGGACAAGTGACTCTAAATACTGCGCGACATCATTACCACTGAGGCGAATCTGTCCCATATGAGACACATCAAAAAGACCGGCGGCTTCACGCGTATGTAGATGCTCTTTTTTTACTCCCAGTGGATATTGAACGGGCATTTCATACCCAGCAAACGGCACCATTTTCGCCCCTGCTTCAATATGCTCAGCGTAAAGCGCCGTTTTTTCTAACAGGACTAATTCAGCATCGGTTGCTTGCGTCATGGTTATACTCCCTATTCCTACAACGAACGGCCTTTTCGCATTGACCGCTTCAGTACTTCAATAATGCTCATCAATCCATTACCTTGCTAGCTTGGCTAACATGTGTGGTGAACCTAACGTTAGGTAACAGATTCCATTCCATCGTAAACAGTTTTAATTTGCCGATTATTGTTCAGTAAATCAATACAAAAAGCAAACGTTTGCTTTTATTATAAGAAACTTTATTAACTACCCTGCACTCGTCACCCACAAGATCAGCGCATCATCTGTGCTTCTCGATACCAACATATGTCCCATATTCGCGTCATAATAAACACTGTCGCCTTCATTGAGCATCACTGGTTCATAAAATTCTGAATAAAAAGTAATCTCACCGCTGAGAACCAACAAAAACTCCTCACCACCATGGCGTACCCAATCACTATATTCAGAAAAGGCACGTGCTCGGACCCGACTTTTAAATGGCATCATTTTTTTCTTGGAAAGTTGCGTTGCCAATAATTCGTGTTCATACGTTTGCGTAGGATGCGGTTTTCCCATCGTATTTCTGGTTATATCTCTGCGACCAGTGGCCTGAATTTGTTTAGGTGGTTCAAATAGTTGAGGCATATCAATATGTAAACCATGTGCCAGCTTCTGCATTGCTTGAAACGTCGGTGAAATCTGCTCGTTTTCAATCTTACTCAATGTTGAACGAGCTAAGCCAGTTTGTTGGCTGGCTTCTTCCAACGTCATGCCCAACTTAGTTCGAATTGATTTGATTCGCTCCCCCAGTTGTAATGGCGTAATCTCTGCTTTTTCTTCCGATTCTCTCGCCACCTTCATCGAAGGATATTCATCCGCTATTGTTTTAGACATGTCTGTATTTGCACCATAATTGTCTTGCTCAAGCCCCCATATTGCATTAAACATCGACGGCCTAATACGCTTTCCTTAAAATAATGTGCGATCTCTAACACACATGAAAAAAGGTTTCCTATAAGAAACCTTTTTTATTGATCATTGCCCAGTCGCATAGTATGTTCTGCTCATAAGGCGTTTTGCATAACGCATCTAGCGAATGCAAATAACGAAGTTTCTTATTCAAGTGTTATCGCACTTACAAGATTTTGGATGAGTGAAAGTGAGACATTGTTTATCACACCTTTCCCTGAACTTTAGCGTTTCATGCTTCAGTATGAACGCGATCAGCTTGCTGATATCAGCGCCTTTTAATCCACGCTCTTTTTTTATTTTTGCCTTACGCAAACGATACCTTAGCGGCGTATGGGCATTTTTCACGGCTATTCACGTATCTTACGAAAACACACTTTCACTTCGTGAACGATGCAACATTCTTCTCAAGTTTGCTCTCGTGTCTATAAATTCACTAGCACGCTTAGCAAGCTGGCTTTACCATCAATGATACAAGCGCAGAAGTCTGATATTAGCCACACGAATACATTCATTCGATACGAATACCTTTTTTGACGTAACGTTAAATTGAACCGTTTATACGATAACTATTGGAGAAACAAGTCATGGACAACAAATTAAAGTTTACAGAAAGCCACGAGTGGGTACGCGATAACGGTGACGGCACAGTAACGATTGGTATCTCTGATCATGCTCAAGAACTCTTGGGCGATGTGGTATTCGTTGAGCTTCCCGAGATTGATAGCGAATTTGATGCCGGTGATGCATTTTCTCTCGTTGAATCAGTCAAAGCAGCCTCAGACATCTACGCGCCTGTCTCAGGTACCGTGGTGGCCGTCAATGAAGATTTGGAAGACAGCCCAGAATTAGTCAACGACGAACCTTATGAGAATGGCTGGATTGCCACACTGAAAATGAATGACGCAGAAGAATTGGAGGCGCTCAAAGTGGCCGAAGATTACATGGCAGCATTGGCAGAAGACGAAGACTGATCCAATCACGACCACATGTTTTAGGTAGCCGCTTCTTATGGTTACCTTTCTTAGTCACAGTGGTGAATTCTGCTCAGTTATTCGATGAGCAAGATCACAGGTAAGGTAGCAATGACTGATTTACTCAAAAGTTTAAATACATCCGGCGAGTTTGTCCGCCGACACAATGGCCCACGCGCGCATGATGAAACTCGCATGCTGGAGACCATAAAGGCCGCATCGGTTGAGGCATTAATTGATGAAACCGTCCCCGCAGCAATTCGTCTAACGTCACCTCTTGAGCTAGGCACCGCACTCAGCGAACCCTGCATGATGCAAAACCTCAAAGATTTTGCTCAGCAGAATGTCGTGCAGCGCACTTTCATCGGCCAAGGGTACTACAATACCGTCACGCCCAACGTCATTCTGCGTAACGTTATGGAAAATCCGGGGTGGTACACCGCTTATACCCCATATCAACCAGAGATCTCGCAAGGCCGATTAGAAGCATTATTAAACTTCCAACAAATGATCACTGATCTCACTGGTATGGATATCGCCAATGCTTCATTGTTGGATGAAGCCACTGCGGCTGCGGAAGCCATGGCCTTGTGTAAGCGTGCTGGCAAAAGCAAGAGTAATGCCTTCTTCATTGCCGATAACCTGCATCCACAAACCATCGAAGTCGTCAAAACACGCGCCGAATTCCTAACCTTTGATATTGTGGTGGCTCCAGCACATACAGTCAGTGAGCACGATGTGTTTGGCGCGTTATTTCAATATCCAAGTACCTCTGGCGAGGTTGTCGATTTAACGCCACTCATTGAACAAGTTCACCAAACCAAAGCGTTGGTGACAGTCGCTACCGATCTGCTGGCCAGCACACTGTTAAAACCAGCGGGTGAAATGGGAGCCGATATTGTGATTGGTAGTGCGCAACGTTTTGGCGTACCACTAGGGTTTGGCGGCCCACACGCCGCATTCATGGCAACGCAAGACAAGTTCAAACGCACCATGCCGGGCCGAGTGATTGGCGTCTCGGTCGATTCAAAAGGTAAACCCGCCCTACGCATGGCCATGCAAACCCGCGAGCAACATATCCGTCGTGAGAAAGCCACCTCTAATATCTGTACGGCGCAAGCCCTGCTAGCTAATATGGCTGGGTTCTACGCGGTCTACTATGGGCCAGAGGGTCTAAAAACCATCGCGCGTCGCACTCACCACCTGACAGCGATTTTAGCCGCCGGTCTGAAAGAAGCGGGTTTTGAGCTTGCTCATCAACACTTCTTTGATACCTTAACAGTCATGACGACTGAGCGAACTGGGGCGCTATACAGCAAGCTACAGTCTTACGGCATCAACGTTCGTTTAAACGATGGCAGCATTGGTATCAGCTTGGATGAAACCAGTTCAGAAGCGGATCTTAACTTACTGTTTTCTGTCTTTGGCGTGAAATCGACCGTCGAAACGCTGTCTGCACGCATCGCGAACAATGAATTCGCCGCGATTCCAGAAAGCTACCGTCGTACTAGTGACTACCTCACTCATCCTGTGTTTAATACCTATCATAGTGAAACCCAGATGATGCGTTACCTGAAACGTCTAGAAAACAAAGATTTTTCATTAACGCACGGCATGATCCCGCTCGGTAGCTGTACCATGAAGCTCAACGCCGCCGCAGAAATGCTACCTATCACGTGGCCTGAGTTCAGTCAATTACACCCCTTTGCTCCGCAAGCACAAACCGCAGGCTACCAAGCTCTGGCGAAAGACCTTAAAGACAAGTTATGCGCGATTACTGGCTACGACGCATTCTCTCTCCAGCCGAACTCAGGCGCATCAGGCGAGTATGCGGGCTTAATTGCCATTCAACGCTACCACCGTAGCCGTGGTGATGAGCACCGTAATGTGTGTTTGATCCCAAGCTCTGCGCACGGCACGAACCCAGCGTCGGCATCGATGGTGTCAATGAAAGTCGTGGTAGTGAAATGCGATGATAACGGCAATATTTCCCTCGACGATCTCGACGCAAAAATCGCCAAACACCGCGATAACCTGTCGTGCATTATGATCACGTATCCATCAACGCACGGCGTGTATGAATCCGAAGTGAAAGCCATTTGTGAAAAAGTCCATGAAGCCGGAGGTCAAGTCTACATGGATGGCGCCAACCTCAATGCGCAAGTCGGACTCACTTCACCCGGGTTTATTGGCTCTGATGTGTCTCACCTTAACTTGCACAAAACGTTCTGTATTCCACACGGCGGCGGTGGCCCAGGCATGGGACCTATTGGGGTGAAAGCGCACTTAGCGGACTTTTTACCCGGTCACATCCAACATGGTGCAGATGGCAGTGATTATGCCATTTCGGCAGCGGATATGGGCAGTGCCTCTATCTTACCGATTTCATGGGCTTACATTGCGATGATGGGCGGCGAAGGCCTCACTCAGGCATCTAAAACTGCGATTCTCAATGCCAACTACATCATGGAACGTCTCGCGCCACATTACGCGGTGCTGTACAAAGGTCAAAATGAACGTGTCGCGCACGAATGTATTATCGATATTCGCCCGTTAAAAGACGCAACTGGCATTAGTGAAGAAGACATTGCGAAACGCTTGATGGATTACGGTTTCCACGCACCGACCATGTCGTTCCCAGTGGCTGGCACGTTAATGATCGAGCCAACGGAATCGGAAGATTTAGTCGAGATGGATCGTTTTTGTGATGCCATGATTGGCATTCGTAACGAGATTGCGCGCATTGAATCTGGCGAGTGGACGTTAGCAGAAAATCCATTGGTGAATGCACCGCACACCCAGGCGGATCTCATGAGCGAGGAATGGCCGCATGCTTACTCTCGCGAAATCGCCTGTTTCCCTACTCCACACAGCAAAGCCTCTAAATATTGGCCAACGGTTAACCGTGTTGATAACGTCTACGGCGACCGTAACTTGATCTGCTCATGCCCGAGTATTGAAAGTTATCAGTAACCTCAAGCGCTTGTCGCTATACCAAAGTTACAAGCTAACTTGAATCAAAAAAGGCGAACCGTTAGGTTCGCCTTTTTATTACGAGTGCGAATATTGGTATACACTTCATTTGCGCGAAAATGCTTAGGCCACACCGTGCCTGTTGACTCGTTGAGTGTTGTTAGATCGATGAGGTGCAGTGCATTAAATAATAGCTTTCGGCTGCTTTATCGACACTTTCACCGACGGTAAAACCTTGAGCTAAGTAGAAATCAATAGCACGACTATTTTGAGTAAAGCACTTGAGACTTAAATTTGAGTAGTGCTGTTTGGCAAAGTTCAACAGTGTTAAGCCTATGCCAACCCTTAAGTTACTGGGTTTGACGTATAAATGATGAATGAAACTGTCAGGCGCCCAAATGGAGATAAAACCCAGCACTTCGTTTGATTCACATGCTACCCAAATATCCTCTCCCTCAGTTTCTCTCTCAAAGTCTGACAACTCAAACGAAGACATATCTAACCATGTAAAAGTCGCTAGACGCGACTCTAGGTACAGCTGTTTTATGGCACCTAAATGCTGAGGTTGTAACAGTATTATTTGCATGAACTTACCAATAAACCAAACGCAAAGCTAAGTGGCTAGCGAGATCTGGACCTTAACTCTATTTGCCACTAAACACACGAAACAGCCTGATCAATCGGCATCGGTTTACCAAGTAGATAACCTTGCCCCATATCAACACCGAGCTCTTTAAGTGCATTTAATTCTTTATTTGTCTCAATACCTTCCGCAATAATAGTACAACCAATGGCTTTTGAAAATCCGCATAATGCTTTGGCCAGTAAGAACTTTGTTCTGTTGTTATGAATATTTTGCGTAAGACTGATATCAAGCTTTATAATATCAGGCTCAAGTTCCAAAATATGTTGAAAACTGGCATAGCCAGCTCCCGCATCATCAATAGCAAGACGTAGACCTTGCTTGCGAAGAGGTTTTAACGCTTTTCGAAAATCCTCATAGCTGCTTATAGGTGAATGTTCAGTCACCTCTAAAACAATCCGTTTAGCGTCGATATCATTCAACACTTTGGATATGGCGCCATTCAAAATATATTCCGGCGATGTGTTTATCGAAATATATATGTCGCTTCCAAACTCCGTAAGACCATTAATAGCATTTTTTATTGCCATCATTTCAAGCGCTTCGCCTAACCCAACTTGTGATGCTTCACTAAACCAAACATCAGGTGTTCGATAAGGTTTTGTGACAAACCTAGAAAGAGATTCAAAACCTGAAACATGATTGGTAACGAGGTTGTAAATAGGCTGATAGTGAATGTCGATTTTTTCTGGGTTTAGGACGGATTGAACTCTCTCCTCAATTTCGCGGCATTCATTCTCAAATGTAATATTTTGCTCTATTAAGCTACTTGCGATATCAGAAATCGCGTTTAAAAATGATAAGTCTCTTTTATTCAACGTGTAATCGGATGATTTTTTATAACAACAAAATGTACCGAAGGTTTCTCCAGTGGAGAGAACGATAGGCACGCCCATATATGAGCCAATGGATAACTTATCGGTAATAGGTAATGCTTTAGTGATAGTATTCTCACTGGTATTGTGAATAATATTTGATAACGAATCATCCGCAATTCTTTTGCAATAGGTTTCTTCTAATGGATCAGCATCCCCGACATCCATAGGCGAAATGTTGTTAGCATCAATAAATCTAAAAATACGCTGCCCATCGGCAAACTCTGCAATAAATGCAATTTCCATGTTAAAGTGTTTACGAATAATCGATAATATTGTATTTATCTTGCTCTCAACGCTATCAGAATCACCGTTGTTTATCATAAGAGATTGTAAAACATCATTTTTCATATTATCTCCACATTTCCTAATTCCCTTTTTCATCACAAAACAATTATAAGAAAATTAGTATATTACGTTTTTTCAGTCAAAAAAATACCGACATTATCTATATGATTTATCCACAGGGATAATTTACCAAACACATTATAGCAAGACACCCATAACAAAACTTTCTCGATATCGTCTGCTTTGATATCACTACAACCCCAATTAAATCGGTCACCAGATTCACCGCCCCACCAGCACTCAAATATAGTGACTAAATAATAACGCTTTTGCTATCAATTACCCACCGTTAGGACCATACTGAGATTGGGCAAATGGTGACTAATCGGTCATCACATAATGTCCACCCTTAGGTTGGCTAAAACTGACTTAGGCTTCATCGTTTATTCAACAAGGAAAGCATCATGAGTAAAGGCCAAGACAGCAAAAAAAGTGCTAAAAAGAAACCTCTTTTAACCGCTAAAGAAAAAAAAGCGGCAAAAGCAGCGAAGAAATCTGAAAACGGTTTTTTAGCTAATTAATCAAATGAGAGCCATCATTTTTTGATGGCTTTTTAGTGATGACAAAAAAACAACAGCCCCTTCACTGAACTGTGGCGATGATCAACAACGCTTAAAAAGTATCTCCAAATTAAGATCCTACATGACGATTTTGCTAAAATCAGGATATCTGAACGATTGATACCCGTTAGCTCACATGCTAACCTCATTTAGCTTAATAACGCATGTCATTGATGTAAGCTGGGTGAAGACTTTTCGCTTTGTCCACAATATCTACGCTTATTCAGTATATGGTAAAAAATCATGCAGGAGTGGCTATGTTGATGCTCATTAGCGGACTAATCATTAACGCATTCACGTTAATAGGCTTGATGTATACGGCATTGCCTTCTTATTTGACTGATTTACTGTGGATATTATGGGTTGTCTCCGTCTTGGGAGCCTTTATCATACAAACACGTTATTCTCGAGCAGGTATGATTATGGTTAATGCTGGTGCCCTGTCGTTAATCCCTATTGGAGCGGTTGCTATTTTTGCAGCGGTGCGACTCAGGACGCAAAACGAACTAGATTCCCTAGCGGGACGGCGTAGCCAAAAAACCTTATAAATGCTTACGATTAACTTGAGGTTATAGATGGATAACACGCAATACGAACAGATTTTTGATGCTGATCGTCTCTCCAAAATGTATTTAATGAGTGCCGCGGTGCTTTTCCCCCTTACATTGATCATGATTATCATCACCCAACAGGCCATATCCTTAGCACCTGGTTCAACGGTTATTTTCTTGTTATTTATGGGGTTATGGCGAAAAAAGACACCTTTAGTGTCAATTGCTGACGATCATATGATCATTAGCGTAGCCCCAGCGCGGGGTAAACAAGTCATTCTATTTAGTGAAATTGATGACAAAAAACTCGATAAAAATCGGTTGCGAATTTACTACCGCAAGCACAACAAGCCTGAAAAATCGAAAACAGCTTTGATTGAATTAAACGCAATGACGACTCCCTATCGTCAACCGCTCATCGATGCGATTGAAGCAAAGATTCAAGCAGCTCATTCAACGCTTTAATCGCAACATTAAACCTGCGGTGGCTGATAAACGCCGAGCGGCTTTCGCGATGAGCAGAAGTAACAACACCGTTAGAATAGGTGTCCTTTTACTATTAACTAACTCTTCTCGCAATCACTAAACCATGGTTACTAGAACCTAATAACATGCGCTCGTCACAAATGTCTAAGTGATGCTCTAACCAAGTTTGGTATTGGTCAGAGCTGAAATTATTTACGCCATTTGAAATATAGCGTCCAAAGCCGTCAGTAGCACTATGACTAACTAATTCAAAACCGCTCTTTTCCACTAGCCCCTCGATTTCAACAGGTGTTGCAAAGTATCCGACACGAAAAAAACGGTCTGCTTTTGGGCTAGAAACCGTTCCTTGTAGATTGAGTTCTGATAACACTTCAGAGGTGATTAGATTAGGAAATAATTGAGCAAACATGCCTGCAACGAAATACCTCGAAATATAGGCGACAGCTAAAATCCCACTTGGCTTCAAAATGCGCTTGGCTTCAGCAACGGCCTGCCTCCTTTCTTGCAAACTCTGAAGATGATATAAAGGACCAAGAATTACCACAACATCCTGTGATTCATCTGGAATAAAAGGCACACTGCATGCGTTACCCTCAAATATATTGAGGCTTAATTGTTGCTCTTTTGATTTAGTTCGAAGTATATCAACTTGATCGGGAGCTAACTCTACCGCTGTAACATCACAACCCATTTTTGCGAACGTCAGTGAATACAGCCCTGTTGCAGCACCAATCTCACTAATGCTTAAACCCTCTGCTAAATAGGGTTTAAGCTTATGCATTGTTGTATCGAACTCCAACTGGGCAATATACTGCCTCGTTAATCTAGAGTCTTCATCGGTACCTGTATACTGTGCGATTAGTTCTTCCATAATAAATATTTCCTTCGCCAATTGACGCCTTGTTAGCCGTACATCACCCAACGGAAATACGGACGCTGATCATTAATACGCTCCACTTCTGCACCTAACTCCTTGTAGAACTCGTGTGCTCTGGCGTTATAAGGGCTAGTCCATTAACGCTGTAAGTAATTAACGATGAGATCGGCTTGCTTTTGATTAATAGAATGAACGAGATCAGGAATAAGTTCAAAGCTAGTATCTGCTCCCAAATCTTTGAGTGCATAATAAGCTTGTTGGGCAAATTGATAAGCAATCACTGGGTCTTGATCACCATGAAGAAAATGAATTGTCGTATTAGTTGGCGCGATGGTTGGTGTATGCGCAAAACGTCCAGACAACGAAATAACCTGCGAAGCTAAGCTCTCTTGGTTTGTTTGGGTCAATGATAACGCCATAATAGCGCCTTGTGAAAATCCGATTAATACCGTCTGTTCAGCAGTGACGTTAAACTCTTGCTGCCATGATTGAATGGTACTAGTAAAGCGCGGCATAGTCTCTTGTATTTTAGCAAGACGATTTTCCTCGGTAACACCGTGCACAGAAAACCACTGAAAACCTTGTCCAAAGTCCGATTTATCAGGGGCTTGTACTGAAATAACGGCAGCATTTGCAAACTGCGTCGCTAACCGCTCACCTAACGGTGCCAAACTTTGAGGCGTCGCGCCAACACCATGAAACATAAGAATTAAGCGTTCGGTAATTGAAGGACGTTGTAAAACTAATGCAGGTGCCATAGATATTCCTTAATCATTTATAGCGTGGGTGCCATGTTTATTTTTTAACGCGTTTTATACAAACCGTTAAAGTTGTTCGACAAGCTTCTTTAAATGGTTCTTTGCCAATTAATGATTCCCACAACTCATCCACTTGATACAATCGAAAAGCTCCCAAGTAATGCCCTCGTCACCATTCGTATAGGCGGGGAAGTCCTCATGTTTGGGTGCTGGCACATCCGTTACCCTTTGCTCGATGATACCATTTTTATCGAATAGCACTTTAAATGGCTTTGATATACTCAGTGATTCACTCAAATCTAAACAGTGAATTTCAGCACTAGTGAGATCATTGAAAATGTACTTTTTAAAGTAAGCATTATCATTGTGGGAACCATCAAGTTGATAGAATATTTTTTTATTACACTCAAAAGCTGAAAAGCACTCGTTAGCGGATTGATGGAAGTTATTCTTCGTAAAAATGAGAATATCTGCATCCGAAACACGGTCACCTTTCCCCGCAGCCAATGAGCCTAACAACACCGCCGCTACTGCATCATGCGCAGAAATGAACGCTGAACATGCAGATCTAACCAACTCACTTTGGAGAGGAAGATGTTCTAAACCTAGCTTTTCTGAACTCAAAATCACCTCCTTTTGTATAAAGCCGTGTTAAGTGGTAAACAACACAACCACCATACCCAACTATTACGCCGTAAACACATAAATCACCCCAAGCACCAATAATTGTATTGAAGCTGATCCTGTTGAGGCATCAATAAACTGAGGTAACAATGGCAGGAAAAACAGTGCTACTTTCGGGTTCAAGACACTAACGATAACGCTAGTCTTATTCATAGCAAATCGTTTTAATATCAACAGTTAAAATACTTTATATCAAAATTTCACCAAGAAACCTATCGAGTGTCGGTGCATTTTTCGCATATTTAACGTGCCCGCGGGAAAAGGTTGCTCATAGATAATTGACCAAACAAACTCAATCCTAATTGTGAAGATTAAGGATTGAGTCTGAGTGCAGAATAAATGAGAAAATTAACTTACATCCTGCCCGTTACTCGCTATCACCTTTTTATACCAGTAGAACGACTTTTTAGGCGTGCGGTTTAACGTCCCCTTGCCTAAGTTATCGCGATCAACATAGATTAAGCCATAGCGTTTTGTCATTTCTCCTGTTGATGCCGCCACTAAGTCAATACAGCCCCAAGGAGTGAACCCCATTAAAGGCACACCATCTTGTATCGCATCGCCCATGGCTTGAATATGCTGACGAAGGTAGTCAATACGATAATCATCATTGATGTGGCCATGTTCATCCATCGTGTCTTTGGCACCTAAGCCATTTTCAACAAGAAATAGCGGCTTTTGATAACGGTCATACAGGGTATTCATGGTTATTCGCAAGCCGAGTGGATCGATGACCCAGCCCCAATCACTCGCTGGTAAATGTGGATTACGAATCGATTTAACAACGTTCGCTGCGCTGGTATTGCCTTCATTCATGTCAGCAGAGGCACAGCGAGAGGCGTAGTAACTAAAGGAAATGAAATCCACGGTATGTTTGAGAATGTCAAAATCTTCCTCTTCTGTTTGCAGTTCAACCCCTTTTTTCTCAAACACCTGCTTACTGTAAGACGGGTAATAACCGCGAGATTGCACATCAATAAAGAATAAATTCTCGCGATCCTTTTCCATCGCGGTCAACACGTCTTCAGGTTTGCAAGAATATGGATAGAAGTTACCACCAGCGAGCATACAACCCACTTGGTTTTGTGAGTCAACCTCATGGGCTAACTTGGTTGCGAGCGCGCTGGCTACGAGTTCATGATGAGCCGCTTGATATTTCACTTGATCGTGATTCTCACCGTCTTGGAATAAGAGCCCGGCACCTGAGAATGGGCTCGCCAACAAAATATTGATTTCATTAAAGGTTAGCCAATATTTCACCAAGCCACGATAATGTTCAAAACAGGTTCGAGCATAACGAGTAAAGAACTCGATCATTTTACGGTTACGCCACGAACCGTATTGATTCACCAAGTTCATCGGCACATCGAAGTGGCAGAGCGTAACCAACGGTTCGATACCGTATTTTTGACACTCTTTAAACACATTGCGGTAGAACGCTAAACCGGCCGCGTTAGGCTGAGCGTCATCTCCATTAGGAAAAATACGACTCCAAGCGATAGATACGCGAAAGACTTTAAATCCCATTTCCGCGAGCAGTGCGATATCTTCTTTATAGCGATGATAAAAATCGATGGCATGGTGACTTGGGTAAAACTCTTGCTCACTCAGTTCAACATGGGAGACTTGGCCGAGTTTTATGGGCATACGATGTTCACCGTATGGAATCATATCGACTGTAGTTAAGCCTTTGCCATCTTCGCGATATGCACCTTCAGATTGGTTGGCCGCGATGGCTCCCCCCCAGAGAAAATCTTTTGGGAATCGAATATCAGACATAGTTTACCTCTAAAAGAACAAGCCATCTTAGCCATGATGGCTTGCTAAAATTAATGACACATTACGCTGTGGTTTGTGGCGATGTTGCTTTATCTTCAGCGCCATGTGCCGATGGTTTGTTGCGAGCAGTGATTTGGTCACTGTCTTGTGCGCTGTCTTCTGCCAGATCATCGTCAAACCCGAGCACCAGAGTTAAAATGAACGACAACACGATCGCTAAGGCAATCAACCCAAACACCCAGACAATACTCATAGGATCGTGCACGTCAAAGAACTGGACACTGGTAAACAAACTGGGTGCCGCCATAGAGTGGCTTGCTAACCCGCCCATCCCCGCTAGACCACCGACGATAAAGCCGGTAATCATGGTTGCAATCAGTGGACGTTTTAGACGTACTAAGACGCCATAAAGTGCAGGCTCGGAGATCCCAGCAAAGATAGCGGACGCGCCAGCAGCAAGCGCCGTTTGTTTTAATGCAATGTTCTTAGTTTTATACGCGACAGCAAGACATGCGCCGCCCATACCGAGGTTAGCACCAATTTCGGATGGCATAACCATACCTTCACTGCCAGTTTCTGCGATCGTTTGGATAATATTTGGGGTGAACACTCGGTGCATCCCTGTCAGCACCAATAGTGGCCATAGTGCTCCCATAATCGCAACAGATAGCCAGCCTAACGTGTCATGAACAGTGTAAACTAGCGCGGAAACTGCGGTACCAATCCAGATACCGACCGGGCCAATGACAACAATCGCAATGGGCGCGGCAATTAAAACAATGAGCATCGGTTTGAGGAAGTTTTTTGTCACAACAGGCGTAATACCATCCACCCAACGCTCAATGTAAGAAAGCACCCAGGTCATCACCAGCGCCGGAATCACCGTGTAGGTGTATTTCACTGAGGTAATCGGCACGCCAAACAGATCAACCTGTTGACCTTGCGCAGCTTGCGCCATCAAAGCAATAAAGTTGGGATGTATCAGAACACCCGCAATCGCAATCGCGAGTGACATATTGGTTTTAAACTTGATCGAAGCAGAAGCGGCAACCATAACAGGTAAGAAGAAAAACGCGCCATCCCCTATCGCTTTCATGATGATTAACGTAGACGCATTGGGATCAACCCACCCGCTCATTTCTAACACCATGGCCAATAGCTTGACCATAGAACCACCGATGATGGCTGGAATGAGAGGGGACATAGTCCCGACAAGCGCATCCAGCATTTTGGCTCCAATAACTTTTGCCGTCAGCTTTTGTTTCTGCTCTCGTGCACTCACTGGCGCCGCTGAGTTGATGTCGATGAGAGACATCACTTCCTGATAGGCAACACCGACTTCATTGCCAATGATAACTTGGACTTTATCACCATTATCCACCACCCCCATCACACCATTAATCGCTTTGAGTTGCGCGACATCAACCAAGCTCGCATCGTTAAGAACAAAGCGTAAACGTGTCATGCAGTGAGTCAGCGCGGAAACATTGCCTTTCCCGCCCACGTGAGCGACCACTGATTGCGCCACCGTTTTATAATTATTGGACATAAAAATTCTTCCTTGTGATGTTCATTCATATGTTTTAGCGCGGCTTTGGCAAATGATGTAAACCGAAGAAATCCTTTTTTTGTTATTTGAGTTGCTTTTCTAACTGCCTTCTTCCCGCTAAGTTACGGGTAACATGCTACATACAAAGTTATTTAGTTAAACCCCAGTGAGACAGCAGGGCGCGAGCATACTTTGATGAATTTATAATCCAAAGAACACTCGGGCTCG
>JBQGON010000061.1:0-19141 GCA_052087065.1 Vibrio sp. | reverse complement strand
GAGCGTATTTTGCATTTAGTCCCTAATGAGCAAAAAGAGCAGTTCTTGTTTGATTTATCGATGAACTTACGCGGTGTTGTTGCGCAGCAGCTCATACGTGACAAGAACGGGCGTGGACGACATGGGGCATTTGAAATCTTATTAAATACACCGCGTGTTTCTGATTTGATTCGTCGTGGCGAATTGCACGAACTCAAAGAAACGATGAAGCGCTCGCGCGAATCAGGCATGCAAACCTTTGATCAAGCGTTGTATCAATTAGTCGAAAGTGACAAGATTACTGAGCAAGATGCGATGCATCATGCCGACTCTGCCAACGATTTACGTTTGTTATTACGCAGCGAGCAACCCAGTGATTATAGTAATGGTTCGTTGAACGGCATTAAAATTGACATGGATTGAGATGGTTTGTTTGGCAATAAAAAAGGAGCCAATTTGGCTCCTGTTATCAATGACCGTTAAGCTAGGCAGGTTTGGGGCTTGATATGAATAGAGTTACTCCGACCATAATGCTTCAAACCAGCTTTCTAAAATCACCACCGCCGATTGGCTATCGATATTCCCTTTACTGAGTGCTCGATAACCGCCGCGCTCAAATAAGGCCGCGCGCGCCTCAGTAGTCGATAGCCGCTCATCATGCAATTCTACCGGCAAGCCAAAACGCCCATGCAGGCGGTTAGCGAATTTTTTGGCGCGAGGCGTGATGGCTTCCAGATCACGGCCAGACAAATCGGTTGGTAAACCGACGACAAGTAAATCCGGTTGCCATTCCTTAATTTGCTTCTCAATATCATCCCAATTCGGAATGCCATCATTGGCTTTAAAGGCTTTGAGAGGAGAGGCCGTTCCCGTAACTTCTTGACCGATGGCACTACCAATACTTTTCGTACCGAAATCAAACCCCATAATTGTACGCGACATAATGTGCTCTTTCTTATCGTTAATATCGATTGAAAAGTGGTTTACGCATGCCCGCTATCACCAGAAAGGTGAGCTGGGCTGATGCCCAAGGTCGCGATGGCTTTATGCCACTTTTCACTAATGGGGGTATTAAAGATTAAATCGGCGTCCGCTTCAATGGTCAACCAAGCATTATCAGCCAGTTCCGCTTCCAGTTGTCCGGCAGACCAACTGGAATAACCCAGTGCAACAATATAGTCCTCGGGTTCAGCGCTGGTCCCTAATACCGATAAAATGTCTTTCGATGTGGTAATGGCAATATCAGAAGACATTGTTACGCTGGAGGTATAATGATCGCCAGGGCGATGCAGGATAAACCCACGATCTTCAGCAATTGGGCCACCATTAATCACGTGCTTTGCTAAGCTTGCTGGCTGTGATTGAGGATAAACAGGCTCAACATCAACCTGCTTTAACATGCCTTCCACGGTGACATCGATAGGGGTGTTAATGATTAATCCCATTGCGCCTTCTTCACTGTGTTCACAGAGATAAATTACACTGTTTTGAAAGTTAGGATCCTGCATGTTGGGCATAGCAACAAGAAAATGATTGCTTAAATTCATGTTTGTATCCTTAGGCAATGGGGGAATCGCTCCCCCTGAGTAAGATATTTAGGCGTTGATGTAGCGTTCAATCGCATCCATGAGTTTACCAGTAATGGAAATATCAAAGGCGCCTTCAATTTCACGAACACACGTTGGACTGGTCACATTAATTTCAGTCAGCTTATCGCCAATCACATCGAGTCCGACAAAGATCAGGCCTTTTTCTTTCAAAATAGGCGCCACAGTTTCGGCGATGCGGCGATCGGTTTCACTGATAGGACGGGCTTCACCGCGGCCACCAGCGGCTAAGTTACCGCGTGTTTCACCTTTTGCAGGAATACGTGCCAAGCAGTAAGGCATTGGTTCGCCATCGACCACGAGAATACGCTTATCACCGTTACTGATATCGGGGACGAAACTTTGCGCCATACAGAACATATTGCCTTGATCGGTTAGCGTTTCGATGATGACAGCAACGTTAGGATCGCCTTCTTTTACTCGGAAGATAGAAGAGCCACCCATACCATCAAGCGGTTTCAAGATGATATCACCATGTTTTTCACGGAACTCACGAATCTTTTCTGCTTTGCGTGTCACTATCGTGTTGGGGGTCAGTTCTGGGAACCAAGCCGTGAAGAGTTTTTCGTTACAGTCACGCAGGCTCTGTGGCTTGTTGACGATGAGAGTGCCTTCTTCTTCAGCGCGCTCAAGAATATAAGTCGCATAAATATATTCGGTATCAAAAGGAGGATCTTTACGCATTAACACTGCATCAAGTTCAGATAAACGTATGGTTTGCTCTGAGGTAAATTCATACCAGCTTGCAGGATCTTGCTTAACGGTGACCGTTTTTGTATCCGCGAAAGCGATACCTTGATCTAAGTGTAGATCATTCATTTCCATGTAGTGAATTTCATATCCACGGTTTTGCGCTTCAAGCATCATGGCAAAGCTGGTGTCTTTCTTGATGTTAATGGATGAAATTGGATCCATTACAATGCCGAGTTTGATCATTATTTTTCTCCGTTACCCCAAGTCACCAAAGCGGACTTGCAGGGCTGTGATAGCAGTTAGGGCGGCGGTCTCAGTACGTAGAACTCGGGGACCTAACAAGGTTTCTTCAAATTGGTATTGGTGGGTCATCGCGATTTCTGGTGCAGATAAACCGCCTTCAGGACCAATTAGCAAACGAACTTTATTGGTTGTCAGTTTGGGTAAGGTATTTATCGAGTACTTAGCTCTCGGGTGCAAGTTAAGCTTTAGGGCGTCGCTGTTTTCTGCACACCATTGCTCGAGTGACATAATAGGACGAATTTCAGGCACGCAGTTACGCCCGCTCTGTTCACACGCAGCAATCGCAATTTTTTGCCATTGCTGCTGCTTTTTCTCAAAGCGTTTCGCATCCAGTTTCACGCCACAACGTTCAGAGATCAATGGCGTAATCACATTGACACCTAATTCGACGGATTTTTGAATGGTAAATTCCATCTTATCCCCGCGTGACACGACCTGACCTAAGTGTAAATCCAGTGGCGACTCACAGCTTGATTCGATACGTTCTGTCACTTTAACGCGCACATGCTTTTTGGTTGTTTCGGTAATGGTCGCTGGAAATTCAGCGCCGCTACCATCAAATAACACCACCTCTTGACCTGGCTGCATACGTAACACGCGTCCAATATGCCCAGCCGCATCATCACCGAGGGACACTTGCCCTAATTGGTTGATGGCTTCTGGATGATAAATACGGGGAATTCGCATGAATAAGTTCTCGATAAATGATTGTTTAACTAGCGACTAACATGGATGCTTTTGAGCGAAAAAACAAGGGTCAAACAGGCTTGAGTGAGGGTTTTTATCGGTGTTGTATGAGAAATAATCGATGATTAATGTTAATCATCGCGTTCATCAGGTCAGTTGAATACCGGTAAAGCTGAGTGTGGTGCGGCAGCGTTGGCAACGATAATCAGCTTGTCCACGTTGGACTTTATTATGACGGCGTACGGTTAACGAGTGCGTTTGACAGGCGCAGCGATACTCAAAGGTTTTACCTTGTACCGATTGTACGGAAAACTGATGCGTGGTATCGGGCACTAAGCCAAACACTTGGCTCATGACGGCTTGCCATTCTTTACCATGAGGTTTGACTCGTCCAAACAATTGATACGTGACTAAGTGTGCCATTTCATGAGGAATCACCTGATCGATAAACGCCTGCTGGTTCTCAATAAACAGCGTAGGGTTGAGACGTATTTCGTTGAGGTGCATGTAAGCTTTTCCCGCCGCTTTACCACGTAACCGAAAACTTAAGCTCGGTAAGGGAAGCTGCGTGGAAAAGTACTGATTAACTTGTTGGTGGCAGTGGTGAATTGCGTCTTCGGCACGCTGAATCAATTCTGTGGTAAGCATCATCAGTCCATCAAATTGAGTCGTGGTCAATAAAAAAGGCTCTGAATCATTCAGAGCCTCAATCTTGAGTTTTGAGTCGCAAGTATCGTTTACTTTAGACCAGAAAACTCGCGTAGCATCGCGGCTTTGTCGGTGGCTTCCCAAGGGAATTCTTCACGACCAAAGTGTCCGTATGCTGCAGTTTTCTTGTAAATTGGTTGCAGAAGATTCAACATTTCTTGTAGCCCGTATGGACGTAGGTCGAAGTTTTCACGTACCGCACGTACAATCACTTCGATGTCTACTTTTTCGGTGCCAAAAGTTTCAACCATGATAGACGTTGGTTCAGCGACACCAATGGCGTAAGACAATTGAATCTCACAACGATCAGCAAGACCTGCCGCAACAATGTTCTTCGCAACGTAACGAGCCGCATAAGCTGCACTACGGTCAACTTTTGATGGATCTTTACCAGAGAATGCACCACCACCGTGACGAGCTGCGCCGCCGTAAGTATCTACGATGATTTTACGACCTGTTAAACCACAGTCACCCATTGGGCCACCGATCACAAAACGACCCGTTGGGTTAATAAAGAACTTAGTGTCTTTCGTTAACCATTCGGTTGGTAACACGGGTTTGATGATTTCTTCCATCACACCTTCACGTAGATCAGCCGTGCTGATGGTATCGGCGTGTTGTGTTGATAATACAACTGCGTCAATGCCAACAATCTTGTTGTTATCGTATTGGAAGGTAACCTGAGATTTTGCATCAGGACGCAACCAAGGTAGCGTACCGTTTTTACGTACTTCACTTTGACGTTGCATTAAACGGTGAGAGTAGGTAATTGGTGCTGGCATTAACACTTCGGTTTCGTTAGTGGCATAACCAAACATGATACCTTGGTCACCCGCGCCTTGATCTTTAGGATCGGCTTTATCAACACCTTGGTTAATATCAGGCGATTGTTTACCGATAGTGTTTAAAATTGCACACGAGTTGGCATCGAAGCCCATATCGGAGTCGATGTAGCCAATTTCGCGAACGGTATCACGAGTCAACTGTTCAATGTCAACCCAAGCTGATGTGGTGACTTCACCACCGACCATAACCATGCCGGTTTTTACGTAAGTTTCACACGCAACACGAGCTCTCGGGTCTTGTGCTAAAATCGCGTCTAACACGGCGTCAGAAATTTGATCCGCGATTTTATCTGGATGACCTTCTGAGACCGACTCAGAAGTAAACAGGTGCTTAGCCATGATAACTCCAATATTTACACTCATAGAGCAGCATTCAGGATTGGCTACTCTGCACTTTCGATGAATATGTAGGTGTTTCTACATCTAGACGTCTATTTTAGTTTTCATTGGTCAAATTACAAGATCTTTTTCTCGGCTAGATGAAATTTGACTGAGTATGAAGTGCCTGTCTTGCTCGTTATTTATTCACTTTGTATTGGTTTATGCCAATCCTGCGGCAACTTGCTGCGCATCATATCGATCAACAGTCTTAGGCGTAGTGGTTGACGCCCCAGCGGATACAGGTAGTGAATCGGGATAGGATCGGTATACCAGCCAGCTAAGCAGGGCGTGATTGTGCCAGGGTGAGCACGTCGCAGCCCTTCAGCAAACGCGATTGGCAGTAAACCAATGCCACGTCCTTTGCTGATGCAGTCGGCTTGCATCGGTAGATGATCACTTTGTAAACGGCTATCTAATGACGGTAGTGTATAAGAACCATGCTGTTCATGGGTTAAGGTAATACCATCTTGACGAAGCGACATAAAATCGATCCAAGGATGTTCACTGAGCTGACGTGGATGATCAATCTTGGGATGGTGACAGTAGTAATCGGGTGAGCAGTACAAAGCATAACGCCAGTGGCCGACGCGTTCCTTGTGATAACCTTCCGCCGTAATAGGGCCGACCCAAACAATGAGATCGGGCACAGTGCTGTGGTCATGCAATGAATACTGACAAATGACCCGTAGGTGAATACTCGGGTGGGCTTTCATGAATTCATCAATAACCGTGGACATCCAGCCACGCATTAAATTGGCATCGACTGCCAGTGTGATGGTGCCATTCACATGGTGTTCTAGCTCTTGCAAAGCCTCTTCGCTTTGTGACGCCAGATGAAGAATCTTTTTTGCATAATCAGCATAGACTTCTCCCGCTTTGGTTAGCGTTAAACGGTTCCCTTCGCGAGCCAATAATGCTTGTCCTAAATCGTCTTCCAATTGCGATAAACGTCGACTTAATGTCGATTTAGGTTGTTCAAGATATTTGGCGGCGGCAGTGAGGCTCTTATGTTGGCACAGCGCATTAAAAGCGCGAATGGCGGACAAGTCATGCATTGAAGTGCTCCAATGTATTGTGTTCGAAAATCGGAACGATGAATTCCATATTGCTGTCTATGTAAAAAAACGTAAATAGATAATAATAGAAATAGTATTAATAAGCATTATCATTTATGGAAAAGCGAATGTCTATTAAAAAAGCGTCCTTCACTCTCACAGGGATGGTGTCTCTTATTTTATCTGGCGCAGTACAGGCCAAGGCGGCTGATGAAACGGTTGTGGTGACAGCATCTGGCTTTAATCAAACAGTGCAAAATGCACCCGCGAGTATCAGTGTCATTTCGAGAAAAGACTTAGAAGCGCATTACTATCGAGATGCCACTGATGCATTGCGCAGTGTACCCGGAGTGATCGTGAGCGGCGGAAGCGGTAAAACCAGTATTAGCATGCGTGGTATGAGTTCCGCCTATACCTTATTGATGGTCGATGGTAAGCGCCAATCGTCTCGTCAGACAAGGCCTAATAGTGATGGTCCAGGAATCGAGGCGGGGTGGTTGCCGCCGTTAGAGGCCATCGAACGTATTGAAGTGATCCGTGGGCCGATGTCGACGTTATATGGGTCAGACGCGATTGGTGGTGTCATCAATATCATCACTCGCAAAAATAGCCAAAAATGGCACGGTAAGGTGCAACTGAGCACAGTGCTACAAGAAAATCACGATTCCGGGAATGAAACGAGCAGCAATTTTTTTGTCGGTGGTCCTTTGACTGATGCGCTGTCGATGCAACTCTATGGTCAATATACCGATCGTGATGAAGACGATATTGAAGAGGGGTTTGCTGACAAACAGCTCAAAAATATTACCGGTAAATTCACGTATCGAATGAATGATTATCATGATCTTACCCTTGAGGCGGGCATTTCTGAGCAAGAGCGAGCAAGCCACATTGGGAAATCTGCAAGTTCGTCACATTGTCGCGGTAAATGTTCGGATAGTGAAAATGAGTATCGCCGCGACCATGTCGCGCTGACCCATCATGGTTCGTGGGGCATCGGCGATTCTAAAACGTATATCGAGTATGAAGATACCAATAATAAATCACGAGAAATGCGTTTAGATAATACGGTGTTTAATTCCAGCTTAATCATGCCATTTGAACAACATTCTTTAACGTTAGGCACAGAAATCAAACATGAGCATTTAGATGACCAAGGTAACCAAAGTTCAAGCTCAGATCTCTCCTCAATGTCTAAAACGCAATGGGCTATTTTTGCTGAAGATGAATGGCGTATTGTAGAAAGTTTTCGGCTGACTCTTGGCGCACGACTCGATCATGATGATAACTTTGGATCGCACGTCAGTCCACGTGCTTATGGGGCTTGGAATATCAACCCGACTTGGACTTTTAAAGGTGGCGTTTCAACAGGATTCCATGCACCACAATTACGTGAAATTACCGAAGAGTGGGTGCAAGTCAGCCGCGGTGGAAACGTGTATGGTAACTCAGGTCTTGAACCTGAAACGTCTGTCAATACAGAGGTGGCGTTGCAATATCATCAAGATCAGGGGCTTGATGCATCGGTGACTTTTTTCCATAACGATTTTAAAGATAAAATATCACGAGTTGCTTGTCCTGCGTCAGTTTGCACCGACGGGAAAAATCAGTTTGGCTCAGATCCAACCTATCGTATTAATATCGATAAAGCGGAAACGTATGGCTCAGAAGTCAGTGCATCTTATCCCATTACCGAGCAGTTAGAGTTGAGCGCTAACTACACTTATACGCATTCTGAACAGAAATCCGGAGAGGCTAAAGGGGAGCCTTTAGTCCAGTTGCCTAAACATATGTTGAGTGCCGATGCCAATTGGCAAGCGACTGAGCAATGGCTGTCTTGGGCCAAAGTGACGTATCGAGGCAAGGAAATGCGGGATGACTCCGCGCGCGATCCTGACCCAGCAGAAGCGTATACATTTGTTGATGTAGGCGTGAATTATGCGCTCAATGAGCATGTCACGTTAAAAGCGGCGGTCTACAACGCTTTTGATAAAGATATCACTGTAGAAGAGTATGGTTATGTCGAAGATGGACGTCGTTATTGGTTAGGAACAGATATTCAGTTTTAGTGTCTAACCACCAATAAACGATGAATAAATGTCAGTTATGCCCTCAATAATGAGGGCATAACTTTATCGGATGATAACTGGTTTTAAATGGAGTAGTATCCGTAGACACGCTAGTAATATCATGAATAAAAATATGCTGAGAATCGCGATTAATGGTTTTGGCCGCATTGGTCGTAATGTGCTAAGAGCACTTTATGAAAGTGACAAATGCACACAGATACAAATAGTGGCTGTCAATGAGATAGCAAAACCTGAAGCCATGGCACATTTGCTGCAATATGATACGAGTCATGGGCGTTTTTTTAAAAAAGTCTCCCATGATCAAGAGCATTTATATATCCATCATGATGAGGTGCACTATGACTCGATACGGATGTTGCACTTAGCCGACATTCCTTTGTTGCCGTGGCACGATCTTGCGGTTGATGTGGTGCTCGATTGTACTGGCGTATATGGCACTCAAGTTGAGGGGCAACAGCACATCAAAGCGGGAGCGCAAAAAGTGCTATTTTCTCATCCGGGTAGTCAAGATTTAGATAATACGATTATCTACGGCGTGAATGATCACACCTTGACTCATCAGCAGAAAGTTGTGTCCAATGGGTCATGCACCACGAACTGTATAGTTCCGGTAATTAAGATTTTGGATGACCATTTTGGGATTGATTCCGGTACGATAACCACCATACATTCAGCAATGAATGATCAGCCGGTGATTGATGCCTATCATGATGACTTACGTCGTACACGTGCAGCAGGCCAATCGATTATTCCGGTTGATACGAAGTTACACAAAGGGATCGGACGAATTTTTCCTAAGTTTGCGGATAAATTTGAAGCCATCTCCGTGCGTGTACCGACGGTGAATGTCACTGCGATGGATTTAAGTGTGACCGTGAACACTAAAGTGAGTGTTAATGACGTAAATCAAACCATCATGCAGGCGTCTCAGTGTACATTACAAGGTATCGTAGATTACATTGAAGCACCGTTAGTTTCGAGTGACTTCAATCATGATTTTCATAGTGCGATTGTCGATGGAAATCAAACGCGGGTCAGCAACGGACAACTCATAAAAATGCTTGTCTGGTGTGATAATGAGTGGGGCTTTGCTAATCGAATGCTCGATACAGCACTTGCAATGCAGGCAACTGAGTCATAGCCCACATTTAAGAGGAAAATCTATTTATTTTTCTAAGTGAAATAAATATCCTCTAGACCCAAGTGACACAATGACAATCAAAAGAATACCGTTGCTCGGCCAGTTGGCGGGGTGAAACTTTATTTCTTCATAAAAATTTGAGAGGACAAACCATGTCTGTAATCAAGATGACTGACCTGGATCTAGCAGGTAAACGTGTTTTTATTCGTGCTGATCTCAACGTTCCTGTAAAAGAAGGCAAAGTAACGTCTGATGCTCGTATTCTTGCATCTATCCCAACAATCAAACATTGTTTGGAAGCGGGCGCTAAAGTAATGGTGACATCTCACCTAGGCCGCCCAACAGAAGGCGAGTATGCAGAAGAGTTCTCTTTACAACCTGTCGTTAATTACCTCAACGACGCGCTAGCATGTAACGTGCGTCTAGCAAAAGATTACCTTGACGGTATTGAATTAGAAGCAGGCGAATTAGTTGTTCTAGAAAACGTGCGTTTTAATAAAGGCGAGAAGAAAAACGAAGACGAACTATCTAAAAAATATGCTGCATTATGTGACGTATTTGTTATGGATGCCTTCGGTACCGCTCACCGAGCGCAAGCTTCGACTTACGGCGTAGGTGTTCACGCTCCAATCGCTTGTGCGGGTCCTTTACTTGCTAACGAACTTGAAGCGCTAGCAAAAGCCATGGATAAACCAGCTCGTCCAATGGTGGCCATTGTGGGTGGTTCAAAAGTTTCAACAAAACTGACCGTGCTTGAATCTCTATCTAAAGTCGCTGACCAATTGGTTGTTGGTGGTGGTATTGCCAACACATTTATTGCAGCCGCTGGCCACAACGTAGGTAAATCGCTTTACGAAGCGGACTTGGTTGATACAGCGAAACGCTTGATGGAAGAATGCCACATTCCAGTTGCGACTGACGTTGCATGTGCTAAAGCGTTTGATGAAAACGCGGAAGCGGAAATTAAAAATGTGAAAGATGTGCAAGACGATGACATGATTTTCGATTTGGGCCCTGACTCAACCGCACAATTGGCTGACATCCTTAAAAATGCTAAAACCATTCTTTGGAACGGCCCTGTTGGCGTATTTGAATTCAAGAACTTCGAAGCGGGTACGAAAGGCATCTCTGAAGCGATTGCGCAATCTGACGGTTTCTCTGTTGCAGGTGGCGGTGATACGCTCGCAGCAATCGATAAATTTGGCATTAAAGCTGACGTTTCTTATATTTCAACTGGTGGTGGTGCATTCCTTGAGTTTGTTGAAGGTAAGCCTCTTCCAGCGGTAGAAATGCTAGAAAGTCGCGCAAAATAATACAAGACAAAAGCGAGGCTCTGTTCCTCGCTTTTACTGCTATTCGTCCTAATATCTGTTAATATATTTTGAAGGATAGTTATAAGATTTAACAAGTTTTTAACTTAACGTTTTTATTCTTAAAACGACAATATATAGGATCATTTCAATGTCTAAGATCTTCGATTTCGTAAAACCTGGTGTTATCACTGGTGACGACGTACAGAAAGTATTTGAAGTTGCAAAAGAAAACAACTTTGCTCTGCCTGCTGTCAACTGTATCGGTTCTGATTCAGTTAACGCTGTTCTAGAAGCCGCGGCGAAAGCTAAATCACCTGTGATTGTACAATTCTCTAACGGTGGCGCTGCTTTCTTTGCTGGTAAAGGTCTTAAGCTAGAAGGTCAACAAGCACAAGTGCTTGGTGCTATTGCTGGCGCAAAACACGTACACACTGTTGCTCAAACTTACGGTGTTCCAGTAATTCTGCATACTGACCATGCAGCGAAAAAACTACTACCTTGGATCGACGGCCTACTTGACGCGGGTGAAAAACACTTCGCAGAAACAGGTAAACCGCTGTTCTCTTCTCACATGATCGATCTTTCTGAAGAATCACTAGAAGACAACATCGAAATCTGTTCTAAATACCTAGAACGCATGGCTAAAATGGACATGACTCTAGAAATTGAATTGGGTTGTACTGGTGGTGAAGAAGACGGTGTCGATAACTCTGACATGGATGATTCTGAGCTATACACATCACCTGAAGACGTGGCTTACGCTTACGAAAAACTAAGCGCAATCAGCCCTCGTTTCACTGTTGCTGCTTCTTTCGGTAACGTACACGGTGTATACAAGCCTGGTAACGTTGTACTGACTCCAACAATCTTGCGTGATTCTCAAAAATTCGTTTCTGAGAAATTCAACCTTCCAGAAAACTCTCTGAACTTCGTATTCCACGGTGGTTCAGGTTCTTCTGAAGCTGAAATTCAAGAGTCTATCGGTTACGGCGTGATCAAAATGAACATCGATACCGATACTCAGTGGGCATGTTGGGATGGTATCCGTGAATACGAAGCGAAAAACCACGATTACCTACAAGGCCAAATCGGTAACCCAACGGGTGAAGATGCGCCTAACAAAAAATACTACGATCCACGTCAATGGCTACGTGCAGGTCAAGCATCAATGGTTAAGCGTCTAGAGCAAGCATTCGCTAACTTGAACTCTGTTGATGTACTATAAGTCATCGATTGACTAAGTATTGTTTAATGAAAAGCCCGCTGTTGCAGCGGGCTTTTTTATTGCGTCATTTTTGTGTTAAAGGCTGGTTTCACACGAAAATTTTGCATAGTCTAATGCTCTTAGTTATGAACGGGTGAAGTTCTGATACGGCATCATGACTGATAAAATAAAGCGCTCATAGGCATTGAGAATGAATTAGGCCAAGCCTAATAACAGCATCAAAAGAGGAAATAAGTATGGCGAGTGAAGCGGTTGATGTGGGGACAAACGTCATTGACAATATTAGTTATCTCACTGATTGGTTTAGCAATAATTCAGATTTAATGTTTGAATATTCCATGAATATCATTTGGGCCGTATTAATATTATTTGTGGGGAATATTGCTGTAAAGCTAGTGGCAAACAGTGTTGCGAAAGTGATGAGAAAACGCCGTATCGATAAAGCGGTGATTGATTTTGTTCATGCGATTATTCGTTACTTATTGTTTATTATTGTGCTAATTGCCGCATTGGGTAAGTTAGGTGTACAAACTGCCTCTGTGGTCGCTGTTATTGGTGCGGCTGGCTTAGCGGTGGCTTTAGCGTTACAAGGGTCGTTGTCGAACTTCGCCGCTGGGGTACTGATTGTTGCTTTTCGTCCGTTCAAATCGGGTGATTATGTCGAAGTCGGTGGTATCGCCGGCTCAGTTAGTTCGATTCAAATTTTCCAAACCATCTTGAATTCTCCCGATAACAAAATGATCGTTGTCCCGAACTCATCGATCATCGGTGGACCGATTACCAACTATTCACGTCACAAAACCCGTCGCATTGATTTAATCATTGGGGTGTCTTATAACGCTGATTTGCGTAAAACACGCAAAATATTAACCGACTTACTAGAAAGTGATGAGCGAGTATTAAAAGATCCCGTGGTGACGGTGGAAGTCCATACATTGGCTGACTCATCAGTGAATTTTGTTGTGCGACCATGGGTAAAAACTGATGATTACTGGCCTGTTTACTGGGATATGATGTTGCGAATTAAAGAAACGCTTGATGAGAATGGTATTGAAATTCCATTCCCGCAAATGGATGTCCATTGGGATAGAGCATAGTGTTGGTTTATTTGCTGTTACGGAGGCCTTTGCCTCCGTTTTTTATGCATCATGTTGAATCAAACGTCGCCGTTGTGGTCTTAACTAATAGATAGAATGAATCCGTAGTGACGAATTATATTGATGAAGGAGATTTGAAATGAAACGTAAGATTAGCCAAGTAGTTATGGTGGCTTTAGGGCTGTGTTATTCACTGAGTAGCTTTGCCGCTGATTATAGCTTCCCAACCATTATGACCACAGGACGAGCTGAGTTGGCGGTGCAGCCTGATTTGGCGACGTTATCAGTGCAGGTCGAAGAAAAAGCGAAAACGACTCAAGCGGTTAAAGAGAGCGTTGATAAGGCAGTGACCAACTTTATGACACGCTTAACAAAGCAAGGCACCAAGAAAACGGAAATTGAAAGTACTAATCTGTTTATTTCTCCTCAGTATCAGTATGAAAAATCCGGAAAGAAAACTTTGGTTGGTTATCAAGGACGACGTGAAGTGACCGTGACGGTGAACAAAATTGGTCAATTGAATCCGATTTTGGATACAGCACTGCAAAGCGGTATGAATCAAGTTAATCGTATTCAGTTAGGCGTACATAATCGTGAGCAGTATGTACAGCAAGCAAGAATGGCCGCGATTAAAGATGCCCAGAAAAAAGCGCAAGCATTAGCGGATGGTTTTAATAGCCAACTTGGTAAAGTTTGGGAAATTCAATATAACAATTCATCCGTCGCGCCGATGCGTCAGCAGTCGTTATTATTGCGTGAAGCCAAAGTGTCCGCCAATGACAGTTATGCCGATCAGACGATTACCATTCGTGATAGCGTCGATGTGACGTATCGTATTAACCCTTAACAAGACTCGAACGCGAAATAAAACATTACTCGGCATTCTCGCGCGCTGTGTAGCAAAGATGGTTTTTTGTGACCGATACATCTGCTATACGGCGTTGCAATCGGTAAAACTAGCTTGAGGTTGTGGGGTTATCGATTAAACTTGGTTTTTTAATCTATGATCCCAGTTGTACATGGATACGTCGCTAAGAAGTCCACGATGCTCTTAGCTGATGTGCCGGTAAATAAGGACATATAACGAACACTTTGGGTTATTGTTGTGAGACCGAGTATGTTAAATCGTTATATTGTACGAATCGTTATCGCGGGTTTATTGTTGTTAGCAATAACGGTTAATGTATTGTACATCTTGCCGATGATTGTATTGCTTAACACCCATTACCGAGAGTTTTTTGGTCAGTGAGCACCATATAGGTGTACCGATAATATTGACGTGTTTTGACTGAGTAGATAAAAAAACGGGGCCTATGATAGGCCCCGTTTGCAGTTCTGCACCGTATTATAGTACGTGAACAGATGTTGTATTGGTTGTGCCTGAAGCCACTAAAGCGCCAGAAACCATTACCGCGATATCGCCTTTTTTACCAAGGCCAGACTCTAGTGCGAGTTCTTTACCAAGAACATAGAAGTCGTCGGTACTAGCAATGCGCTCCACAACAACCGGTGTCACACCTTTAGATAAAACAAGCTGTGCGGCTGTTTTTGCGTTGGTTGTGATGGCTAGGATATAAGCCGTTGGGAAGTATTTACGAACAGAGCGTGCAGATTTACCCGCTTCTGTTGCGACAACAATGATTGGTGATGCTAACTTCTCAGCCGTATCTACTGCACCTTTACATACAGCTTCAGTGATACGTAGGCGAGGGCTGTCTAGACGAGAGCCTAGTTCTGCCTTCAGTGCTTGGTCAGTACGCTGAGCGATTTGTGCCATGATAGTCACAGCTTCGACAGGGTAGTTACCTTTGGCTGTTTCGCCAGAGAGCATTACGGCATCCGTACCATCCATGATGGCGTTCGCAACGTCACCCGCTTCCGCGCGTGTTGGACGAGGGTTTTTGATCATTGAATCTAGCATCTGTGTCGCAGTAATAACTACTTTACGAGCACGGTTACATTTTTCAATCATCATTTTTTGCGCAAAAATAACTTCTTCTGCTGGGATCTCAACGCCAAGGTCACCACGTGCAACCATGATGCCATCAGATGCTTCCAAGATTTCGTCAAAGTTATCAACGCCTTCTTGGTTTTCAATTTTAGAAATGATCTGAATGCTTTCGCCACCGTGTGCTTTCAAGTGCGCGCGGATATCATGCACGTCAGATGCTTTACGGATGAATGAAGCTGCAACGAAATCAACGCCTTGTTCACAACCAAAGATTAAGTCGTTTTTGTCTTTCTCAGCAAGGGCTGGCAAGCTCACGGCTACACCTGGAAGGTTAACGCCTTTGTTTTCACCTAGCGCACCGTTGTTAAGCACTTTACATTTTACTTCCGTGTCGGTTTTTGCGATCACTTCCATCTCAAGTAGACCATCATCGACAAGAATCATGTTACCAACGGTAAGATCTTGAGCAAAACCTTTATAGGTTACGGCGACTTTCTCTTTGTTGCCAACAACGGTTTCATCTGTCGTGAAGGTGAATTCTTGACCAGAAACAAGATCAACATCATTACCATTTTCTAGCTTAATCGTGCGGATCTCAGGGCCTTTAGTATCCAACAAGATTGAAAGTGCTTGGCCTGTGTTTGCCACGACTTTGCGTAAGTTTTTGATACGATTGCCATGTTCTTCATAGTCGCCATGAGAAAAGTTTAGGCGCATCACATTCATACCTGCTGCTGCAAGCTCTGTGAGTTTTTCAACATTCTCTGTTTTTGGGCCAATCGTACAAACGATTTTGGTCTTTTTCATGAAACTTATCTCCGGTATTCAATAATTAAATTAAGAAACTGCTCAACGCTAACAGTGAATCGTTATGTGTTTTTGGCGGCTGAAAACCGTCAGCCTTTTATGGCTTTATCTCTTGAGAGCAAAGCGATTTATGAATAACAACGCACTATTCGCTGAAAGTCTTTCACCAAGTTTGATCAAAAAAAATCAAACCCGTAAGGCAAAATGTCAGAAATTATGGTCAATCCCTAGGGTACAACAGGAAAGTTACAAAAATATCACCGTCTATTCTGTAATTTATTTTCTTTAGGGCTGGAATTCTATCATTTTCTCTTACCAATAGCACTGTCCAAGAATTGTCTTAGGACAAGGTTTTAACGCGAATTAATAATTTTTTGGAGCAAAATAAATGGACATGAATGTTTCGTTTAAATTAGAATAGCTTTCACTTCGAAACTTAGGCCGCTAAATTTACATGTCAAAACGAAATACTAAGATCCGCCGTCATGCCATTGCTACACTCGTAAGTGAGCAGGGAGAAGTCAGTGTGGACAAACTCGCCACTCAATTTGAAACATCAGAAGTGACGATTCGTAAAGATTTAGCAGCTTTGGAAGAAAATGGATTATTGTTGCGCCGCTATGGTGGCGCGGTAGCGTTACCGAAAGATATTGTGAATGAAGAGCTTAACGAAAAAGTTTCATTTCGAAAGTTATCTATCGCAAAAGCGGCTGCAAAGCTGATTCGAGATCATAACAGAATTGTGATCGATAGCGGAAAAACGACCGGAGCTTTGATTGAACAGCTCAATACAAAACGGGGTTTAGTGGTCATGACCAACTCGTTACACGTCGCCAACGCTTTGACCGAATTAGAGAACGAGCCTACCGTTCTTATGACCGGCGGCACGTGGGACACACGGTCAGAGTCGTTTCAAGGCAATGTGGCTGAAATGGTATTACGTGCCTACGATTTTGATCAGCTCTTCATTGGCTGTGATGGCATTGATTTAGCCAGAGGGACGACCACGTTTAATGAGTTATTAGGACTGAGCAAAGTGATGGCTGATGTGTCACGAGAAGTCGTCGTGATGGTTGAATCTGACAAGCTGGGTCGAAAAATCCCGAACTTAGAACTGAGTTGGCAACAAGTCGATGTGTTAGTCACTGACCGTGATGTACCGAACGATGTCATCAGTGAAATAGAATCTCATCAAGTACGAGTGATTCGTGCTTAAGCAAATTTATATTTAATCAAGCGTAGATAGACCGTTATGTTTATCTAACAACGTCAAGATTTAGGAGCTTATAAACATGTGTGGAATTGTTGGTGCGGTAGCACAACGCGATGTGGCAGAAATTCTGGTTGAAGGTTTGCGTCGTTTAGAATATCGCGGGTACGATTCATCGGGTGTCGCGATTATTGA
Organism: Vibrio sp.; assembly: GCA_052087065.1. Classification (GTDB taxonomy): domain Bacteria; phylum Pseudomonadota; class Gammaproteobacteria; order Enterobacterales; family Vibrionaceae; genus Vibrio. Next base: position 1,854 of record JBQGON010000061.1, on the reverse strand, counting down.
TAACGACCACAATATGAAGCGCGTACGCCGTTTAGGTAAAGTGCAAGAGCTGGCTGACGCTCTGGAAATTGAGCAAGTACAGGGTGGAACAGGGATTGCCCATACACGCTGGGCGACTCATGGCGAACCTTCGGAAATCAATGCGCATCCACACGTGTCAGAAGACATCGCGATTGTGCACAATGGTATCATCGAAAACCATCATGGTTTACGTGAGCTACTGCGCGAGCGCGGTTACACGTTTACCTCTCAAACCGATACCGAAGTGATTGCTCACCTTGTTAACTGGGAACGCCGTAGCACTGACACACTGTTGCAAGCGGTACAAAATACCGTCAAGCAATTAGAAGGTGCGTATGGGGCCGTGGTTGTGGATCGTAATGAACCGGAACGTTTAATCGTTGCTCGCTCTGGCAGCCCAATCGTGATTGGATTGGGGGTCGGTGAAAACTTCCTTGCCTCTGACCAACTCGCACTCCTTAATGTCACCCGTCGTTTTATTTATCTAGAAGAAGGCGATGTGGCGGAAGTGACGCGCCGCGAAGTGAATGTGTTTGCCGATAATGGCGAAGCAGTCACACGCAGTGTGATTGAATCCAATGCTGAGCACGATGCTGGTGATAAAGGAGAATTTCGTCACTTCATGCAAAAAGAAGTGTACGAGCAGCCAACCGCGATTAAAAACACCATTGAAGGCCGTGTGACGCATGACTCGGTCATTACCGATAGTATTGGTGTGCATGCCTCTGAAATTCTAGAAAAAGTAGAACACATTCAATTAGTGGCGTGTGGTACCTCATACAATGCGGCGATGGTGTCTCGTTACTGGTTTGAAGCGATTGCTGGCGTGAGTTGTAGTGTGGAAATTGCCTCTGAGTTTCGCTACCGCAAATTTGTTACGCGCCCAAATAGCTTGTTGGTGACGTTATCGCAATCAGGCGAAACTGCCGATACGTTAGCCGCGCTGCGTCTTGCCAAAGAAAAAGGCTACATGTCGGCGATGACTATTTGTAACGTCGCTGGCTCATCGCTAGTGCGTGAATCGGACATCGCCTTCATGACGCGTGCCGGAACCGAGATTGGTGTGGCATCAACCAAAGCGTTTACCACTCAACTCGCAGCGCTGCTTATGATGGTGGTTGCGGTCGGTAAACAGAAAGGCACGGTTGATCAAGCGAAAGAAAAAGAAATTGTGCAGGCGTTACACGCGCTACCTGAGCAAATTGAAGCGGCTCTAAAAACGGAAAAAGAAATCGAAGCTCTAGCTGAAGATTTTGCTGATAAGCACCACACGTTATTTTTAGGCCGTGGAGAGTTTTACCCTATCGCGGTAGAAGCATCGCTCAAACTCAAAGAGATTTCTTACATTCACGCAGAAGCGTATGCCGCTGGTGAACTCAAACATGGCCCGTTAGCATTGATTGATGCCGATATGCCAGTTGTGGTCGTCGCGCCTAACAACGAATTGCTTGAGAAGCTTAAATCGAACATTGAAGAAGTGCGCGCTCGTGGCGGCTTATTGTATGTGTTCGCCGATGAAAACGCAGGGTTTGTCAGTGATGAAACTATGACGGTCATTAAAATGCCGCATGTTAATGAAATCACGGCTCCGATTTTCTTCACGATTCCAATGCAGTTATTGTCTTACTATGTGGCGCTGATTAAAGGCACCGACGTCGACCAGCCACGTAACTTAGCGAAAGCGGTGACGGTAGAGTAAGTGACAACCGATACTCAATATGAATGTCGGTAGACATTAAAGTTTGGAACTGTGACATTAAAGTTTGAAACTGTACCACTAAAGTTGAAAACTTTTTAAACCCGGTTAAACTGATTAAAAGTTGACCGGGTTTT
>JBQGON010000060.1:0-19322 GCA_052087065.1 Vibrio sp. | reverse complement strand
AAAAGCAGGGATCGATTTTGACTGGGAAATTCAAAAGCTCATTATTGAAAACGATCGTCCTCTCAAGGAGTGGGTGTTCATTCCTGCTCTATTGATTACGCTTTTATTGGCGTGGAATCAAAGAAGACGTGCTAAGAAACAGCAATAATACTAATGCCTGACTCCGGTCAGGCATTCTTTTAGGTGTGTAATACAGAGAGAACTCTATGTACAACAACATTCTTGTTCCAGTTGATTTTAATGAAAAAGGGTTTTGTGATAAAGCGGTAGCACAAGCCGTATGGCTGGCGAAACAAAGCGGTAGCCAATTGCATCTCCTCACCGTCGTTCCAGGTATTCACCTCTCTATGGTTGCGTCTTATTTTCCGAAAGAAGCCGCTCATAAAATGAAAATTGAAACCAGTGAACGATTACAAGACTTTGCAAAACAGCATGTTGATGACGAGATTGCATGCCACACTTATGTGGCCGAAGGGCGCCCATATACGACAATAATCGAGTATGCCGAGCAGCATAGTATCGATCTTATTATCATGCCAAGTCATAAGCGTTCGACGCTCAATCGAGTCGTGTTAGGCTCGGTGGCAAGTAAGGTTGTCGAGCACTCCCCTGTACATGTGTTGGTGGTAAAGCCAACTGCATAAGTGGTCAGCAAGTTTCACTAAAAGTCGATAATATCCGGTCACCAAAGCTGTGACCGGAATGACGATTTGTTATCTACGTACTGACGGACTATCGTAGTGCGGAACAAAATGGATCGGCGTAACTCGCGATTGGCCATCCACCTCCACATATACGTGGTAATCTGACGCTGGGTCATCCGAAGAATAATGATGCGGTGCATCCACTTGAAAAATACTTTGCGCCTGAGTCGCGCGCATATCTAAAGGGACGTGATAAGTCAGCCCATCGAACTTGATTGTTGCGGAAATGAGATCGGCTTTAAGTACCTCATAATCGATCATGACGAGTAATTCACATAAATCGTCATAGTGCCATACCTGTTCAATTGTCACGTTCTGTAACCGCACATGGTTAATCGTATGAATGATTGGGGCTTGCCAAATTCCGATCACCGCGTCGCGAGAGTCGACTGATGCAACCTCACCGAATAAATCTTCTTCTTCCTGCACAAAAAGAATCTCAACGCGATTTTTTCCTTTGTGGATACAATGCGTAATATCTTTACGATATTGCGACTGACTGCGATCACAATCAAATACAGCAATACCATTGACTCGTACTTGCGCATCATAGTCGATACCAGCAATGATCAAATCGTAAGCCGCGGTACTCTGATAGAGAGCCTCGTCAATTTCAACATCATGCATAAGATGCCATTCTTGATTAACAATATCACTATTCGATAGATCATTAGGTAATGCTTTACTAAGCGCAGAGGGTAACGTCAAATCGTTTTGAGGGAGGGAAAGATCCGTCAGAGGAGATAATTGCCAAGGTTCGTCCAAGATTAGCTGCATAAATTACTATCATATAAGGGTAATACGTTCTTTATATCGAAACCACCGTTGAAATGCTAGCGTCAAGATAGTCATTAATTAGGAAACTTAATGACTATCTAGTTTCAACGCTGTGCTGTTGTCATTGACGTAAAGTTATGAGAGATTTTTAATCGCGATACGTTGACTATCTTCCGGAGCGGCCTCATCGATTAATCCGTCAATGTTTCTCATGTTTTGCAGCTGCTCTTGCAGTTTCAATGACAGCTCGCGTAGCTCTCTAGCAGAAAAAGCCGTCTCTTCCGCAGACGTGGCTGTTGAGTGAACCACCTCATCAATTTCCGACATCCCTTGATTGACCTGACTCAACCCCGCCACCTGACTTTGCGAGGCATTATCAATTTCTTCAATAGTGGTTGATATCGTTGTCACGTGTTCCACGATATCACCCAAGGCACTCACACATTGTTGGGCGATTGCATTTCCTTTTCCGACATTGTCTACTGATGTCTGAATATACTGAGCCGATTCACTCGCGGCCGTAGTACTGCGCTCAGCCAATTTTCTGACCTCATCAGCCACAACAGCAAAGCCACGCCCCATCTCACCAGCGCGAGCTGCTTCAATGGAAGCATTAAGTGCCAGCAAATTAGTTTGAGAAGCGATATCATTAATGACTTTGAGAATGTCACTAATCGCTTCGCTTGAGCTATTAATTTCCTGCATTGCTTGTTCGAGCTGGCGTATTTCATCCGATGCGACCTTCGCGGCATTCTGAGCGTCAGCTGAAACAGCACTCGCCTTTGAGGCACGCTTGGCATTGTCATCAGCCTGAGCAAGAACCTCATTGAGCGAGCTACCAATTTGAGTAACAGACGAGGCTTGCTGACTTGACCCGACTGTCAAAGCCTGACTGGCCTCATTGAGTTTATCTGCGCCGGTTGTCAAACTTGCACTGATGGTATCCACATCTCGATACACGGCTTTTAATGCCACCTTTTCTGATATTTCCTGCACATATTCAACATGCCCTATCTTGTCACCATCGATGCCATTGATGTAACAAGTGTCGACACGAAAATCTTTTCCCCATTGGTGGAAAAAAGTGTTCGATTTACCTTTTCTTAGACAGTTAACACCACAATCTTCTGTATTACAGATGTTAGCGCCCCAATTTGAACAAGGCAGTCCGAGTATATCTTTACGTTTGACTCCTAGTGGGGCGGTTGCGGCTCGATTAGCAAACGTCCATTTCATATCCATGTCAGTGACAGACAGTGGATTAGGTATCGAGTCGAGGATCTGCTCATAAAAGTTGAATCGCTCTTTTGTCGCATTGTTCATTTTGAGCAGGCACACTAATCCTCCCGCCATCACAACAACCAACCAGCAGTAATAGATATGGATTCTTTATAGCAAAGAGCAATGCAACGACGATAGATACAGCATACATACCCAACGATATACGGTAAAAGCCTTTCATGTACTTCCCCTGTGAACCAATCTCAAAATTGATTATAGACACGCACCTGTAAATCGCCAGTGTCACGCTATAACACTCGTATCATCCTCATAAGAAGAATACGCTTATGGCCTCATTGCCATATCGATGCACAAATATTGACGCGCAAAAAAAAACCTCACCATATGGTGAGGTTCTCATTCGTTTTCACTATTATTCGTCATCAAAATCATCGGAATCGTCGTCAGAACCATCCGGATCTTCATAATATGTTCCCCAGCCATCGTAGATAATGTCGTACTTTTCGGCTAGGTGAACCATTTTCTCAACCTGCACATCGATCGCTTCTGGATCTAAGATGGATTGCATCGTTGCATCAAAACAGAGTAATTTTTTACCCTCTTCGTCTTCCGTTTCTTCTGCTTCCAGAACCTCAAAGCCCAATTTAAAGGCATCGACAGCCGCTTTTTCTAGTGTAGCGAATTCTTCAGCAAAAAAATGATGCTCGATATCGTAAAGTGCATCGGGATCACTACCATCTTTCAATAAAGCTTGAATGATATCTCGAGTTTCTTCTTTTTGAATCTCGATTAATTCTTCTACAGACAGATAATCATCTTCGTGAGACATAGCGTGCTCCGGATAGTCAAAATAGGATCGTTTTTATGGTGCGAAATATGGCATGGATCGCACTAGATTACCACCCACAAAGCCGATCTTAACCGATCTTTTTCGTCCCTCATCTATCGGTTATCGCAAGATCATTAAAATCGTCGTTATCATCCGTTTTTCATGGCTAAAGTGACGGCTGTATCCAATCTAATCCAAGCCAACCCCTTGCAAGTTATCAGGAAACTTGTCATAACTAATAGAAGGAAAATGTGGAAGGAAATCCAATGAGCCAGCTGTATGTAGGGTCTGAAGTCGGTCAACTACGCCGAGTTTTACTCAACCGCCCCGAACGGGCACTAACCCACCTCACTCCATCAAATTGCCATGATTTATTATTTGATGATGTCCTTGCTGTTGAAGAAGCAGGAAAAGAACACGATGTATTTGCACAAACACTGCGTAACCAAGGCGTTGAAGTCTTAATGCTGCATGATCTTCTCGAGCAAACACTAGCGATTCCTGAGGCCAAACAATGGCTACTCAATACACAAATCTCCTACTTTCGTTATGGGCCGACTTTCGCACAAGAACTGCGCCAGTATTTATCCAATCAAGATCATGCCCATCTAGCCACTTTGTTGTTAGGGGGGCTCGCTTATTCTGAGCTGCCACTGACTTCAGCATCTATGCTCCCTAGCATGCATCATCCACTGGATTTTGTTATTGAGCCGCTCCCCAACCATTTATTCACACGCGATACCTCTTGCTGGATTTACCAAGGCGTATCATTAAACCCAATGAGCAAGAAAGCACGACAACGAGAGACGAATCATCTGCGGGCGATCTATCGTTGGCATCCCACCTTCGCAAGGCAAGACTTTATTAAATACTTTGGTGATGACGATTTACACTACGACAACGCCAATATCGAAGGGGGAGATGTATTAGTGATTGGCAACGGCTCTGTCTTAGTCGGCATGTCTGAACGGACTTCCGCACAGGGTATCGAAAACCTAGCTGCCAACTTATTTCAACATGGGCAAGCCACAGAGGTCATCGCAGTTAACTTACCCAAGCATCGCTCCTGCATGCACTTAGATACCGTCATTACACATATCGATAAAAATACCTTTTCTGTCTATCCAGAAATTATGCGCAATGACTTAGAAACATGGCGCTTAACCCCAAATACCAATGGAGTGGGCCTACGCGCTGAAGCGTCTCATAACTATATAGGGGCAGTAGAAAACGCACTGGGCGTCGATCACCTTAATATTATTACGACTGGCGGTAATAGTTACGAAGCCGAACGAGAGCAATGGAATGACGCAAACAACGTGTTGACCGTACGACCTGGAGTGGTTATTGGCTATGAACGTAATGTGTATACCAATGAAAAGTACGATAAAGCAGGAATAGAAGTCTTGACGGTTCCCGGTAATGAACTAGGACGAGGACGCGGTGGTGCACGCTGTATGAGCTGTCCCATTGAACGGGATGCGTTAACAATGTAAAGCCAGTAAACCAACTGAGCTAAACACATTGCTCAGTTGGTTTACCTTATTCTAGCGTAGTGCCTGCTACTTACTGTTACTCAGTACCACCCACAGTCAAGGCATCCAGTTTCAGTGTCGGCTGACCGACGCCAACAGGGACACTTTGCCCGCCTTTACCACACACACCCACACCGTGGTCTAAATCGAGATCATTACCAACCATAGAAACTTGCTGCATTGCCTCAATACCAGAACCGATTAACGTGGCTCCTCTTACTGGCGTGGTAATTTTGCCATTTTCAATCAGGTAAGCTTCTGATGCCGAGAACACAAATTTGCCCGAGGTAATATCCACCTGACCGCCGCCAAAGTTAGGCGCATAAATCCCTTTTTCGACTGACGCGATAATCTCTTCTGGAGTATGCTGGCCGGGTAACATGTAAGTGTTAGTCATTCTTGGCATCGGTAAATGAGCAAAGGATTCACGACGACCATTACCGGTCGGAGCAACGCCCATTAAACGCGCATTGAGTTTATCTTGCATGTAGCCTTTCAAGACGCCATTTTCAATCAAAACATTGTATTGACCAGGAACCCCTTCATCATCGACATTCAATGATCCTCGGCGATCGGTCAGCGTCCCATCATCAACAATGGTACAAAGATCAGACGTGACTTTCTCGCCAACTTTCCCAGAGAAGACCGAGGAGTCTTTACGGTTAAAGTCGCCTTCCAACCCGTGTCCTAATGCTTCATGCAATAAGATACCCGGCCAGCCGTTACCTAAAACGACGGGCATAGTGCCAGCAGGTGCAGCAATGGCTTGTAAATTCACCAGCGCTTGACGAATGGCTTCATCGGCATAATCAAAAGCCACTTGCTGCTTATGAGGTGACGTTAAAAAGTAGTCATAACTGAAACGGCCGCCGCCGCCAGCACTGCCACGTTCACGGCGCTCGCCTTTTTCGGCAATCACAGAAATGGATAAACGTACCAAGGGACGAGTATCGCCCGCATATGTTCCATCGGTGGCCGCGACCAGCATTTGTTCATGCACACCACTAATACTGATACTGACTTCTTTAACCAGAGGCTCTTTGGCGCGAATATACGCATCTAACTCTTTAAGTAGCTCAGTTTTCTTTTCTTTTTTCCATGACTCTAATGGATTGGTTGCAGCATAGTAATTTTGTGTATCTTGGCGTTTAAACGCTTGTACTTGCGCATTACTGCCCGCCTGAGCAATACCACGAGCGGCTAACGCACTCTGTTCTAAACCGACTAAACCAATTTGATCTGAGTAGGCAAAACCGGTTTTCTCACCGCTGACCGCCCGCACACCAACGCCACAGTCAATGTTAAACGAGCCATCTTTAATAATACTGTCTTCCAATACCAAAGACTCATGCCAACTGGATTGAAAATAAATATCGGCATAATCGATATCACGCGTCGCGATGCTCGATAAAGTATCCGCGATATTTTGCTCTGTCAGCCCTGCGGGTGTAAGTAGTGCTTGTTCGATGCGGTTAATACTCATACTAGCTCTTTATTGATTGAAGTTGATTACAAAATCGAGATTGCTCGATAATTGGCATAGCCTGTCGGATATCAGATAACGCTTTTCTATCGATATCAACAAGCAGGCCGCCTGTATTTTGCTCTAAGGAAGCCATAATGTTTCCCCAAGGGTCGACCACCATAGAATGCCCCCAAGTTTGTCTTCCACAAGGATGGGTGCCTGTTTGTCCGGCAGCGATAATCCAACACTGTGTTTCAATGGCACGTGCTCGTAATAGAGACTCCCAATGAGCACGCCCTGTTACCGCGGTAAATGCAGCAGGAACCACGATAATCTCCGCCCCTTGTCGTCTTAATTCAGAAAATAGCTGCGGAAAGCGTAAATCGTAACAAATCGAGAAACCAATTTGTCCAAAAGGCGTATCCTTGACAACGACTCTTTGACCGGGCAAGAACGTATCCGATTCACGATAGCGATGGTGGGCGTCTGCAACGTCGACATCAAACATATGCAGCTTATCATAAGTTGCTTGGCATTGACCCTCTGAATCCAGCAAAAGCGACGTGGTGGTCACGCCTTGCTCACGCCGAATAGGCAAGCTTCCAATCAGTAACCACACGCCATAACGTTGCGCTATTTGTGCCAATTGTTGTTGAACTGGACCACTTCCTAACGGTTCTGCCTGTTCATGATAAGCGGCTGAATCACTCAGAAGGAGTACGTTCTCTGGAGTGACCACCCATTGAGCTCCCTGCTTTGCCAGTTGCGCCACTTGCGTGTCCAACGCTATTAGATTCTCTTTTAGCGAAGGTCCTGATGTCATTTGTGCAATACCAACTAAGCTCATAACGATTCCTTTCCTTCTAGCTTTTTCTCTAATTTCTGAAGACTTTCAGGCAGTTTATATTCGCCTTTGCTGCGCGAGATTTCTTTGACTGCAGGATGATCCAACGGCCCTTTTATTTCATAGTTTACTTCTGTAAATACTTCAACAACAGGAGAGATTACCGTGGTAATGGCTAAAACATACAGTGCCGTTTGCGGCGTGACCGCAAACGCACTCAACACCGGAATACCAGAGGTCATATCTGGAACGAAGCTGGCTTGCGCATCCACCGTTCGCTTCGTGAGGTTAGCCATACCTTTAAGAGTGAGCTCTCCGGCAACGGCATCCATATCAATATCATTAGTGACAAAAATACCCTGTGATATTTTGCCTGTTCCGGTAATCGAATTGAAAGCCATACCTTTATCAAAAACATCACTAAAATCCAATTTCATACGGCGAATTAATGAATCTAAACTAAAGATACCCAATAAATTGGCAGCGCCGCTGACATCAGAAATGACCCCTTTACCAAATTTAGACTTCACCTTGCCCTTAAGAGAGCTTACCCGCATTGACCAAGGAGCCCCACGCCAATCCACGTCGGTATGAAGTTCAAACGGCGCCTTTTGAATACCCGCCGTAATACCAAAGCGATCCATCAGATCACTATTATTCTCGCCTTTCATCGACAAGTTCAATTTTGTCGTCGTGGTGTCGCCTTTTAAAAACCAATCGAGACTCGCATGAACATCATTCGTGCCGCTGTTTATATCAATTTTATTCCAGCTTAACAGGTGCTTTTTACGCACCATATCCATGTCGAGTTCTCCGACTTTATATCCTTGAAACCAGAAATCATGCACGTTCACTTTTAAGCTAGGCAGGAACTTAAACAAACTGCGATCGAGATCGGTAACTAACGGAGTTTGCTCAGGCTTATCTTCAATAATAATGGGCTTATCTTGTTTTTGACCTTCCAACGCGGGGATATAGAGGTGCAAACGTTCCAACACAACCTGTAACTCGTTTGATGGTAAATAAGTCGCATGACCGTTGGCTTCTTGACTGTTTAACGTCATGCTCCAATCATCGGTTTTCTTACGGACCTGAGCGTTCACATCGTGCCAATCAATAGCGGCTGCCGTCAGCGTTTTGACTTTCAGGTTCACTTGCTCAGGCATGGGGATGGTAATATTAGGCGTCGTATTATTCTTCGCTTGTATCGTGTTTTTATCAGCCATGGTATCGCTCAAAAAACCGATCCATTGATCGAGGTTCAGTTTATCGATATCAATGTGGGCACGATGACCGACAATCGGCTCTAAGGCAAACTGCCCATGGCCTAAAATGGCATTGGTTGCCACTAAGCGAGGCGTCGAGTGACTAATATCAATCAACGTTTGATACTTGGCATGCGGCAAGGATAAACGAGCATTAACCTGCTGTTGATCGCCTGAGGCTTGTAAATGGGCTTGTCCTGGGCTTTGTAGTGTTTTATTGAGCGGATATGGATAGTGACTAGCCACGGTATTCAATCCGGCTTGTACATCAACCTGATAATTAAAACCGACATCATTTAACTGTAAATCCACTCCCATTTGCCAAGGTGCGTGACCGGATACCGGGTCAGTCCATTGCTCACCAATATATTGACCTAACGGTTTGACTTCCCAATCCCCCACCGTATCAATATGAACGCTATATCCACGGGCCGTACTTTCTCCATTAAAATCTAACGAAATCGGTTGATCGAGTAAGTCTGCGGATAATCCTGCGCCCTTCACTACATCGTTATCAAAGTTAACGCGTCCAGATACATGCTTAAGTTGCATTTGTGGGGCTTTAATCGCAACGGTGCTGTCTTTGATATCCGCCCACCCCCAAGCTCGCGTCTCCTGATCTGAGGAAAAAGGGACAGTTAAGCGAAAATGAGACGATACATTGCCTTTGACCTGGACCGCGGTCAGCGCTGCACCAACCGAATCCACTAAAGGAGACGACGTCATATAGTTTTTTACATCGTCACCTTGCCCTGTAGCCGTGGCCTCTAAGCTAATATGACCATCTGAACGCAGTGAGGGAATTTCTCCAGTAATACGCTGCGCATGGACTTGTTGTAACGTTGCTGAGTGCGAATCTAAGTACATGGCATCATTTTCAAACAACAAGTTAAGCTGCAAATCAGTCAGGGGGGGCCAAGCCGTGTCAAAGCTGAACCGGGCGTTCTTTAAGCCCACCCACGCTTGAAAAATACCCTTATGCTGCTGATACGGGAAATCACTCAATCGTCCGTACCATACCAGCTTCGCCGTATTGACTCGCCCGGCTTGAATAGCCGTAGAAAGGTAGTTAGTCAGCTCATCACCGAGTGCAAGACGAGGTAAATATCGCCATGTTTGCCCAGCATCTTGCAGGTTAACCTCTGAATAAAATGATAAGAAAGGACTTTGCCCATTAGACATATCTAAACGAAACTGACCCAAAGCATCGAGATCAGGCGTCGTCACATGCACTTGATCGCTCCACAAAGACCAACCGTTAGCGTGTTGTTGCCAAACTAAATCGACGTTTCCTTGCTCAATCTGCAGTGGCGCTTGAAAAACATCCCCATACGGCAGTGTGTCATCGACAAGCGAAGCTTTAATGTGTGCTTGAGTTAACGACCCGGTAATTTTAGCTTGCAGATGATGAACTTCAGGCAAGAGATCCCATTGCGCTATCGCGCCATTAACAAGCTGCGCAGAATAACGTAATGACTCGGACGTTTGCCCTTGTGCTACGCGAATATCTTCGAGTCGACCGTGTGGTTGCAGGTGTTGAATCCATTGCTGCATGCTCGGTGAATCACTAAACAAACGCGCTAATGGCGTCACCGCTTTAATATCAAGCTGGGATAAATTTAAACGCCAAGATTGGGGTGTCCAATCCATCCCCACATCTAATTCAGGCCACAGTGTATCGTCAGTCCGCACTTTAAGTGAGTGACCACTTACCTTCCAGCCTTTTTCTGTTGGTAGTAAATTGACAATTCCAGACTCAATATAAAGATGGTGTTGCTTGGTATCTTTCCAGGTTAATTCCGATGGCTGAAAACGCAAGTAACCACTCACAGGTTGGCTATGTTTCAATGTCATCCACGCATTTAAACTGACCACACCACTGTTAATGCCAGTTTTCGCTTTGGCATATTGACTTAGCCATGGGCCGACTTGGATATCTTGTCCATCTGCATAAAATTGGCCTGACACATCTCGAAGTGACCCATAGTCTTCAAATCGCGCGGCAACGGATAGTGAATTAATATTGGCATCGGCAATGCTAACAACACCTTCTGCATAATGCTTGTTGCCTGTATTTTTCCAGCGTAATTTCTCGATATCTAACTGGCGTTTTTTACCCGAAACGGTTTGATATAACACCGTAGAATGACGTAAAGAAAAGTTGTCGAGCTGACGTAAAAATAAGGCATCTATGCGCTCTAAGACATCATTTTGCTGATCGCCTTTAGGCTGAGGTTGTGCATGGGTGTCGCTTTGCTGCCACGCAATTGAACTGGTATCTAAATTGAGTCGATCCAGCGTCATATCGGCAATGACCGGTTTTTGCTCAATAATCGATTTGAGCACATCGAATTCAATCGCTATATTTCCAGCTGAGAAGTGAACTTGGCTATTTTGTTCAAATTTAGCCGTTACCCCTTGCAGGACAATCGAAGGATGAATATTGCGCCATGAACCATGAACGTTTTTCATGGTGAAGTGAATGTGAGTCCGTTGATTAACCCACTGCTCAATATCGCCCTGAAAGCGATTCAAATTGGGTAGCAGTACTCGTAATGACGTCACAAGCACCGCTAGTACGACTAAAAGCGTCGTCATTAACCCTATAGTTATCCGTAAGGTACGGGAAAATCTCAAGTTCACTCAGTGTCCTATCACATCATCACTACATCAAACTGTTCTTGACTGTAGAGAGGCTCAGCTTTTATACGCACTTCTTTACCAATGAACACTTCAAGTTCTGCTAACGAGTGCGATTCATCACCTTGCAAAGTCTCAGCAACCGCTGGAGAGGCATACACCACAAATTTATCAGCATCATAAGCACGGTTAACACGAGTAATTTCTCGTAATACTTCAAAACAGACTGTTTCAACCGTTTTAACGCTACCACGCCCTTTGCACGTTGGACAAGAAGAACAGAGAATATGCTCGATACTTTCACGTGTTCTTTTGCGCGTCATTTCAACCAAGCCCAGATGGGTAAAACCATTAATATTGGTTTTCACACGATCTTGGCTTAAAGCTGCTTCAAGCGATGTAAGTACTCGCTTACGGTGTTCATTAGACGTCATATCAATAAAATCGATAATGATAATACCGCCCAGATTGCGTAACCGCAGTTGTCTCGCAATCGCTTGTGTCGCTTCAACATTGGTATTGAAAATGGTCTCTTCTAAGTTACGCCGTCCGACAAACGCGCCTGTATTAATGTCGACCGTTGTCATCGCTTCAGTTTGGTCAATGATGAGATACCCACCCGACTTGAGCTCAACTTTACGTTCAAGAGAGCGTTGGATTTCATTTTCCGTCTCATACATGTCAAACAATGGCTTATCCCCATCGTACAACTCAAGCTTTTCATGCAACTCAGGGACAAACTCAGAAGTAAATTCTTTAAGGTTCTCGAACTCTTGACGTGAATCCACTAACACTTTCGTAATATCAGTGGCCACAAAATCACGTAACAGACGTTGTGATAACCCTGGCTCACCATACAGTGTAGAGCGCGTTTTGTATTTAACCCGACGCTCCATAACTTTAGACCATAATCGCTTCAAAAAAGCGGCGTCTTGAGCAAGCTCTTTCTCACTAGCGGCTTCCGCTGCGGTGCGGATAATAAAACCACCATGTTCATCACAATATTCTTCGACCACTTTTTTCAAACGCTGACGATGCTTATCACTCTCGATACGTTGTGATACTCCAACATGCTTCGCACCAGGCATATAAACTAAATACCGAGATGGTAACGTAATATCCGTTGTTAGGCGGGCTCCTTTTGTCCCGAGAGGGTCTTTCACAACCTGCACGACGAGATCTTGCCCTTGGCGTACTAACTCTGAGATATCGCGAACTTGAAACTGTTGTTTTTCATTTTCAGACACACACTCAGTGTGAGGGACAATATCGGATGCATGCAAAAAGGCCGCTTTATCTAGGCCAATATCAACAAATGCGGCTTGCATTCCAGGCAATACCCGGCTGACTTTACCTTTATAAATATTGCCCACAATCCCACGTTTTGCTTCTCGCTCTACGTGGATTTCTTGCAGGACACCGCCTTCAATCATTGCAACACGCGTTTCACTTGGTGTTACATTTAACAGCAACTCTGCGCACATGATAAAATCCTAATTTAGATGAGTCATGCTCAATCGCGATCTGGATAACGCTGTAGAATGCATCGCGATATGAGCGGTAATACGATCATTTTTCTTTATCAGACGAGATCGAAGGATCTTTTCGGTCAGAAAAATGCTATGGAATAAATTTTTTGATGAGCTGATCCGTTTCATATAAAGGCAATCCGACGACAGAGTAATAGCTACCTTCAATACGCGTAACAAACCGCCCACCAAGGCCTTGAATGGCATAAGAGCCGGCCTTATCTTGTGGCTCGCCTGTTTGCCAGTACGCCAGAATGTCACTTTCCGAAAGAGAGCTAAACCACACATCCGTCACGATGACTTGAGAATAATGTTGCTGAGCAGACATGACGGTTACGGCCGTCATCACTTGATGAACTTGCCCTGATAGCATGCGCAGCATACGTTGCGCATCGGCCAAGTCTTGCGGCTTTTCTAACACGGTATCTTTAAAAGAGATGATGGTATCAGAGCCAATCACCACCGCATTCTTCGCCGAGCGAGCTAGTCCTGCCTGCGCTTTATCCAAAGAGAGCCGCTCAACATACTGGTGGGGCGTCTCATCCTCGGCGCGCGCTTCTTCCACATCACTGACTATCACATTAAAAGTGTAACCAAGTTGCGTAAGAAGCGCTTTACGGCGCGGAGACGCAGATGCGAGAACTAAATGATACTGACTCATTTTAAATGCCAATGACGTCTAACACGTCTCAATAATAGGAACATCCAAGGCCACAACACACAGTTAATCGCCCCGCTCCATAATGACATCGTATTAAAAATGACATCTTGCGTGAGATACTCACCTAAAAAGATCATAACTTCGAGCGCCATCGATAATAAACCGATAACGACAGCCTGTTGCCATAATGCCATGTTACGTAACACTAAAAAATTCATCGCAACAAAATAGACCACCAAAGACAGCATCATGCCGCGGATACCTAAGGTGGAGCCAAGCAGTAAATCCCAAAGCAGGCCCATGATAAGAGCCGTACCAACATTGACACGATGTGGTAATGCGAGTACCCAATAGCAAATGACCAACAATAGCCATGACGGTCGTAGCAAATCTAGCATACCCGGCCAAGGAATCGTTTGCAGTATCAAGGCGGCAATGAAAGTCCCCCAGATAACAAAACGACCTTTCCAGTTACTTGTTAGTGTCACGCTTATCCTCATTCTGCATCTGTTTGATATCCAACTTCAGTGCTTGCTTCTGCTCATCGTTATGCGGCCATATCAACAATAAATAGCGTAAACGTTCAAAGTTAACGACAGGTTTGGCTTTAATGGAGGCAAACTCACGTCGAGTATCTTTATCAACATTGGTGATATAAGCAACCGGATAGCCTTCTGGATACACGCCCCCCAAACCTGAGGTAACGAGCATATCGCCGACTCGTAAGTCAGTGCTCGTTGGAATGTGTTCCAACTGCATTTCATCGCTTTGGCCATTGCCAGAAGCAATCACTCGGATATCATTACGTAAATTTTGTACAGGAATAGCATTGTTAGGATCCACCAGCAACAACACACGGCTATTGTGAGCTGCGACAAATGTAATTTGCCCCACAATCCCTTTTTCATTGATAACAGGCTGCCCTTCATACACGCCATCACTACGACCTTTATTGATCACAACTTGATGTCGGTAATGAGAAGTGTCCACTGCCATGACTTCGGCTACTTTTTTCTTTTCATCTCGAACGAACGACGATCCTAACAGCTTGCGCAGACGTTTATTTTCTTCTTTATATTGATTCAGTAACAACAGATCACTTTTCAGTGTCAGCACTTCTTGCTTAAGCTGATTGTTCGAATCTAATAAATGTTGGTGCGTACTCAACCGTTCGTAAAAACCATCGAACAATGTTCGTGGTAAATCTGCTGCATACTGGATCGGTGCAACTAAACTGTTCAACAAAAAACGCACATGCGAGAAAGCATCTAAACGGCTATCAGCCAGCATAAGGCTGGCTGATATCATGACAGCGAAGAACAGACGTAGCGGAAGAGATGGTCCTCGACCAAATATTGGCTTCATCTTATTAATCCCAGAGTTGCTGACAGGTTCTGCTGTGATACAGAACCTGACCTATAAATTACTCTTCGCTAAAGAGGTCGCCACCGTGCATGTCGATCATTTCTAGTGCTTTACCACCACCTCTCGCCACACAGGTAAGAGGATCTTCGGCGATCACCACAGGAATACCGGTTTCTTCTGTTAGCAAACGGTCTAAGTCTTTAAGCAATGCACCGCCACCGGTGAGTACCATACCGTTTTCAGAGATATCAGAAGCCAATTCTGGTGGACACTGTTCCAGTGCAACCATCACCGCTGAGACAATCCCCGTTAACGGTTCTTGTAGCGCTTCTAAAATTTCATTTGAATTCAGAGTAAAGCTGCGTGGTACACCTTCAGCAAGGTTACGACCACGAACTTCAATTTCCATGACTTCATCGCCAGGATAAGCTGAGCCGATTTCATGCTTAATTTTTTCTGCAGTCGCTTCACCAATCAAGCTGCCGTAGTTACGACGCACATAATTAATGATTGCTTCATCAAAACGGTCACCACCGATGCGCACTGATGATGAATAAACCACACCATTGAGCGAGATCACAGCTACTTCTGTGGTACCACCACCGATATCGACAACCATCGAACCGGTTGGCTCTGATACACGTAAACCAGCACCAATTGCCGCGGCCATTGGCTCATCAATCAAGTACACTTCACGCGCGCCCGCGCCCAAAGCAGACTCTCGAATCGCACGACGTTCGACTTGCGTTGAACCACAAGGAACACAAACCAACACACGCGGGCTTGGTTTCAATACGCTGTTATCATGCACCTGACGGATAAAATGCTGTAACATTTTCTCAGTAACATAGAAATCAGCAATAACACCATCTTTCATCGGTCGGATTGCAGAAATGTTACCAGGCGTACGCCCTAACATTTGCTTCGCTGCGTGACCAACGGCAGCGACAGTCTTGCCGCCGCGCCCTTTATCTTGGCGAATCGCAACTACAGATGGCTCATCAAGAACAATACCTTGTCCCTTTACATAAATTAGCGTGTTGGCAGTGCCTAAATCAATCGATAGGTCATTTGAAAACATGCCACGAAGTTTTTTGAACATATTCTTCGCTCGTCCTGCAAGAATTAATAAGATAAAAATTGCTCTAAATGTACCAATGCGTTGCGATCACAGCAAGTTATTGATGCATAAACATAGAGCGAAATAAGTAATTTCTAACAAATTCCTAACCTCAGCCAGTAAAATGGCGGAACTTAGTTATTTATTCGGGGCTCTCCACGGTAAATAATTCTATCGTTACCACGATACACACCGAAGGTAATCAATGTCGATGGATCTTCATCACCGAGTCCTCGCCAATTAAATTGTAGCCACGGTTCACCCAGATGCCCAGCCTCACATGCTACGTCAGTCTCATTTAATTGCACGCTATTATTGGCAACACGCATCCAAAATCGCACTTGCTCACGGTGCGAGTTATCACTCGCGTTTGCCGCAAGACCTTCACCGACGCCATCATCGACAGTATTGGGGACTAGGGGCTCTAAGTGAGCTAAGCTGACCTCATCCCCCCTATCTGACCAAACAGATTGGCGGCACACCGTCTCACCCAGCTCATTTTGTGTTGCAAATTGACTACCAGAATCAGCGTCATTAATAGCAAACCGCTGACCGTCCCAATATTGGGCTTCTACTGGGACAGTAATTGTATCACCAGAGTTCCCGCCAACGTCCGCTAATTGTAAACGCCCATAACGAAAGTCAGGTTGTGTGATAAACGCGGCTTGTACGTCACTGTCGGCAAACATAACACCATCGACCACCTGACTCACTGCGATACCGAAACCTGACTGGTATGGTCCATCGGGTAGTGTCACTAAAGTACCGGCGTCCACCTTAGCATCAGGCTCTGAATCAAGTTTCTTCTCAAAAGTAAAACCAGCCTGAGCCACCGATAAGCGGCCACTGTCCCACTGATTACTGCCACCATCCCACGTTTGTCGTGGGGTATTGATTCTATCCAGTAAACTCGTTTCGCCATCCTTCGCATATAAGCTTAAATCCGATATCAGCGCAGCCGGGAACTGGGCATAATTGCGTGTGATCTGCTGTTGCTTATTGCGCGCTTCAAGCACAAATCCATACTCAATAGGCTGTCCCATATAGGCAAACCCATCATAGCCCTGTGAATAGTTCCATTCATTGGATACCAACGTGAGGTGATGAGGCACAAAGCGGCCAATATCACGATAACCAGACTGTATGATATGGTTGGGCAAAATGTAACCAGCATTACCTTTGGTTTGCGCGGTCAGTTGTAATACACCGACTTCGCTCCAGCTCAATTGATCAAACCAAATACCATGGGAGCGGTCTCCCTCAGTATTGGCTAAAGAGACATCCGTTGTTGTGATTTCTATGCCCTGCTCGCTATTGACTCGTTGTTGCAACTTGCCGAGCACACCGCCACTTGGCGCGGCCACCGTATGAGTCAATGACACTTGAGAGGCAAGCCTCGGATCACTATCAAAAAAGTTGTCGATCATTGGTAATGCACAAAGCTCGGAGTGACTTAAAATCGCCCCGTCAATTTTGCCCCCGGAAGACCATTTTAATGGTTTAACTAACACGCCAAAATCATCACCAGCGGCAGCGAACTTAGGGCTACTCACCTCGGTAAGGTTACCTTCCATGCTTGTGGTATTATCAACAGGGCAAATAGCGAATGTCCAAGGGCGCGAGTACACATCAAAACTGCCTTTTAGGCTACCACCGCTTTTTATTGGACAATCTTGATACTGGCTACAATTAAAATTCTCATCTTCTAGCGTTACTTGCTGAATGCCAGTATCTGTCATGGTTAATTGTGCAGTCGCTTCACCATTGACAAAATCTAAGTCACTGAGTGTCAAAGCGCCTTGCCCTGCCGCGGGAGCTTTCCACTGTGACGTGACCGTTGGCGTGCCGTTATAACCAATATCGATGGCCTGACCGTCATCATCACACGCCAACACTCGAAGGTTAACTGACTGTGGTTTATTGGCAATCACCGCTTGCGGATCAACACTAAAGGCGTATGGAACAAAGTGATAAGTCCCCTTAACGCTCTCCTCGGCCGATTGTGTCGACAAGTACGCGCTTATCTGTACATCTTGAGCTTGCCCCGCCGTGAGCTGGAGTTGTAAAAGCCCATTATTATCAGGCTGAAATAATCCATCACTGCCCGTTCCGCCGCTGCCGGGCACAACCGATAACCCATTCGCCGGAGACACGTAAATCGAGCCAGAAAAATCACTAGCTGGGGTTCCATCTGGATTGCGAACTTGCAGTTGAATCGTTTGTTTTTTGCATGATAGTGCGTAGTCTTCAATTGGCGTTATTTGCAATTCAAAATTGTTATCTACTGGCACATGACACTGATTGCCACCATTAAGAGTCTGAATATTTGCCGTGCCTGACATCACTAAATTGTGAGCAGTAACCGCCCCATCGACTCGCGTCCCCCCAGTCAACTCAATCTCTTTGGCGAGTAAATAGCCTTTATAAATGCCGTTATCTTGGGCTTGGTCACTACGCACAAGAAAATTGGCGCGCGGACCATAGAACACTGGATACTGGTAGCCATCCTCACTTTCGCCAACGTAATAAAAACGCATATTCGCGTTCATTTGTAATTCAATATTGTGCGCAGCAGCATCAGAGATATTGATCCACGCGCCACTTTCAAATGCCATGACGGCATTATTACCGCTGGTAATTGTGGTAAAATTAACCGTGGTATCTGCATCAAAATACAAAGCGGTATCGCCTTCATAGACTAAATGTTCAACTTTTACATCACCTTTAAAGTGCAGAACGAGGTATTTATTATTATCGTAAGCGCGTAAGGTTAAATTACGCACATCTTTTTGCAGGGTAATATCCACACGATTATTACTCCCTGTCTCGTAGGTGCATAGCGAGTCACTAGCCAGTATCGAATCACACACTCTTTGGTAAGTATAGCTGCGCCTTAAATAACTATAAGTATCATTTAAAGAGACATCTTGCGTAGCATCAAACGTATAGGGGATCACTGGCGGTGGAGCGACTTTACCTGTCTGCATCTCATCGTCAGGATAACAACCAATACCTTGGCATATCGAGGCATCCGGAGAGTCATACGCTAGCCATGTCGGCTGGACTTGATCAAATCCAGTGCGCAATACCGGATGCATAGCAGACCCTGTATACCCACTGTGATCGAAGATATTTTCGAGCAAATAATCATCTGAAAAACCGTTGATTTTTACTGTGTCATTGTAGACATTTAACTGGCTATTACCATATGCGCTGTAATCTTGGGTACCATTGGTAATCCAACTTTGGACCGGTTGAGGAAATAAATCACAGAGTTGTGGATGTTCGGGTTCTTGAGGCTGAGGCGGAGTGATCACGGTGGTATCACACGCGAAATTATCCACCC
>JBQGON010000059.1:0-19660 GCA_052087065.1 Vibrio sp. | reverse complement strand
CTGTCAGTGCGGCAAAATATTGGCTTGGGTTTACATCCCGGCTTAAAGCTATCGGCCAAGCAGCGAGAAAAAATCGTCGAAGCGGCGGAACAAGTGGGATTATCTGCGGTGCTCGATCGTTATCCTGAACACTTGTCAGGAGGGCAGAGGCAGCGTGTTGCTTTGGCGCGTTGTTTTGTACAATCTCATCCCATCTGGCTTTTAGACGAGCCATTTTCAGCGCTGGATCCTGTGTTGAGAGAAGATATGCTGGCGTTAGTGCAACGCCTAGCGCAAGAGCGTCAGGCCAGTGTGCTGATGGTGACACACCATATTTCTGATGCGAAAGCCATTGCGACTGACTTTGCCTTTATGGCCAGAGGAAAAGTTCAGAGCGTTGCCCCCATTGAGCAATTAAGCAGTGATCACCCCGATCCTGAATTGGCGGCGTTTGTACGAGCAGGAAGTTAGCGACAAAAAAGCCAGAGATAAACTCTGGCTTTTATTAATGAATGCTGATGACTAATTCATTAAAATTCTTCATCGTTCAGTGCTTTCAGCATCTGAAAAATTTCACGAGAGGCTTTTGGACTTTTTTGAGCCGCTTTCTCTTTACGCGCTTGACGAGAAAGGTGGCGAAGACGCTGGCGATCAAGCTCTGGATATTGCGCCATTGCTTCATCAATAGCTTTATCACCATCAGTAATAATACGGTCGCGTAAGTCTTCTAACTTATGCAATGCGGCCGTTGACTGCGAGTGCTTGTTATTAAACTTATCCAAAGCGGCTTGGATCGGTTCATGATCAATTTGACGCATGAGCTTACCAATGTATTGCAACTGGCGACGGCGAGCTTCTGTTTTAAAGCGCTGAGCGTCGGCAATGGCTTCGGCCAAGTCTTCCGGTAGTGGAAACTTGGCTAATACTGCAGGTTTTAAATTAACGAGATCTTCTCCCAGTTTTTGCAGTTCTGTCATGTCGTTTTTGAGTTCAGTTTTACTGACCCAAATAATTTCTTCTTCTTCTTCCCATGGAGCTTTTTGATTTTTACGAGCCATTTTCTTCACTAATAAGTTATTTATATCTGCTATTTTAGCAAGAATCGTGGGGAGAAAGCGAAATTCTTGTTATCCTATTGAAACAAATGCCGAAGAAGATGGATTAAGTATGGATGTGAAACAGCAAGTCGCTCAACAAAGAGCCGATTTAGAAGCTGCCGTTGCCAAAGCTCTGGATATGGCGGCGCAAGGCGCTGACGCCGCAGAAGTCGCCATTAACAAAAGTACAGGCCTAAGTGTCTCGACCCGTATGTGTGAAGTTGAGAACGTTGAATTTAATAGCGATGGTGCCTTAGGTATTACCGTTTATAACAAAAATAAAAAAGGCAGTGCATCAACGTCTGATCTCAGTGAAAAAGCCATTCATGAGACAGTAAAAGCGGCCTTAGATATCGCTCGCTATACTTCAGAAGATCCGTTTGCAGGTCCAGCACCCGCCGAGCTGATGGTGAAAGATATTCCCGACCTCGATCTTTTTCATCCTGATGAACCGGATCCCGATAAAGCGGCGGCAATCGCCATTCGTGCTGAGCAAGCTGCACTCGAATACAGTGATAAGATCAAGCAAAGTGACGGTGCTAGTTACGATAGTCACTATGGTGTGCGCGTTTACGGAAATAGTCATGGTTTACTGGCCAGTTATGCGTCTAGCCGTCATAGTACGAGCTGCAGCGTTATTGGTTTGGGTGCTAATGGTGAAATGGAGCGTGACTATAGCTATACGCTTGCTCGCCATAAGGATGAGTTATGGGCGCCTGAGCAGGTAGGTGTTCAGGCGGCAGAAAAAACGGTGCGTCGCCTCGATGCCCGTGCGTTAAAAACTGGCAACTATCCAATATTATTTGAGCGTGATGTCGCGACAGGGTTGATGGGCCATTTAGTGATGGCGATCAGCGGTGGCAATTTGTACCGCAAATCCTCGTTTTTAGTCGATAAGCTCGGCGAAAAGATTCTACCAGAATGGTTTAATATCATTGAGCGTCCACATATTCAGCGTGGTTTAGCCTCGAGCCCATTTGATAGTGAGGGTGTAGCGACGAAAGATAGCGACATTATTACCGATGGTAAGTTGGCGACCTATCTATTGACCAGCTACGCGGCGCGCAAAATGAACATGACCCCAACCGGCCATGCTGGTGGTATTCATAACTGGTTTGTGGCATCGACTGGTCAAGATTTTGAGCAAATGCTGCAAGCTTTGGGAACCGGCGTCCTTGTTACAGAAGTGATGGGGCAAGGTGTCAATATTGTGACGGGCGACTATTCTCGTGGTGCAGCCGGATTCTGGGTGGAAAATGGAGTGATTCAATACCCAGTCTCTGGATTTACTATTGCGGGGAATCTACAAGATATTTTCCAGAAAACGGTCGCCGTTGGTAGCGATATAGAGACGCGCTCTCAAATTCAAATGGGATCGTTATTAGTTGAGAGTATGAAAGTCGCGGGAGAGTAATGCTGACCGATTTGATTGCTCGTCAATAACAAAAAGCCGAACTCAGCGAGTTCGGCTTTTTAGTGTATGCCAAGCGACTAATGAATAATGAGCGTTGCTAGTCCTAAAAAGGCAAATAATCCCACGACATCGGTCACCGTGGTTAATGCCATTCCTCCGGCTAACGCTGGGTCAATGTTAATTTTTTTCATCAATACAGGAATTAGCACTCCCGCGATACCGGCCACAAATAAGTTGGTCAACATGGCGGCTGAAAGAATCGCACCGAGTTCAATGTTTCCTTTCCAGACCATCACAATGACACCGATGAGTACTGCCCACAAAATACCGTTGAGTAAACCAATGGCGGCTTCTTTGTAGAGCAATTCTTTTTTGTTACTTTCACCGATGTGTCCTAACGCAAGACCACGAATCACCAACGCGACGGTCTGGTTACCAGCAACTCCACCCATTGACGGGACGATTGTCATTAGTACCGCAATCGATGCCATGGCTTGCAGTGTATCTTCGAACATGTTCGATACCGAGGCGGCGGCTAAGGCTGCCAGGACATTGGCTCCAAGCCAAATACTACGCTTCCGCGCGGATTTGATCACGGGCGCGAACGTGTCTTCATCATCATCCATACCGGCCATACTCATCATCGAGTGCTCGGCATCTTCACGAATAACATCGACGACGTCATCAATGGTGATCCGGCCAACCAGCGTATAATTATGATTGACGACTGGCGCGGAAACCCAATTACGACGTTCGAACAAGCTGGCCACATCGGAATCAGTGGTATCGACACTAATGGCATCATCCGCATCATCCATGACTTCACTGACGAGGATATCTGGTTGCGATGTTAGCAAGACCGTTAATGGCAAATGACCGATTAACTTACTGTGTTCATCAATGACGTAGAGTGAGTCCGTTACATCGGGTAAGTCGCCTTTCATGCGCAAATAACGCAATACAACATCAATAATGACATCACTACGGATGGTCGTGACGTCGGTGTTCATCAAACCACCGGCGCTATCTTCAGGGTAGGAGAGGGCCGTCTCAACACGCTGTCGATCGGCCGTATCCATTTTCGCTAATACTTCTTTGGATAAAGTATTCGGCAGGCTTCGCAAGACATAGGCTACGTCATCGGTGTCCATGCCTTCGGTGGCTTCTGCCAGTTTTTCCGGCGCCATTTTTGAGACAAGCGCGTCTTTTATATCCTCAGATAATTCATCGAGGATTTCACCATAGTCTTCTGGGTCGGTAAGCTGCCACAGCACTTCCCGGGCTTTACGCGGAGAGGCTTCTAGCAGTATCGCAATGTCTTCCGGCTCCATGTCCTGAAGCTGACGACGAACATGGACAAAACGACCATTCTCTAGTGCTTGAGTGATTTCATGGAGGGTTTGGTGAGCTTGATCAAATTCAATTTGCTCTGCCATAAAGGCCTCCTAATGCAAGGTTGAAAAGAAAAGGAATGGATAGCTTGTTAGTATTATATTTAATAAGAAATTTCTATGTTGAGTGTTGGTGTCTATGTCATAAATAGCAAAAGTTCGCTATTCATCTTCATCAAATTTATCTTCAATAAGGTGGCACACCGCATCGAGAGCCGGCTCAGCATCGGATCCTGACGCTGATAAGGTAATGTGTTGGCCTTGTGCGGACTGCAACATTAAAAGCCCAATGACCGTATCTGCTGTCGCTTCGTTACCATCCTGCGCCTGAATGGTCAGGACAGCATCAAACGATTGAGCAAGTTCCACTAATTTTACGGCCGCACGAGCATGTAACCCCAATTTATTTTGAATTAGAACCGTACGAGTAACGTTCGTCATGGTAAGAGACTCTTATGATAAATTATTGTCGAGCGTATTGTGCTGAATTTTTACTTTATTGCCTAAGTCGGAAAAGTACTCACCCAACTGCTGCGCAATGTAAACAGAACGATGTTTTCCTCCTGTGCACCCTATCGCAACGGTGAGATAACTACGATTATTTTTTTCCAACATAGGGAGCCAGTGTTCGATGAACTTTTGGATTTGTAGTTTTAATTCCATGACTTCGGGAAAGCCAGACAAAAAGGAGCGGATGGGCGCATCTAGTCCGGTCATCGGGCGTAAATTAGGTTCCCAATGGGGGTTGGGAAGAAAGCGCACGTCGAACACAAAATCAGCATCACTGGGCACACCATATTTAAAGCCAAATGATTGAAAAACCATGACCAGTTTTTTACGCTCGTTGCCTTCCACATACATGCGCACGCGCTCACTGAGCTCATGAATCGAACGTTTACTGCTGTCTATGGTATGATCTGCATGTTCTTTAAGCGGTTTAAGTGTTCGCTTTTCTAGCTCGATCGCATGGGAGAGTGATGGATTGTCATCGGCCAGTGATAGGGGATGAATTCTGCGAGTTTCACTGTATCGTTTAAGCAAAACATCCTCAGAGGCATCAAGGAATAACACACTGACTTCGACATCACTGGATTTTAAACGATTTAATGCCGGCTCAATTAAGCCCGGATCTTTGGGGATATTGCGGATATCAATACTAACCGCCACATTTTGGTTGCTGTCTTTGACCGATTGCACGAACTCTTGCAAAAGATTGATCGGCAAATTATCAACACAGTAATACCCTAAATCTTCCAACACCCTTAAGGCGACACTTTTTCCAGCCCCAGACTGACCACTGACAACGATCAAACGCATGTTATTTATCCTGCTCTTGATGGACCATTATATTGTATAGCTCTTGATCAGTGTGAGCACTACGCAATTGTTTGAGAACTTTTTTGTCTTTCAAGCGCTCCGCCATACTTGCGAGTGTTTGCAGATGTTCTTTGCATTGCTCTTCAGGTACCAACAAAGCAAATAAGAGATCGACGGGACGATTATCGATAGCATCGAAATCGATCGGTGCTTCACATTGCAATAACACTGCGACCGCAGAGGGATTGTCGGCCATTCTGGCGTGTGGAATCGCAATACCATTGCCGATACCGGTACTCCCCACTTTTTCTCGACTCAGCATGCATTCAAATAGCGAAGTCGCATTTTGGCCCGTGTGTTGCGCCGCGACTTCGCTGATAATTTCTAATGCTCGTTTTTTGCTAGAACACTGGACCGCACTTTTAGTGCAGTCCAGAGTCAATACTTCACTTAATTGCATGATTAATGGCTACTTAGCTTTTCTTTATGCTTATTGAGTTGTCGTACGAGTTTATTCACTAACTCATCGATGGCCGCATACATGTTATCACTTTCCGCGGTCGCATGAATCTCACCTTGACTCACGTGGAGCGTAGCTTCCGCGATCTGACGGACTTTTTCAACACGCAAAATAACTTGGACGTTATTTATTTGATCAAAAAAGCGCTCTAGCTTTTGAAATTTAGCGTTAACATAGTCTTGCATTGAATCGGTCAGATCAATGTGGTGGCCATTAATATTGATTTGCATAGACTTTCCTTCTCGGTTTGGCCTTATAGCAGGCGTTTACGCTGACTTGAAGGTGCTATTCCCAATGACTCTCGGTACTTAGCGATCGTTCGTCTCGCGACTTTGATCCCTTGGTCAGCTAGTAACGCCGCAATTTTGCTATCACTGAGAGGCTTCGCAGGCGTTTCTGCTGAGACCAATTTTTTAATCAGTGCGCGTATTGCGGTCGATGAACATTCTCCGCCATTGTCGGTACTCACATGACTGGAGAAAAAGTACTTCAACTCGAATATGCCTCGTGGTGTATGCATAAACTTCTGTGTGGTCACCCTTGATATGGTTGACTCATGCATATCCACGGCAAGTGCTACATCATTGAGCACCATCGGTTTCATGGCTTCTTCGCCATATTCAAAGAAATCACGTTGATGTTCAACAATACATTTTGCAACTTTTAATAACGTTTCATTACGACTTTCTAAACTTTTAATGAGCCATTTGGCTTCTTGTAAATTGGTGCGAATATAATTGCTATCTGCGCTATTACCTTTGGCAAGCCCCGCATACTGTTGATTCACTTTGAGCTTAGGAACGCTGTCTGGGTTAATGGAAACAATCCATTTACCGTGATCTTTATAGACTGAAACATCGGGAATAACGTATTCAGCATGGGTTTCAGTAATACGATTACCCGGTCGAGGATCGAGATCTTGAATTAAGTGCAGTGCTTGTCGTAACTCATCTTCTTTGAGTTTAGACTCTTTTAAGATAAGTTTGTAATCTCGATTACCAAGCTGATCAATATGCTGAGAAAGGATGAGTTTAGCTTCTGCTAGCCATGGTGTTTCTGCTGGAAACGTCGCTAATTGTAAGAGTAAGCAGTCTTGTAGATTAAGTGAAGCGACACCGAGAGGATCAAATTGCTGGATACGCTTACGCACGGCTTCTATTTCGTCAAGTTCGACATCGTCATGATCAAAGTTATCACGAATGTCTTCCAACGATGAGGTGAGATACCCATAGTCATCGATAGCATCGATGAGCGCGACGGCAATGGTCTGATCTAATTCACTAAAAGGCGTCAAATCCAGTTGCCACAGTAGATAATCCTGAAGAGATTGGGTGGTCTCTCCTTGATAAATTGGCATGTCATCATCCATCGCAACACCGGTATTACCCGTGTTAGCGCTGTAGATATCATCCCAAGTGGTATCCATTTCTAGATCGGAGCTGATCTCTGACTTTTCGAACACATCAGAACTATCTTGTGGCTCAGGTTCCGTTGCCACATCCGCACTAGGTTCTTTCTCCTCATTACGGTCGTTCTCTTTGCGTTCATCAGTATTAGCCACCTCATCTGCGTTTTCCTCAACATCCAACAAGGGATTAGAGTCTAAGGCTTCTTGAATCTCTTGTTGTAAGTCGAGTGTAGACAATTGCAGTAAGCGGATCGCTTGCTGCAATTGCGGTGTCATTGCTAATTGTTGACCTAGCTTGAGCTGTAATGAAGGCTTCATTCAGTTTCCAACTACCTTATCTTAAAAAATCTGGACTCCTTCCATTTATCATAGACGGAATTGTTCTCCCAGATAAACCTGTTTCACCTGTTCGTTGTTCAACACTTCTTTAGGAGTGCCTTCTGCAATTAGGTGCCCTTGACTTACAATATAAGCTTTTTCACAAACATCCAATGTTTCTCTCACATTGTGGTCGGTGATAAGAACCCCTAAACCGCGATCACGCAGATGCTCAATAATTTTTTTGATATCGATAACCGAGATTGGGTCAACGCCCGCAAAGGGTTCATCCAACAGGATAAATTGCGGGTTTGCCGCCAATGCTCGTGCTATTTCAACTCGGCGGCGTTCGCCACCGGATAAAGACATCCCCGTATTTTTACGAATATGTTGAATACTAAATTCGTCGAGCAAGTCTTCTAGCCTATCTTGTCGCTGTTCTCGGCTCAATTCACTGCGTGTTTGCAGTACCGCGAGAATGTTATCTTCTACCGACAGTTTACGAAAAATCGACGCTTCTTGAGGTAAATACCCAATCCCCAAACGAGAGCGGCTGTGCATTGGTAACACACTTATGTCCATGTCGTCTATGGAGATTTTACCCTCATCACGAGCTACCAGTCCTACAATCATATAAAACGAGGTCGTTTTACCCGCACCGTTTGGGCCGAGTAAGCCGACAATCTGCCCAGACTCAACCGCAAGGCTTACATCGGACACGACTTTGCGTTTTTTATAACTTTTGGCTAAATGTTGCGCTTTCAATACAGACATAATGAATTACTTCTGATTATTATCGGTCATTTGTGGTTGCAGAACAGTAGACACGCGACCTTTACCGTTACTATCTGCAATCAGTTTTTGTAAGGAAATTTTATAGCGAATTTTCTTACCACGAATTTCACTGTCATCTTGCGATAGCATCGCTTGATTGGTCATAACGAGTTCATCTTGCGCCATTTTATAGTACAGCTCTTCGGCCTCACCATGTAAGGTTTTGCCTTCATCGGTCAACTGAGAAAAGGTCGCGAGTTTGCCATACCCTTTGATATCTTCAATTTTTCCGGTCTTTGCGTTACGAACGACAATCAGCTTATCGGCATTAATATTGATACTGCCTTGCTTCAATTTTACATCACCGATGAAGGTAACGCGGTTACTCTTCATATCAAGTTGTTGGCTATCTGAATCAATATAAACAGGTTGTTTACTATCGGTAGATAAAGCAAAACACTGGCTACTGACCAGAAGACTTGCTACCAGCGTGAGGTGTGAGATTTTCATATCGACCTTGTACATGCTTGTATAGGACCGCGGAGTTATCAGCAAAATTGCCTTTCATCGCTTTCCCATGAGTTTCAAATTGAGGACCTTTCAGATCCACTGGATTATCAGCCCAAAAATCTCGGCTATCGAGTTTTATGCTCAGCTTGGCCGTCGTCATTTCATCAAAGCTTGATTGTCGCAGTAAATTTTTTGCGACGACGTCATCATAGAGTGTCAATACTTGCTTTTTTGATAGCACCGCACGTTGCGCAGTCACTTGCCACTCTTGTTTTGTCCCTTGCTGATACACCTTTAAAATTGGGCTTTGGAAAATGGTATCGCCACTTTTCGCATAATAATCAAGGTGCTTAGATTGTATAACGTAACTACGTATACCTTGGTCATTATACGATACATTGTTCAGGTTGTTTCCGCTAAACATAGGCAGTTCTGTATTAGGTTTGACCTGAATATCGACTTTATCTTGACTATCGAGTAGATAATAAAGCGAGGTCAGTGACACCAATATTAAAACCGCGTATATGACACGGGATACACTCATATACTTAGACCTTTATGTGCGTCAAGTTCATTCCTAGCTTGTAAAATCAAATCACAGACCTCGCGCACCGCACCATGTCCGCCTTTGATTTGGGTCACATAGTTGGCACGCTGGGCTAGCAAAGGGTGTCCATCAGCGACACACACTCGCAGAGCGACTTGTTCCATTACAGGCCAATCAATTAAATCATCACCAATATACCCAGTTTCTTGTGGGGCAATCGACAGTTTTGTGCAAATATCACGATAGGCTTTGACTTTATCATCTTGGCCTTGATAGACAAGCTTTATACCTAATGCGTTCATTCTATTGGTGACAATCTGAGATTCTCTTCCGGTAATAATCGCAATTTCGATGCCAGCATTCATGAGGCTTTTCACACCATAACCATCACGTGTGTGGAAGGTTTTGAGTTCTTCGCCATTGTTACCCATGTGGACTAAGCCGTCTGAAAAGACACCATCAACATCACAAATCAATAGTTTGATAGATTTGGCAATGGATAGAATGTGCTCGTCTACTTTGCCATACAGTGTGTCCACTTGTTGTGACATTACATTACTCCGGCTTTTAATAAGTCATGCATATTTAACGCACCAACGAGTTTACCTTCATCGGTCAGCATTAAACCGCTAATTCGTCTTTCTTGCATCAAATTGATGCCTTCCACCGCGAGTATATCAGGAGATGCAGTGGCGGGGGATGTCGTCATCACATGATTAATCGTTGTGGTATGGATATCGACACGCTTATCTAAAATGCGGCGTAAATCGCCGTCAGTAAAAATACCAAGGAGGGTATCGTGTTCATCGGTAATCGCGGTCATGCCCAAGCCTTTTTGACTGATCTCAAGCAGAGCGTCACGAATTAACGTGTTTGGTCTGACCTGGGGGAGTTCATTGCCGACATGCATAATGTCACTGAGTTTGAGTAGCAGTTTACGACCGAGTGCGCCGCCAGGGTGAGACATTGCAAAATCTTCGGAGGTAAAGCCGCGGGCACGGAGGAGGGCAATCGCCAGAGCATCGCCCATCACCAGTGTCACGGTGGTGCTTGTGGTTGGAGCAAGACCCAATGGACACGCTTCTTGAGGGACGCTAATCTGCAAATGGATATCTGACAATAGTGCCATGGTAGAATTAGGTTGGCTGGTGAGGCTAATAATGCCCACATTTAGACGCTTCAACACCGGAAACAGGCTCAGTATTTCTGCCGATTCTCCCGAGTTTGAAATCGCTAACACCACATCTTGAGAGGTCACCATACCTAAATCGCCATGCGAAGCTTCACCAGGATGAACAAAAAACGCTGACGTCCCCGTACTGGCTAATGTCGCCGCAATTTTACGACCAATGTGTCCTGATTTACCAATCCCCATTACCACCACTTTGCCCGAGCAATTATTCAAAATTAGCTCACACGCCTTGGAGAAATCGTCATTAAAGAAAGGTTTTAATTGCTGTAGCCCTTCGACTTCTATCGCCAAAACTTGCTGGGCTGCGGCTTGGTAGTTAAATTCAGATGCCATGATGTCCCCCGCGCTTAAGCAGTCATGTTCATGAAGAGATAAACTTGATATGCAACGAAAATGATAAATAATATACCCCCTTCAATGCGATTAATCCGACGTGACTTGCCGAGTGCCATTACCACTAATAACAACGACGTGCCGAGCATAACCCAAAAGTCTCGATCCATCGCATATTCGCTCAAATAAGAAGGTTGGATGATACCGGGTATGCCCATTACCGCTAAAATATTAAAGATATTTGAGCCAATGATGTTACCCACTGCCATGTCATCTTCGCCTTTCAGAACTCCGGCGAGTGAGGCCGCCAGCTCTGGCAAACTGGTACCAATGGAGATGATCGTTAACCCGATAACTAAATCACTCATACCAAAAGCTTTTGCGATAATTACGGCGTTGTCGACAAGTAGGTTGGCTGCGATGGGCAACAATACGAGTCCGACAATCAACCACAGCGCCGCTTTAGAGTTAGGGACATCTTGTGGAATGTCATCTTCATGAGTATCAATGACCGCTTTACCTTGCTGCTTCTCACGGCGACTGATTTGTTGCATGCCGAGAATGAAAACGACAAATAATCCCAACAGGAGAATACCCTCCCCATAGCCGAGATAATCGTCTTTCAAGAGAATACCTGCTAGGATAGTGATAGCTATCATTAGTGGCATTTCTCGGCGCAGAACCGTGCTGCCGATACTCAATGGTTTAATCAGTGCGGTTATACCAAGAATAAGGGCAATATTAGCGATATTAGAACCGAGGACATTGCCAACCGCAGTGTCGGTTTTATTGGCCATGGCAGCGGTGGCGGAAACCATCATTTCCGGAGCCGAAGAACCCATCGCAAGTATTGTCATGCCAATAATCATTGGGGATACTCCGAAGTTTTTAGCAACGGCAGCAGCACCAAACACGAGCTTATCTGCACTCCATACTAGGAGACTAAGGCCTAGAATAAGTAATCCAACTGCTTCTAACATGAACAATCCTGCTTTAATTGACAATCGTGGAATAAAAACGAGTAATTTTGACCTGTTGGTCAATAAAAGGGAAGCCGATTATCAGAAATATTGTTCTATTTTATGTGAGATTTCGTTGTTGTGGTTCACTTTATGCTAGGTAAGCAAAAATTTTACCATGAGAGCAGGGTTTATTTAAGAGAAAGCGACGTAATAAATTGTGTCAAAAACTTTGATGTGGTTTGACAAAAAGATAATTTCGCTCTGATCTAATTGAACGATGCTTTCTATTTTTTATTAATCTGCTTATGATTGCGCTTTCTTCTCGATGAAGGGAGCCAAAGGGCGAATCAATAGTATGTCTAACAATGACTTAGTAATCATTAATAATCTGACTTTCTCTCGCTCGGGTCGCAAGATCTTTGATAATGTCAGTTTACGAGTTCCCAAAGGGAAAGTCACCGCTATTATGGGGCCATCGGGCATCGGCAAAACCACGCTGTTGCGGCTCATTGGCGGTCAAATACATCCTGAAGAGGGAGAGATATGGTTTGATGGGGATAATATTCCCGCTTTATCTCGCAAACAATTGTATCAAGCGCGTAAAAAAATGAGCATGTTGTTTCAGTCGGGCGCGTTATTCACTGATTTAAATGTGTTCGATAATGTGGCATTTCCATTACGTGAGCACACCGAACTGGATGAAGCTCTGATTCGTACCTTGGTCATGTTAAAGCTTGAAGCCGTTGGTTTAAGAGGCGCGTCACAACTGATGCCAAGCGAGCTTTCTGGTGGTATGGCTCGTAGAGCGGCATTGGCACGCTCGATTGCATTGGATCCTGAACTTATTTTGTATGATGAACCCTTTGTTGGTCAGGACCCAATTACCATGGGCGTGCTTGTTGAGTTGATTCATAACCTGAACGAAGCTCTTGGTGTTACCTCTGTTGTGGTTTCTCATGATGTCCCTGAAGTAATGAGCATTGCAGATTGGGTCTATATATTGGCGGATGGCAAAGTCATCGCTCAAGGAACGCCTAAGCGTTTGTCTTTAGATCGTAATCCCAAAGTGCAACAGTTCTTAAAGGGCAATGCGGACGGTCCGGTACCGTTTCGCTATCCTTCGCAATCGATAGAAAAGGACTTGTTTGATGTTGACTAACCTCGAGCAGTGGGTCAGTAATGTAGGTCGTCGAACCTTGTCATTTTGTGTGACATTGGGAAGAGCGACGTTAATGCTGGTGGGCGCATTAGGCGGTAGGCCAAAACCCATCAAGAACTTTCCATTGCTGATAAAGCAACTACATAGTGTCGGTGTGCAATCACTTGCGATTATCGTGGTTTCTGGTTTATTTATCGGGATGGTATTGAGTTTACAAGGCTACGTTATCTTAGTCGATTACGGAGCAGAAGGTAGCTTAGGACAAATGGTGGCGCTTTCTCTATTAAGAGAATTAGGACCGGTTGTGACGGCCCTCCTGTTTGCTGGCCGAGCTGGCTCTGCTTTAACGGCAGAAATTGGCTTAATGAAAGCGACAGAGCAGTTATCGAGTTTAGAAATGATGGCGGTAGACCCGCTTAAGCGAGTAATCGCGCCGCGTTTTTATGCGGGATTAATTTCACTACCTTTGCTGTCGATGATCTTTATGACGGTCGGCATTTGGGGTGGTCAAGTCGTCGGCGTTGACTGGAAAGGTATCGATGCCGGCAGTTATTGGTCAGCGATGCAAGCGTCTGTCGAGTTCGGGAAAGATATTGGCTATAGTGCAATCAAGTGCGTGATCTTTGCCATTACGGTCACTTTTATTGCTTTATTTAATGGTTATGACGCTACCCCAACTTCAGAAGGGATTAGCCGAGCTACAACAAAAACGGTCGTGCATTCTTCTCTAGCGGTTCTAGGGTTAGATTTTGTACTGACTGCATTGATGTTTGGGAATTAAGTATGCAACAAACACGAAAGTTAGAATTATGGGTTGGCGGTTTTGTGCTTGCGGGAATTTGCGCAATTCTAGTCATGATTTTTCAAGTCGCTGACGTTAAAGGTATTGGTTCGACGGATACTTATACCCTGACGGCAGAGTTTGATAATGTCGGCTCCTTGAAAGTACGTTCACCAGTCAAGGTGGGCGGTGTTGTGGTTGGTCGTGTTGATAGCATTGCATTAGATCAAAAAACGATGCTGCCAAAAGTAACCATGGAGATTGATAGTCAATATAACCAGTTTCCAGACAACTCAAGTGCGCAAATCTTAACCTCTGGATTGATTGGCGAGCAGTATATTGGTTTGGTACCGGGCTTTGTTTATGATGGTGAAGGCACTATGCTCAAAGATGGTGGCCGTATCGAAGATACCAAGTCTGCACTTGTGCTTGAAGACTTAATTGGTCAGTTCTTGTATGGTTCTGGCGACAAAGATAAGAATAGTAGCGGGGAAAAATAACTAATGTTGAAGCGATATTTTATTCTCGTATTGAGTTTAGTGTTGTCATGGGCAGTACATTCTCAGGAAGTCGTGCAAACGCAACCCTACACTATGATGAAACAGGTGGCTCAGCAGGCATTTAACCGCTTGAAAAACGAGCAGCCTAAAATTCATCAAGACCCAGAATATTTAAAAACCATCGTCGAGCAAGAATTAATGCCGTATGTTAATGCCAAGTATGCGGCATTGAAATTGTTGGGGCCTAATTTACGCGGAGCGAAACGCAGTGACGTTGAAGCGTTTATTAAAGCATTTCGCGCGTATTTGGTGACAAATTATGCGCAAGTACTGACGCAATATACCGATCAAAATATTCGTTTTGGTCCTGAAAATGATATTGCGAATGACCGTCGTATTACGAGTGTGCGTGTCGACATCGTTGACCACTCTCGACCGAACATTAAACTTGACTTCAAATTACGTAAAGAGAAGTCAGGTGAGTGGAAAGTTTACGATATGGTTGCCGAAGGGATCAGCATGCTGTCGAGCAAGCGTTCGGAATGGAGCAGTAAAATCCGTAACGAAGGTATTCTTTCTGTATCCAAAGATCTGCAACGGTTAGCCGATAATAAGATTCACTTTGAGAGTGATTCAAAATGATGGATTCACAATGGCATCTCGTCAGTCCCGAGCAAGCTGAATTGCACGGGGTATTAGATCGAGACACAGTCCCATCTCTTTGGTGTTCGTTGAAACTGTGGCAGCCTGATGTAAAGCAAGTGACGGTGTCCTTAGCTTCCGTTGAACGTGTTGATTCTGCAGGTATGGCGATGTTAATTCACTTAATTGAGAATGCAAAACGTCAAAACTGTCATATAATGCTCTCGTTTGTGCCAAAGCAATTAGGCATGCTGTTTCAATTGAGCAATATTGAGCAGATGATGAGTCAACATATTAAGCAAGCAACAGAGGTGAACGGTGGATAGCTCACAAGTACAACAGATTTTAGAACAAGCGCTCAATCTTGAAGAAATTCATGTGAAAGGCGAAGGCAGTCACTATGAAGTGATTGCTGTTGATGGTTGTTTCGACGGCATGAGCCGAGTAAAGAAGCAGCAAATGATTTATGCGCCTCTTACGGAGTTGATACAGCGGAACGACATCCACGCTGTGTCCATCAAAGCTTATACGCCGGAAGAGTGGGCTCGCGATAAGAAATTGATGTCGCTGTAAGGTTAATTAATGGATAAGTTTCGAGTTATTGGTTCTTCTTCACCATTACAAGGTGAAGTGCGAATTTCAGGTGCAAAGAATGCTGCACTGCCGATTTTATTTGCGTCTATTTTGGCTGAGAAGCCAGTAGAAGTGTCAAATGTTCCTCATCTACGTGACATTGATACGACGATGGAGCTGTTGGCCCGTTTAGGTGCCAAAGTCGAACGTAATGGTTCTGTGCATGTTGATCCAAGTAATATTGATCAATTTTGTGCGCCGTACGATTTGGTGAAAACCATGCGCGCCTCTATTTGGGCGTTAGGTCCGTTAGTCGCACGATTTGGTCAAGGACAGGTTTCTTTGCCTGGTGGTTGTGCTATTGGTGCGCGTCCGGTGGACTTGCATATTCATGGCTTAGAGCAATTAGGCGCGACCATTACTTTAGAAGATGGTTATGTGAAAGCCGAAGTCGATGGCCGCTTGAAAGGCGCTCATATCGTTATGGATAAGGTTTCTGTGGGCGCGACGATCACGATTATGTGCGCGGCAACGTTAGCAGAAGGTACGACAATTCTGGATAACGCAGCGCGTGAACCTGAAATTGTTGATACGGCCGAGTTTTTAAACCAAATT
Source organism: Vibrio sp. (assembly GCA_052087065.1). Lineage (GTDB taxonomy): Bacteria > Pseudomonadota > Gammaproteobacteria > Enterobacterales > Vibrionaceae > Vibrio. The sequence continues at coordinate 3,628 of JBQGON010000059.1, read as the reverse complement.
GGCGCAAAAGTCTCTGGTGCTGGCACAGATACCATTACCATCGAAGGTGTTGAGCATTTGGCTGGTGGCAAGCACTCCGTTGTGGCTGATCGTATCGAAACTGGAACTTTTCTTGTTGCCGCTGCTGTCTCTAAAGGTAAAATCGTGTGTCATAATACGGATGCTCGTTTGCTTGATGCTGTTCTGGCAAAGCTTGAAGAGGCAGGCGCAGATATTGAGTTTGGAGACGACTGGATTAGTCTAGATATGACGAAAAATGAGTTGAAAGCGGTATCTATTCGCACAGCTCCACATCCAGGTTTTCCAACCGATATGCAAGCGCAGTTTACGCTATTAAATATGATGGCGAAGGGCAGCGGGCTTATCACTGAGACGATTTTTGAAAATCGCTTTATGCATGTTCCTGAGTTATTACGTATGGGAGCAAAAGCGGAAATCGAAGGAAATACTGTGATTTGTGGCGATACTACTCAATTGAGTGGTGCACAGGTGATGGCAACCGATTTACGTGCATCGGCAAGTCTGGTGATTGCCGGCTGTATTGCTAAAGGTGAGACTATCGTTGATCGCATTTATCATATTGATCGCGGTTATGAAAAGATCGAAGATAAGCTGTCTGCGCTGGGCGCAAATATTGAGCGTATTAGCGAAGCAGGGTAAACTGCTCATCTATAAAGCTTAGTTAGTGGCCGAAACAACAAGTTTCGGCTTTTTTTGTTCTTACTCCTTTGGAGAAATCGATGATCGCACTCCTTCGTATCTTTGCTGTAGCGTTATTTGCTATCGTCATGTTTGTATTTGGTTGTGGATACTGCCTACTGTCACCACGCAACCCAAAACATGTCTTCACGTTTGGGCGTTTTTTTGCCGCACTTGCGCCTGTCTTTGGTATTAAGCTGATCCTGCGAGCGCCAGCAGATGCGTATGAGCGTGGTCAGCATATTTATATCGCCAATCATCAAAGTAACTGGGACATGTTTACTGTCTCTCGTGCAGTCACCCCGAATGTGGTTACCGTGGGTAAAAAAAGTTTGGCTTGGTTGCCGCTGTTTGGGCAGTTGTATTGGTTAACGGGGAATATTTTGATTGATCGTGCCAACAAAGCCAAAGCAAAAGGCACCATTGACCAAGTAGTCAGCAGTATTAAAAATAGCAAAGTTTCGGTGTGGATGTTCCCTGAAGGTACCCGCTCACGTGGTCGTGGCATGCTGCCTTTTAAAACAGGCGCATTTCATGCGGCGATTGGCGCCAATGTGCCCGTAGGCCCGATTGTCTGTAGCTCGACAAATGATATCAAGTTGAACCGTTGGAATAATGGTCATGTCATTGTAGAGATTTTACCTTCTATTAGTACCGATGATTACGCCAAAGAAGATGTTCGTAAGTTATCCAAACACTGTCATGCATTGATGAAAGCGAAATTGGCTGAGCTTGATGCGGAAGTGGCAGAGCTTAATAAAAAATAAGCATCACACAGTGTATTTCGGTTTGAACTGGATATAAAAAGGGTTGCCATTGGCAACCCTTTTTATTGGCTATCGTTCGAGCTTATTGACGTACCGCAATCGCTTCGATTTCAATACCAACATCTTTGGGTAGGCGTGCCACTTCAACACATGAACGTGCTGGGTAGTTGGCCACGTCATGTTCATCGAAAAAATCGCCGTAGACGGTATTGATGGTTGCGAAGTCATTCATGTCTTTCACAAACACTGTCAGCTTGACGATGTCATGGACAGTTAGTCCAGAAGACTCAACTACGGCTTTGACGTTATCTAAAGATTGACGAGCTTGCACAGCAATATCTTCTGCAACATCACCCGTTTCTGGGTTGACAGGAATTTGTCCTGAAGTGAGTACCATATTACCGAGGTCTACGCCTTGAACATAAGGGCCAATTGCGGCTGGTGCCGACTCTGTCTGTAGTACTTTTGTCATGATTATCTTCCATTAATATTATATTCGACCATTGCCTAGTGTGCCTTCAACCCTCTTGAAGGTAAAGAGTCACCGGGGGGCGAGCAATGGCAATTATGCATTTCTTTCCGTGACAATATCGCGGGCAAACACTTTCTCACAATATTTGCACTTCAAGCGAATATCATGAGGTTTTTCGGTAATAGTAAAACTACTCTCGACGGGCTCATTATGGGAAATACAGTTACTGTTTGGACAAGCAAAGACATTATTAATTTGCTGTGGTAACGCCAATGGAAGTTTTTTGACAACTTCATAGTTTTCGATGCGATTGACTGTCGCATGTGGCGCATACAATGCCAATTTGTTGGCTTGGTCAGCATTGATGAATACATTTTCAATTTTGAGCAAATCTTTGTGCCCGAGCGCAGACGATGGCAGGTTGAGGCCAATCGTGACTTTTTCATTGGCATTGTGCATGTCGAAAAGTCGTAATACTTTGATACCAACTTTCGCGGGGATATGATCGATAACCGTGCCGTCTTTGATGGCTTCAACTTGTAATTGGGTGTCTTTAGTCATGATATTCCCTTAAAGTGATTCGTTCAAAACTAACGCAAGTAGTGCTTCTCTGGCATACACGCCATTACCGGCTTGCTGGAAAAAATAAGCATGAGGTGTTTTATCCACATCGGTGGTGATTTCATCGACCCGCGGTAATGGATGCAGTACTTTCATGTTGTCACGCGCATGAGTGAGATGGGCCGCAGTCAACACAAAGGCCGATTTAATATGGGCATACTCGGATTCATCAAAGCGCTCTTTTTGTACACGCGTCATGTAGAGAATATCGAGATCAGGAATCACCGTCTCCATATCTTGATGCAGACTGTATTGAATTCCTGCTTCATCCAATTCTTCACAAATATAATCGGGCATCGCGAGCGCATCTGGAGCAACAAAATAAAAACGCACGTTGGTGAACTTTGATAATGCTTGAGTTAAAGAGTGAACCGTACGTCCATATTTAAGATCGCCGACAAAGGCGACATTGAGGTTATCTAAGCGCCCTTGGGTTTCATAAATAGAGAATAAATCTAATAATGTTTGCGACGGATGTTGGTTTGAACCATCACCCGCGTTAATCACCGGGATGCCATTGGAAAATTCTGAGGCTAAGCGCGCAGCACCTTCTTGAGGGTGGCGCATCACAAAGGCATCAACATAATTGGAGATGACCTGTACCGAGTCTGAGAGTGTTTCGCCTTTTTTGGCTAATGAGGTATTTCCACCATTATCGAAGCCAATGACACTGCCCCCAATACGTTGTATCGCTGTTTCAAAAGATAACCGTGTGCGAGTAGAGGGTTCGAAAAAACAACTGGCGACGACTTTGTGCTTGATGAGTTCTGGTTGTGGCTGAGCTTTTAACTGGCCAGCGGTATGTACGATCAACTCGAGCTCAGCCCGTGAGAGCTCAGAAATTGAAATGATGTGCTTTTGAAACAGCGAGTTCACCATAGTTTTATCCCTATCTTTTTCTTTCGGCCATAAAAAAGCCCCCCGATCTGGGAGGCTTTAAAATTATTTATTCATCAGTGAGGAACGCAAAACCTAGTAAGTGTTGATACTTACTCAAATGATATGTGGAAAATCGACAATGACCAATCATTTTAAGGTATCCCCCAGAGACAAATTGCTGGAAATTATA
>JBQGON010000058.1:0-19691 GCA_052087065.1 Vibrio sp. | reverse complement strand
GACGGGCAACTGGATCAAAGTTGTGCAGCGCTTGCCAGTACGCATCCAGTTGGATAAAAAAGAGCTCGCTAAGCATCCGTTACGTATCGGTCTCTCTATGATTGTGGATGTGCATACAGACAACCAAAAAGGTCCGCTACTGTCGAAACGTCACTCCGATGACGCACGCTTTGAAACCAATGTTTATCGTCAATCCTTAGCCGGTGTTAATCACATGATTAACACCATCATTGAAGACAATGATGCCGGTGCTCAGCATTATTTAGCCAAAGAGTAGTAAGGGTGTGTTATGAGCGATGAACAACTATTTCGACCTAATAATATGGCGCTGTGTGTCTTCGCCATTGCTTTGGGTGTGTTCATGCAGGTGCTTGATACGACGATTGCGAATGTGTCACTCCCAACCATCGCCGGTAACATGGGGGTGAGCTCGAACCAAGGGACATGGGTGATTACTTCCTTCACCGTGAGTAATGCGATTGGTCTTCCTATTACGGCATGGTTGAGTCGTCGTATTGGTGAAGTGCGCTTGTACCTTGGTGCTTTGATTGCCTTTAGCGTTCTATCATTTTTATGTGGTATCTCGCAAAGCATGAGCGAGCTGGTTATTTTCCGCACGTTCCAAGGGTTGGCAGCGGCGCCTTTATTTCCAATGAGCCAAGTGTTGTTGATGTCGATTTTTCCGAAAGATAAACGACATATGGCCTTGGCCTTAATTGGCATGGTGGCAGTGGTTGGGCCGATTGTTGGGCCGATCCTTGGCGGTTGGTTAACGTACGACTATAGCTGGCCGTGGATTTTCTTTATTAATATTCCAATTGGTATTTTTTCGGTGATGGTGTTGACGACTCAGTTGCGTGATCGCCCTCAGCAGACAGAAAGAACCAAGTTAGATTATGTCGGACTGGCTACCATGGCACTCGGTGTCGGTGTACTGCAAATCGTACTGGATAAAGGCAATGAGCTCGATTGGTTTGATAATGATTGGATTGTCGCAGGGTCAATTTTTGCCGCTATCATGATCATCTTTATGATTATCTGGGAACTGACAGACGACAATCCGATTATCAACTTGAGGCTGTTTGCGAATCGAAGTTTCTGTATTGGGACGATTGTGCTTACGATTGGTTATTCTGGATTTTTCAGTATTAACCTATTGCTACCACAATGGCTGCAAAATCAGCTGGGATATACCGCGTTATGGGCGGGACTCGCCTGTGCGCCGATGGGCGTTATCCCGTTATTCTTAACACCGATCCTCGGACGTTTTGGTCATAAAATGGATATGCGGATGCTCGCAGCGGGCGCTTTTGTTGTGATTGGGGCAAGTTGTTTAATCCGTGCGGGTTTTAATACCGAGGTTGATTTTGCCACGATCGCGATTGTGCAGCTTTTTATGGGGATAGGTATCGCGTTATTCTTTATGCCAATGACCACCATCTTATTGTCTGATCTCGGGGGGGCGGATATTTCCGATGCGGCTTCTTTATCCACCTTTGTGCGTACTATTGGCGCAAGCTTTGCCTCGTCTCTCACCACTTGGTATTGGTCACATGGCGCCAGTTTGCATCACTCAGTACTGAGTGAGCATATCAACCCGTATAATCCACTGGTACAAGATGATATTCAACAAGGCGGGCAATCGATGCTGGCGTCCATTAACGGCACGATTACGACGCAATCCTTTATGCTGTCGACCATTGATATCTTCGTTATTTTGACAGCGATATTCTTTATCACGATGCCATTTATTTTCTTGACCAAGAAAGCGGCCAAAGGGCATTAAACCACCCCGTGTTTTTCATAGTGTCGCAATCATGATTTAGGCTCTGTTTTCGCAGAGCCTTTTTTTTTGCTTTGCGAATAACGGTCATACTTTTAGAACAAATACATCTAATCTTTCACGTAGCCGCTGCGAGCACTGCGAGTTAGTATCAAAACTAATAACGCAATGAACTGCTAAAAGGAAAAAGAATAATGACTCAACACAAGAAAAATATTGCGTACATCTCTCATGGAGGGGGCCCAATGCCGCTCATGGGGGATCCTACCCATCAAGAGATGGTCTCAGAGTTAAAAGCGTTGGCCGCACGTTTACCCAAACCCGATGCCATTCTTCTGATCAGCGCGCATTGGGAGGAAGACGTGCCGACCATTACCGCCGCCACTCAACCGTCGCTGGTTTATGATTACTACGGTTTTCCGCAAGAAACGTATCAATTACGGTATCCTGCTCCGGGCGAGCCACTACTCGCACACAAAATTTATGATGTATTACAGACGGCGGGTATTGACGCTAAATTGGATAGGCAACGTGGTTGGGACCATGGAGTATTTGTTCCGTTGATGTTGATGTATCCAGAGGCGTCTATCCCAGTGGTGGAGCTGTCCTTGGTCAAAGGACTGGATGCGACTCAGCACCTTGATGTGGGAGCAGCGTTAGCCGCAATCGACTATGACAATTTGTTGGTGATTGGCTCTGGGTTCTCATTTCACAATATGAACGCGTTTTTTGCACCAACGACAGAGGCGGTCACAGCACAAAACGAAGCATTTGAAGCGTGGTTGCAAGAAACCTGTGCCAGCTTAGAGCTCAATGAAGCACAGCGTACGCAGCGTTTTATTGAGTGGGCTAGCGCACCGGGCGCACGTTTTTGTCAACCTCGTGAAGAGCATCTTTTGCCGTTGCACCTTTGCTATGGTATGGCTCAGCGACCGAGTAATTTCGTGCAATCGGTAAATGTGTTAAACAAGCAAGCCAGTATGATTGGCTGGCTCGACGCCTGACATAAGGCGTCTTATAACCCTTCGATATCCGAGTAGGCGCGGATGATTGCGTCGACCTCTGGCTCGTTACTATGTTGCAGGCGCTGATAGTGAGCCAGTGTATTGCGCTGATAGCGTTTGATGATGTCATGTTGTTCTTCACTTGCCGCATGCCAGATTTGGCAACCGACGGGATGTATTGCGGTTACAGCGTGATCATCACTCTTGGTAATACTGATAATTTCATAGTGTCGGCGGTTTTCCTCAACTAATACTTCACGTCGTAAGCGGAAATGATGGGTGATAAGGCATTGACGTAACGTATATTGATGGCGCACCGGACATACAATGAAATCAATATCGAGGTTGGGGTGTTTACGTGTTATTTGAGCGATAAATTGGCTGATAAGGTCACCACCGACACCAGCAATGATGACTAAATGACGGCCAGCGTAGTGCGCTAAGGGTAAGTTAGCCATATCAACACAGTGAGACTGCCAGTGGCGTGTGGCTTCAGTTTGGTGAGCCTTTAAGCGTTGCGTCAGTTGTTCGATGAGATGAGGCACCACATCGACAAAATGTATGGTGGCAGAGTTGATCCGCTGTAACAGGTCGGCGCCAAGATAGCCATGGTCACAGCACCCATCCCAAATGTGATCATAAGCGTGTTGCTGCGTTTGTGTCTCTGCCCATTGAGCGATTCGTTGTAATCGTTGACTTAATTTCATGGTCTATCCCCATTGCGCACCTAAACAGTTAATGCCGCGCATTGTAATGGTTTTTAGCCAAGATGCGAGGCTATGATGGGGTGGGCGAGGAAAAGGAGAGGCAGTGATGCATTGTTATACTCATGCCTCGGTTAAATTTACGTCAACATTACGGCTCTTGATGAGACGCTAACCTAACCACTCTTGAGATACGCTATGTTGGTGAGTATCAGACCAGCTGGGAGACGTCTATGAGTCAAACACTGAAAAACAAAGGGCTTATGGCTTATCTGTTGGTGGTGTTCGCCAATGTATTTGTCGATTTTGGTCACAAGGTCATTCTTCAAAACACTATTTTTAAGAGCTTTTCCACAAGCGAGCATATTGGATTGATGGCGCTCGTCAATGGGCTCATGCTGTTGTCTTTTGTGTTTGCCATTATGCCGACAGGCTTTATTGCTGACCGTTATCCGAAAAAACGCGTATTGCGAGTTAGCGCAGTGGGTGCCTTGATCACGTCATTGCTGATTACCTACAGTTATTATTCTGGGCAATTTTACTTGGCTTTGGGGTTAACTTTACTGTTAGGTCTGCAAAGCGCGGTGTTCTCGCCTGCGAAAAACGGTTGGATTCGTGAACGCTTTGGCTCACAAGAGTTAGGGCATGTGAACGGCTGGGTACAAGCCGTATCAGTGTTTTCACTGTTACTCGGCAGCGTGGTGTGTTCACTATTGTTTACCCAGCTTGTTCCGATTCAACCGATTGATTCTTCCGCCATGGTATTAGAGCATGTGGCGATATTGGGTTGGTTGCTGGTATTGATCTCCGGAATTGAATGCTACTTTGCGTTTCGATTATCAAACGAAAGCGTAGCGCCAGTCTCATCATCTTCGCTGACATGGACATCTCATACCAGCAAGCATGGTTTTTTGCGACAACTGCTTCGGGTATCACGTCATCACGTGCTGTGGCAATCGATACTGGGCATTACTAGTGTACTCATCGTGGCGACTGTACTGATCACGGTTTTTCCTGTGTATGCCAAAGCCCATGCCATGCTTCGCCATAATGCTGAAATTCAGGGCATCATGATAATGTTAGGGATCGGTTTTATTGTCGGTGCCATATTTGCCGCCAAGCATTCTATTCGTCATATCAACCTGTCCTTAGTGCCTGCTGGTGCCGTGCTGATGTGTCTTTGCCTCGGTATTATCACGCAAGTTACGATGAGTGGCATGCTCGCGTTGCTGTTTGGTGGTGTCGGATTTGGCGGTGCGCTGATCTGTGTGCCATTAAATGCGCGGGTGCAGTTTTACGCGAAACGCCAAGAATTAGCTCGCGTTTTGGCCAGTCAAAATATGCTGCAAGCTGGCAGCGTGCTGCTGGTGTTGGGCTTGACGATTGGTATGATGATATTAGGTATCAATAGTGCCTACCTAGTTTGGTCGGTATTTATACTCAGTGTGCTCATGGCGTTGACCGCTGTGATTCGTTTTCCACATGCTTTGATTCGCGGTGTGCTTACCCGAATGATTGGGCATAAATATCGTTTGAAAGTGATAGGGCTGGAGCATTTTCCAGAATCTGAGCAAGGCATTTTATTGCTCGGTAACCACATCAGTTGGTTAGATTGGGCCTTAATTCATATGGCGAGCCCTTATCATGTTCATTTTGTCATGGCGCAAGAGCTTTATGAGCGTTGGTATTTCAAATGGATTTGTCAGCGGTTTGGTGTAATTCCAATTGCCAGTGGCCAGAGCCAGAGCGCATTGAAGCGTGTGAGCGAATTACTCAATCAAGGAAAAACGGTCTGTATTTTTCCTGAGGGCCGTATTAGCCATTTGGGACAGTTGGGTGAGTTTAAGCACGGATTTGAAGTTGCTTGCGAACAAGCGAATGGTGTCATCATTCCATTTTATTTAAGAGGGATGTGGGGCAGTGCCTTTTCTCGTGCGACTAAAACCTTAGATAAAGCCCGTAACAAAGGGATCAAGCGCGATATCACCGTGGCATTTGGTCAGCCTATGGATATTCATTCCAGTGCGACTGCGGTTAAACAAAAAGTGTTCGACATGTCGGTCGCCAGTTGGAACGATTATGCCGACACATTGGAACCGCTGCCCCAGACTTGGATCTCCACAGCTAAGTCTCGTCCAGCGAAGTGGGCGATGGTCGATAGCCACGGAAAACCGATGTCGCACATGCGTTGCTTAATTGGCAGTTTGCTGATGAAGCACACCATTGCTCAATTGTCGGGGCAACATATTGGGCTGCTGGTACCGACATCCAGCGCTGGATTATTGTCCAACTTAGCCACGCTAATGGCGGGTAAAACCGTTGTGAATATCAACTACACGTCAGCGATTGATGCGGTGTCTTCTGCAAAGCAACGTGCTGATATTGAGAGTATTGTGACATCGCGTCAATTTATTGCGAAGCTGCAAAAGAAAGGGGTGGACTGCGAGACCATTCTAGCTGGCTGTAACGTATGCTACCTAGAAGATATCATGGAGCAAGTCAGTCAGACTCGTCGTTGGCTCACGACCGTTGCCGCGTATGGTTTACCTGCGTCTTGGCTCTCGCTACTGTTTTGTCAGAAACAAAACCTCACGGATACCGCGGCGATTCTATTTTCTTCAGGCAGTGAAGGGGAACCCAAAGGCGTCATGTTGAGCCATCGTAATATCATGGCCAATTTACGCCAAGTGGCGGATGTTCTCAATGTACGAGAAGACGATCGTATTATGGCGACGTTACCGCTATTTCATGCGTTTGGTTTAACCGTGACGGGAATGTTGCCGTTGATGGAGGGCATTCCCGTGATTTGTCATCCTGATCCCACTGATGGTGCCAATATCGCCAAAGCGGTGGCCAAACATCAGGCTACTTTAATGTGTGCTACGTCGACGTTCTTACGCATGTATCAGCATAATCGCCGTATTAAACCCATGATGTTTAAGTCATTGCGAGCTGTGGTATCTGGGGCAGAAAAGCTGGACTCTGAGGTAAAACGCGCCTTTCAAGAGTCCTTTATGGTCCCCGTGCTCGAAGGTTACGGGACCACAGAAACCACGCCGGTTGCCAGTGTGAATTTACCTGGGCATTTAATTCGTGAGCAGGCTTATATTCAAGAAGCATCGCGTGAAGGGACCGTCGGCCTCGCATTACCCGGTACGACATTTCGCATTGTGGATCCTGAAAGTTTGCAAGCGTTACCGACCGGAGAAGATGGCCTTATCATGATTGGTGGCGCGCAAATTATGCAAGGTTATCTGAAAGATAGCGAAAAAACGGCACAAGCCATTGTCGAGTTAGACGGGCAGCGTTGGTACAAAACCGGGGATAAAGGTCATTTAGATGACGATGGCTACTTAACTATCGTCGACCGATATTCTCGTTTTGCTAAGCTAGCGGGTGAGATGGTCAGTTTAAGTGCGGTGGAACAGTCAATCAAATCATTGCTGGACGACAGTGAACTCAACTTAGTGGCCGTTAACCTGCCTGATGAGAAAAAAGGCGAGCAGATTATTGTCTTAACAGAAAGCTCGATGCCAGAAAATGACATGAAGCAGACGCTTTCACAGCAGGGGATGGATAGCTTAATGCAGCCGAGCCGTATTTTCCATGTGGATGCCGTGCCAGTATTAGGAACGGGTAAAATGGACTTTGCTGGAGCAAAAGCGTTGGCTCAAGAAATGTTGGATAAGTCAGAATAATTGCAATGGTAACAGTGCTTACCTGCAATAAAAAGAGAGGCTCTAAGTGAGCCTCTCTTTTTATTTACCAGTGACTGACCACGTTATGAAGCACTGTGAGGTTAAAGAATGCAGTGTTTGGCGTAAGACGTCGCTTCATTCGCTGTCCATTCCCCTTTGGGCTTGTCTTTCATGCCGTGACACCAAGTTTTACTGCCGACCTCGTTTCCCATTAAACAATGTTTGGCATAGTCCATGGCATTATCACTGCTCCATTGAGTTTTGGGTGTTTCTTCCATGTGTGAACACCATGCTTTAGAGCCAACATCATCACCGCACGCTGCGAGAGACAGCGTAGTTATCGTTAAGAAAACAATACGTTTTATCATTGGAAAATCCATTCATTAGGTGGTGTATGGTATCAGTTTAGCGCGATAACGGGCGAGATTGTTAATTGTAGGAAAAATCCCTATGCCACTCTTTTCTTACTAGAGTGATCTCTCTCACCAATTACTCAGTCGGATAGCCGGATAGACAGATCAAATTCACATTCTATTGCGATCAGCAATGCAAAGTTTTTTTGTTGTCATTATTATCATCGAAACGTTTCGATGACGGCAATTTATCGAGCAAATACGATAAGCTAAACAGGATACTGCCTACTTATGAAAAAATCTGCATTGTTAAACGCCCCTTTATCGCACCTTGTTGCATCGTTGGGGCATACCGATGAATACACGGTGTGTGACGCTGGCTTGCCTATTCCTAGTGATGTGCAACGTATTGATTTAGCACTGACCGCTGGAATCCCTTCTTTTTTCGATACGGTGGCGACAGTATTGCGTGAGTCGCAAGTGGAAAGTGTGATTTTAGCGGAAGAGTTTCGCACCGCGAATGCCGAACTGCATCAAGCGCTGCTGACGCTTCTTGAACAAGAGAGCCAGACGCACACTAAGCCAATTACTATCGAATATATGCCACATGAAGCGTTTAAAGCTCGCACACAACGGAGTAAAGCCATTGTGCGCACTGGTGAGTGTTCATCATTTGCCAACATTATCTTTTGCGCAGGCGTGACATTTTAATTCTGAGCCTGATGTCGTGTGAACGCGACGGACTGATAACAACAATGAGGACAGATGATGAGTCAGCCAATTTTATCCTTGAGTGAAATAGAGAAAGCGTTTCCAGGCGTGAAAGCGTTAGATAAAGCCAGCTTGAACGTCTACTCCGGTCGAGTTATGGCCCTAATGGGAGAAAACGGAGCAGGTAAGTCGACGCTAATGAAAGTACTTACTGGCATCTACAAGAAAGACGCTGGAAAAATTGAATACCAAGGTATGCCAGTCCAATTTAAAGGGCCACGTGAATCGCAGCATGCCGGGATCAGTATTATTCACCAAGAGCTGAATCTCATTCCAGAGCTAACCATTGCCGAAAATATTTTCCTAGGCAGAGAAATCGTTTCGCCAATGGGGCGTATTCTTTGGCAAGAGATGTATCAGCAAGCGAATCAGCTTCTTGCACGCTTGAACGTAAAACACTCGGCCAAAACGCCTTTGGGTGATCTCAGCTTGGGCGAGCAGCAAATGGTGGAAATTGCCAAAGCTCTCTCGTTTGAGTCGAAAGTCATCATTATGGATGAGCCGACCGATGCGTTAACCGATACGGAAACCGCTTCCCTATTTGCAGTTATTCGTGAGCTGCGCGAGCAAGGCTGTGGGATCGTATACATTTCTCACCGTTTAAAAGAAATTTTTGAGATTTGCGATGACATTACGATTCTGCGTGACGGTAAGTTTATTAAAGAATATGAAGTGGCGAATACGCATGAAGATCATCTCATTGAATTGATGGTCGGCCGCCGGTTGGAAGAGCAATACCCACGTCTTGCGTCAGCTAGTGATGAAGTGTGTATGCAAGTCAGTGGCTTAAGTGGCGATGGCGTTCACGATGTGAGCTTTACCTTAAAGAAAGGCGAGATTTTAGGTATATCAGGATTAATGGGCGCGGGTCGCACTGAGCTTATGAAGATGATCTATGGCGCGTTACCAAAAACGCATGGCGAGGTCACTTTAGAAGGGCTGCCGCTGACCATTCACTCCCCACAAGATGGATTGCATGCCGGGATTGCCTACATTTCAGAAGATCGTAAAGGCGATGGTTTGGTGTTAGGGCTTTCGGTGAAAGATAACATGAGTTTATGCGCATTGCCTTATTTTAGCCGTGGACTGCATATCCAACAGTCACAAGAGCGACTAGCGGTGGATGATTTTATTCATTTATTCAATATAAAAACACCGAAGCGCGAACAAATTATTGGCAACCTTTCTGGTGGGAACCAACAGAAAGTGGCGATTGCTAAAGGATTGATGACGCGACCGAAGGTACTCATTCTTGATGAGCCGACACGCGGTGTAGACGTGGGTGCGAAAAAAGAAATATACCAACTCATCAACGAATTTAAAGCCGAAGGAATGAGCATCATTTTAGTGTCATCAGAAATGCCAGAAGTATTGGGTATGAGTGACCGTATTTTAGTCATGCATGAAGGCCATATTACGGGCGAATTCAATGCCGATGACGCCAATCAAGAAAGCCTAATGGCCAGTGCCGTTGGTAAAAGTAAAAAAATATCCCCTAAGTCGATACAAGAGTCTGTAAACGAGGAGCTAGCATGAGTACTGAAACAACCCGACAACAGCAACCTGAGAAAAAATGGTTGAGTAAAGAGCGCCTCATTGAGCAAAAGTCGCTGATCGCCTTAATTTTTCTGATTGCAGTGGTGTCTTATTTAAATCCACATTTCTTTACGTTTGGTAACTTAATGAACATTCTTCGCCAAACGTCGGTTAATGCGATCATTGCGGTGGGAATGACGTTGGTCATTTTGACCGCGGGTATCGACTTAAGTGTGGGCTCAGTCTTAGCCTTATCCGGTGCCTTTGCCGCGACCATGATTGGTTTGGAAATCCCGGTGATTGTCGCAGTCCCAGTCTCTTTGCTGGCCGGTGCTGTCTTGGGGGCAATGAGTGGTGTGATCATTGCCAAAGGTAAAGTTCAAGCGTTTATCGCGACATTGGTGACGATGACGTTATTGCGTGGTGTGACGATGGTCTATACCGATGGCCGACCAATTTCGACAGGCTTTACCGATACCGGCGATGCGTTTGCTTGGTTTGGCACGGGTTATATTGCGGGCATTCCTGTTCCTGTGTGGATCATGGCGGTTGTCTTTATTTTGGCGTGGTATGTGCTAAATCACACTCGCTTTGGTCGTTACGTGTATGCCTTAGGTGGCAATGAATCCGCTACACGCTTATCGGGTATTAACGTTGACCGTGTCAAAATTGGCGTTTACTCGATTTGTGGTTTACTCGCGGCTTTGGCAGGGATCATCGTGACCTCGCGCTTATCGTCCGCACAACCTACCGCTGGGGTCGGCTATGAGTTAGATGCCATCGCTGCAGTGGTACTTGGTGGCACCAGTTTGATGGGCGGCCGAGGAAAAATTATGGGAACATTGATTGGTGCTTTGATCATTGGTTTCCTAAATAATGCGCTGAATTTATTAGATGTTTCATCGTATTTCCAAATGATCGCAAAAGCGATTGTCATTCTACTGGCAGTATTAGTAGACAATAAAAATAAGTAACGATAACTAAGCCTTACCCTACATTAAGGAACTGTATTATGAAAAAATTAGCCACTATTATCTCGACCGTCATCCTAGGCTCAACCCTGTCAGTATCGGCGCATGCTAAAGACACCATGGCGATTGTGATATCGACATTGAATAACCCATTTTTTGTTTCGATGAAAGAAGGGGCAGAAGCGAAAGCTAAGGAATTGGGGTATAACTTGATTGTGTTAGATTCGCAAAATGATCCTAGCAAAGAGTTATCAAACGTTGAAGACTTGACTGTGCGCGGTGTAAAAGCCATTTTGATTAACCCAACCGATTCTGATGCGGTATCCAATGCGATTCGTTTGGCTAATCGCTCACACATCCCTGTGCTGACACTCGACCGCGGTGCGAACCATGGCCAAGTGGTATCACATATCGCCTCTGACAACGTAGCTGGCGGAGAAATGGCGGGTAAATTCATCATGGAAAAAGTCGGTGAAAAAGCCAAAGTGATTCAGTTGGAAGGTATTGCGGGGACATCCGCGGCACGTGAACGTGGTAAAGGCTTTATGAATGCGGTGAAACAAGATCATATGGATTTACTGGCCAGTCAACCTGCGGACTTTGACCGTACCAAAGGCCTCAATGTCATGGAAAACTTGATTGCTGCTCATCCTGATGTACAAGCGGTGTTTGCACAAAACGATGAGATGGCTCTAGGTGCCTTGCGCGCGGTACAAGCATCCGGTAAAAAAGTACTGATCGTTGGGTTTGATGGTACCAAAGATGGTATTGCAGCGGTTAAACGAGGAAAATTAGGGGCAACGATAGCGCAGCAACCTGATTTGATCGGTGCTTTAGGCGTAGAAACTGCAGACAAAGTATTGAAAGGTCAATCCGTGCCTAAATCGATTCCTGTTCCTCTGAAAATTGTCACTAAATAATCGTTATACGCAGCTCTTGAATAGGCGAGAGCTGCGTACTGTTACACTCTTTTTTAATAAAGGACGTATGTCATGAGTCAATTGGTTGTACTTGGCAGTGTCAATGCCGATCATGTGTTGCAAGTTCCTCGCTTTCCTCGTCCTGGTGAAACCTTACAAGGCCATCAATATCAAGTCATTGCTGGTGGTAAAGGCGCGAATCAAGCTGTGGCTGCCGCGCGCCTTGAAGGGCAGATTACGTTTATTGCGAGCGTTGGCGATGACACCTTCGGTCAATCGATGTGCCAACGCTTTGCTGACGACGGTATGAATGTTTCTCACATTGCGGTACAGAACAACTGTCCGACTGGTATTGCCATGATTCAAGTGTCGCAAGAAGGCGAGAACACTATTTGTTTATCGCAAGAAGCCAATGCGTATTTAACGCAGTCAGTGGTCGCAGAACATCGTGAGGTCATTGAACACGCTGAATATCTGCTGATGCAATTAGAAACCCCTCTCGATGGAATTACTTATGCAGCACAAGTGGCCAAACAGCATGGTACACATGTGGTGCTCAACCCCGCTCCCGCTCAACCTTTAAACGATGAATTGTTAGCCTGTGTCGATATAATCACGCCCAATGAAACTGAAGCCGAAGAATTAACGGGTGTGGAGGTCAATGATGAAGCATCAGCGAATCGGGCGGCACAGGTCCTCCATGACAAAGGTATTCACACCGTTATGATTACCCTTGGCGCTAAAGGGGTTTGGGTCAGCGTTGACGGTGAAGGAAAAACTATCGCTGGTTTTTCGGTCAATGCTTGCGATAGCACTGCGGCTGGAGATACGTTTAATGGTGCATTAGTGACTGGTTTAATTGAAGAAATGTCTTTAGAGTCGGCAGTGCGTTTTGCGCATGGTGCGGCTGCAATATCAGTGACTCGTTTTGGCGCTCAGACGTCGATCCCAACTCGTCGTGAAGTTATGGATTTTTTACAGCAGCAATAATCAGGAGTGATCATTATGGCGACCATGAAAGACATAGCAAAACAAGCGGGCGTTTCGACATCCACGGTCAGCCATGTGATTAACCAAACTCGCTATGTGAGTGAGGATATTGCTAAGCGTGTAAATTTGGCCGCTAAACAACTCAATTATGCCCCTTCGGCGTTAGCCCGCAGCCTGAAAATGAACCGTACTAAAACGCTGGGGATGTTAGTGACCACGTCAACCAACCCGTTTTTTGGTGAAGTGGTGAAAGGGGTTGAACGCAGTTGTTATCAGCAAGGCTATAACTTGATTTTATGCAATACCGAAGGTGACGAAGAGCGGATGCGCGCTTCTATCGACACGCTATTGCAAAAGCGTGTCGATGGGCTAATGCTGATGTGTACCACGTTAGAATGCAAACAGGTCATGGACTTTGAGCGTTATCCCGATGTTCCGGTGGTAGTTATGGACTGGGGCCCGATTGTTGATGTGAGCGATAAGATTCTAGATAATTCTTATCAAGGTGGGGTGATGGCAACGCAGTATCTGATTGATTGTGGTCATAAACACATTGGATGTATTACCGGGCCGTTAAGCCAACATCAAGCGCTTAATCGTTTCCAAGGCTATCAAGCCGCGATGCAAAACGCCGGATTAACCGTGCATGACGAGTGGGTACTGGAAAGTACCTTTGAATGTGAAGGAGGTTACCAGGCGATGCAAACCTTACTGTCACGCTCAACTCGCCCTAGCGCATTATTTGTCAGTAACGACATGATGGCAATGGGGGCGATTAATGCCGCCTCAGAAGGCGATGTTGCCATTCCTCACGATATTTCCATCATCGGATATGATGATATCAGCATTGCACAATTTATGACCCCGCCACTTACGACGATTCATCAGCCCAAATATCGCTTGGGTAAAGCCGCGGTAGAAGCTGTGTTAGCACGGTTAAAGTCCATGGATGCCGAGCCGCAGTTAATCAAGTTAGAACCAACGTTGATCGAACGTAATTCTGTCAAGATTTTAGCCTAACTCTCGATGAGACTCAGCATGGATTGGAGTGGCTGAGGAGTTTTTTCAATTGTGCCAAACTTTGTTCGACTAGCACACTGCTTGACGGTATGGTCAGCGCACAGATATCCGCAGAAAGAGACTCTTGCAAGGGAATAAAATAGATATGTGGCCAATTCATATTCGCATAACTTTGCGGGACAATCGATAGTAAACCCCGAGTCGAGATTACGGCGAGTAAGGTACTGGGCTCAGTAACTTCTTGCACGATATTAGGATAAAAACCAACATGTTGGCAACGCTTTGTAATCCAAGATGTTGCTGCTGAATTCGAGTGGCTTAAAGCGACGAAGGCTTCTTGACTGAGTTGTTTTAAACGCAGCTGTTTACGTTGTGCTAAGCGATGCGTTTCGCCTACCGCTGCCACCATGCGTTCTTTCAAAACGACTGACGCTTGTAATGGCGCAATGTTATGGGTGTCAGCATAGCGTACAAAGCCAATATCGATACGCCCTTCATGTAACGCGCGTTTCTGTTGTTCGGGAGACATTTCGATTAATTGATAGGTTATCTCCGGAAGGCATTGTTGCATTTGATAAAGTGCATCGCCGAATCCGACCCAAAAAACAGAACTCATCAAACCGATGTTGATGGTATTTTGCGTATAGCGATGGCGTTGTTTCACTCGATTTATCGAGGTATCTAACACATCAAAAATCAAGCGGCATTCTTCTTGTAACTGCCGACCTGCATCAGTTAGTGAGACATTGCGTGTATCTCGGTGCAATAATGTCACGTCGAGCTGTGCCTCCAATGCTCGAATTTGTGCACTGAGGGGCGATTTCGTGATATTTAATTCCTCGGCTGCAGCGCTAAAGCTTTGTTGTTTAGCAACTTCATTAAAATACCGTAGCATTTTTAACGTTATATGGGGCGAAGTAAGCATGCAAACGTTTCCTATTGTGTTGTGTAACAGCACAATTGTATTGAAATAAGGGATTCTTTCAGCATGATAATTGAGTTAAGGTGACGGTTCAATCACTGGTAAGGAACCGACTATCATGACTGTTGATCCCGTCAATACAGCATTAGAAACAATTTACTCATACAAACCCAATTTTCAACCTAAAGCAGGTTTGATTTTAGGCTCTGGTCTCGGAGTTATTGCTGACTCTTTAGAAGATAAAGTCGTGATTCCTTATGAAGAGCTGGCTGGATTTCCAGTGAGTACGGTAGAAGGACATTCTGGTGAGTTGGTTCTGGGGCGATTGTTTGGTATTGATGTAGCCTGTATGAAAGGTCGTGGTCATTACTACGAGCATCAAACGATGAAGGTCATGACCAACCCAGTACGAACATTCAAACGATTAGGTTGTGAGTTTATGCTGGTGACCAACGCTGCTGGGTCGCTACGCCCTGATTGCATCGATGTCGGGGAATTAGTGGTTTTCAATGATCATATCAACATGATGCCAGAATCACCGATGATCGGACCAAACGATGACGCCTATGGCCCTCGCTTCTTTAGCCTAGCCAATGCTTATGATAAATCGTTGCTTGAAGAAGCCCTATCAGTGGCTAAGCAGAAGAACATCAAGTTAAATGAAGGGGTGTTCGTTTCCTACACCGGACCGAATTTTGAAACCGCCGCTGAAATTCGTATGATGCAAACCATTGGTGGTGATGTTGTCGGTATGTCGGTGGTTCCTGAAGTGATTTCAGCCGCTCATTGTGGGCTACCTGTACTGGCAGTGTGTGCGATCACTAATATGGCGGAAGGGCTGAGTAATGTCGTTTTGTCACACGAGCAAACGTTGAGATGTGCCAAGCTAGCGGAAAAGGATTTCATTGAGTTGGTGCAGTCATTCATGCAACATCATTTTACTGCTAACAGTTAAGTGATAGCCGATATGAAGATAAGCGTGTCGATGGTGACATACTTATCGTCATTGTTTGGTTTGGGTCGATAATTCTGGTGACACGATCTCGACGTTATAGCTTCCTTTACCATGGTTTTTTACACGGTACATGGCGTTATCGGCAATCGACAACCATTTTTCAACGGTGTAGCCGATATTGGGATAAACATAAGTCGCGCCAATACTACAACTGCAAGGTATACGATGATTGTTAATGGTCATCATTGTCGGCAGTCGCTCTTGGATACGTTGGCAGATATCATGTAAATCTTGCAAAGGATCAGTGAGCCCTGATAACAACACGGTAAATTCATCACCGGCTAAACGTGACAGGTTGTCATCTGGGCGCAGCACGGACTTCAATTTTTTTGAAAAATCCTTGAGTAGTTTGTTACCGCAATCATGACCGTATTGGTCATTCGCATTTTTTAATCCATCGACATCGATAAACAGTAATCCAACACCTTCAGCCTTTAGCTTACATTTCTGCTCTAAATCGTTCAAAAAATACGTTCTGTTGGTTAATCCCGTTAATGAATCGTGATAGGCGCGGTACTCTAATTTCTTCTGAAAGGTCCGTAGCTCTGTGACATCTTGAGCAAAAATATAATAGTCACCGAAGAAACTTTCACCAGGGATGAACCTCACTTGGAGCATTCTCAGCTCCATCCCTTTAAAAATGGACAAGTCAAACTCGACGGGGCTGCCATCTTTGACACGCTGAACTAAATGCTTTAGTGGGGCATAGATATCCGTTCCTAAAAATTTTTCTATTGGACGACCAATAATGTCATCAAGCGTACATTGAAAAAATTCGGTGTAGGCATGGTTGGCAAAAATATATTGATCGTTATGGTCAAGATGACTGATGAGCACTGGCAATTGATCAATAATCTTTTCGAGTTGCATGTTCACCCGTACACCTTCGCGTTCTGGCGAGAGCATGTGGTCAATATTGAAGATAAAATATTGCACTTGGTTCACGGAGGTTAGGGTTACCGTTAAATGTGACCACGAATTATTTTGTAGATTGGTTTCGACAAAATGGATGGGCTCTTCTTGTGATTCAAGTTCTGCTTTTATTTTAACAAAATTAATACGCTCAAAAGTGATGGGAAATAAAGGCTGTATATAGGTTTCATCAGTATACGGAAAATATTCTTGAAACGTTTTATTACGATAGATCAGTTCACCCTCGAGCGTAGTCACCCCGATAGCATTGGTATTGTGATCTAATATCTGCGAGAACAGCTCTAGTTCTTGGTTATGGATAGTACTTTTTTTAAATAGATCAGTCATGTGATGATACCCATAAATGCTTCAATGTTATCGATAGCTTGGAGCTTACATTGAAACAAAGCGGTGCTGTTTATACAGCGCCTAGCAAAGTGACGATAACAAGCCCAATGGACCCATTATGATGAGTTCGACGAGTGGATCTGTCTGGTTTGCGAAGCACGGTTATCACCGTTAATGGAATAGACCGTGCTGTATATTAACTACGTTTATTGTTTATTTTAAAATCGTAATTAGCTGCAATTTTATTGTGATGTTAAGCGAAAATCTATCGTTGATGTATTTCGTAAGGCTACACGTTACCACTCATTTAACCTATGAAATATGGTTTAACCTCAAAGTATTAACATAAAGTCTATTTTATGTACAATTTTTTTAGGTTAATTGCGTATTTTTCTATTTATGTCAGATTGTTAACAGATTTTTTAATTTGCCTTTTTGCGAAAATAGCAGGGTAATACCGACAAATCGAATTATTTTTGCCCAAATTGATTATTAAGTGTTCACTTGGGTTAGGCTATGGCGTAAGTCACTAAATAATCGAGAATTTACGGCTAAACTAAGGAGAGGCGAGAATGACAACTACCAAGGAGATGGAACGATGGCCATTCAAACACTGCGTTCAGAGCAGCTTTATAAAGTGGCGGACTTAGATCTATTGCCATGCAAATCCACAAAAGAGTTGTCACCGGTTGATGAAATTGTTGGACAAGAGCGGGCACAAAAAGCGGTTGAGTTCGCAATGTCCATTCGTGATAAAGGCTACAACATCTATGCGATAGGCCAAAATGGTTTAGGCAAGCGGACGATGATCTTACGTTATCTCAATCGTCATCAACATGATCATCCACCGCTGTTTGATTGGTGTTATGTCGCCAATTTTGATGATATTCGCACCCCTAAAGTATTACGCTTGCCCTGTGGTATTGGACACCAGTTACGCCAAGATATCGAAAAGTTAATGGGACGTTTAGTGAAGGCGATCCCTTTAGCTTTTGATAATGAAATGTATTTTAGTCGTTCAGAAAAACTCAAAAATCAGCTGGCCAAGAAGCAAGAATCTGAATTAGAAGTTTTGACTCAATTAGCGAAAGAACGTGGTGTGAGTCTGACAATTACTCCCCAAGGTGATTATCAATTCATGGCCATGAATGGCGATGAGCTGCATACAGAAGAGAGCTTTTTAGCGTTGAGCCGTGAAGAGCAAGAACAATTGGGGCACATTATTGATCAATTGGAAGTGGATTTACGCAATGTGGTTCGCACGTTGACGGAGTGCGAAGAAGAATATACCGATAAAATTAAAAAGTTGAATGATGAAGTGACCCGCGGAGTGATCACTCACGTCATTAAACAACTGAAAAAAGACTATAACCGCTACCCTGAAATTAAAAACTATTTAACCGAATTACAAAAAGATATTGTTGATAACGTTGATATATTTTTGGAAGAAGGCGCAGAGCAAGCGGAATTATCGACTGCAGCGCTCGATAAGCGCTTACCTCGACGTTATAAAGTAAACGTTGTTGTCAGTCGTCCATCCAATGAGTTACCGATTGTAGTGGAAGAAAACCCCAACTATCACTCGTTGTTTGGATATATCGAAACGGCCACGTATAAAGGTACCGTGTTTACCGATTTTTCATTGATTCGTCCGGGGAGTTTGCATAAAGCGAATGGCGGGGTGTTATTGATGGATGCGGTCAAAGTGCTTGAACAACCTTATGTCTGGGATGGTTTAAAGCGTGCTTTACGCGCTCGGCAATTGAGTTTTACCTCGCTAGAAAAAGAAGTCACCTTGACCGGAACGGTGTCTTTAGATCCTGAGCCTATTCCGTTAGATGTGAAGATTATCTTATTCGGTGATTATCGAACTTATCAATTATTAGCGCAGTATGATCCTGAATTTAGTGAGTTATTTCGTGTAACCGCAGATTTTGAAGATGAAATGACGCGCACGCCTGATTCAGAATTGCATTACGCCAGACTTATTTCGAGTATGGTGCATGACAACCACTTACTGCATTGTGACCGCAAAGCCATTGCCCGTATCATTGAACATAGTTCACGCATGACGGGGAGTCAGAATAAGTTGTCTTTGCATGCTGCTCATATTGCTAATCTGCTGCGCGAAGCAAACTATGTGGCGAAGCAAGCCAATTCTAATATGGTCAGGCAAAGCCATGTCGATGAAGCGCTGCATAACCAAGAGCTACGCGTTAATCGTATTCAAGACAGCGTGCATGAAACCTTTATAAACGGAACCACTTTGATTGAAACGCAAGGTCAGGCTATTGGTCAAGTCAATGCCTTATCGGTTCTTGCGAGTCATGATTTTGCGTTTGGAGCGCCAAATCGTATTACAGCAACCACGTCTTATGGCGATGGGGATATTATCGATATTGAAAGGAGTGTAGAACTCGGTGGCAGTATTCACTCGAAAGGGGTGATGATTTTGTCGGCGTATTTGCACTCGGTGTTTGGGCGCACCGCTCGGGTACCATTAACCACGCGAATTACCTTTGAACAATCCTATGGTGGGGTGGATGGTGACAGTGCGAGCATGGCAGAATTTTGTGCCATTGTGTCAGCATTTGCTCAGCATCCGAATCGGCAAGATATTGCGATGACTGGCTCGATGAACCAATTTGGCGAATCTCAACCAATTGGCGGTGTTAATGAGAAAATTGAAGGATTTTTTGATATTTGTCGTATTAAAGGCCGCCATACGACGCAAGGGGTAATTA
>JBQGON010000057.1:0-19723 GCA_052087065.1 Vibrio sp. | reverse complement strand
CCATAATCGTTTGTAAGTTGCACAATGCACACTGAATTTTTTGTTTATTTTCAGTGATATATTCTATGTCATTTAGATAAGCTTGAAGATGACCCTGCTCTATGTTTTCAGCAAAGGATTCATTACTATTTTCAGCTTCACTACGCATGAAGGATACTAAAGCCTGTAACCGCTGAACCATAGCATCGGCTAATTGATCTCTTTCTGATTCAGTGGCACCGTAACTGTCACAGAACAACTTAGCTCTAGCCACCTGCTCTGAGATTGTGCCTAGTTTATCATTGCTGTCAGTTTTGAAAGGAGACCAACAATAAACTGAATATGCTAAATCCCATATTCTTGGCGCTGGGTGCGACGTGTCGAAGTCAAACACACCAACAACTGTATTTTCTAATAGAGCAACATTGTATGGGGTAAAGTCACCATGACAGATAACCTCGAATGGTTCTCTCGGCTCTAACATCCATCGGTGTGCATTAACATCAATTTGCTCCAAGAGTGAAACTGTTGAGTCATGTATTTTACGTAATAATTTACCCGCAGACATGAGTGCATCATTGGTTGCGATGGCGCCAACTAGTGGATAATTGTAGGTATTACCTGCGACAAAGCTTAAGATTTCTTGGTTTTGATTAACACCTAGAAACTTTGGGATTTCATCTACCTTTGCTCGCTCAAGATGCTTCAAAACAAGATGAATTGTAGAACTCCATGACTGAAGAGGTCGATAGACGACTTCACCATCTCGATATATTGCGGAGTCTCTTCCGCCTGATAACTCTTCCATGATACCTCTGTGCATCTAACGTCCAATTAATGGGCAAAACCAAATCGATTGACTCAGTAGGACCGGCTTGCCAAACGGAACCCAAAATGGCACGTGTTGTTATCCCTTTGAGTGGAGTGTTATATAACATTATCATTCAGATCAGACCGAATAGCATTGGTTATGCTCTTCTCTAAAGTATATTGTTGCCACGATAATGGCGTTGATAAATGAAGTAAGCTTTCACCCGAGTCGTGAGAGCTCACCACCTCAATCACCCTACCATTTGGAGAGTCAAACCTACCCGCTACCCCTTTATCTAAACAATCTAACAATGCTTCAAACTGCCCTCTAGTATAGATATGCTTTTTTCGATTCCATAAACAACTGGTTACCTTCAGTTGAAAGCAAATTTCGTATATTTCCTTATTGCTCTTAATACTGACCAACTGCAACAGTGTCCCTCTATATTCTTTACTCACAATCTCAGCCTTATCACACGACTTTAAGTCTGCAAAAGACGTCTGAGTGCGCCAGACGACATAAAATAGAAGAACGAAAACAATCAAGATCACGCTAATTATCCCTATGTTATATAACGTCAGGTTAAGGGACGAGCAACGCAAAAAACCTAACTCAAAGTAACCACTCAAATTAGGGTCATGCGAACAAAGTCCCATAACACTTAAAATGACTGTACAAAAACACAGTGCAATACTATAGTTTGATATCGGGTTCGACTCATGATTGAAGAGCTAGAAATGCCTATATCAAGATGACGAAAACCGACGCGGCTGAGAGTAACGGTTTAAATCTCGGGCTTTGTTGGTAAAATCCGCACTCATTGCCTATATCGCGTTGTCGACTTCAACCCAATTCGGGTCGGTAATGACGAGAAACCAGATGTGGCAAACGAACTCGATGATAATCGGACGAGAAGACACTTTACTCTTGGCTATCTAAGCCCAGTTAATTTTGAATAGCACAATGTTGGTTAATGTGGTGTGCAGTCTTGCTGGAATAAATCACATCCAGTCGTGGATTTTTATTAAAATAACAGTTAAAAAACATCACCATGTTTTGACCGCTGGCTAGTTATTACTCTAACGTGAGGTTCTTAATGAAAAAACAACTCAACTTAGCGTCATGCCAATGTTCTTATACTATATATGGTAATCAAGAACGACTTGGAAAAAATAGCACACCATTAATTTTATTACATGGAACAAATAGTGATGGTGAAGGCAGTTATGGAAACATTCATCCCTACTTTTCAAACGACAGAATCGTCATCATACCGGATTATGCCGGTTGCGGAGATTCATCTCTGCCCGAAAATGAACTTTCTGTCGAGCTCTTAGTAGACCAAATTTTAGCTATCTTTGCGGACAGTGGTTATGAAAAGTTCGATGTTGTAGGTCATTCACTTGGCGCTGTTGTTGCTGCGGTACTCGCCAGTAAACATCCACACTATATCAATAAGCTTGTACTGAGCGCACCTTGGTGTAACTCGAATGACACTAGACACCAGTTGCTCTTTAACACATGGAAAGAACTCGAAAAATCAAACCCAAAACTTTCGATGTCTTTTGGCCTCTCTCATGTTCTGAGTCCTAGTTTCTTAGCCAAAATGGACAACCATGTTGTCGAAACTATCTGTAATAGTAAAAATGATGCTGAAACAAGTCGCAGGATCCAACTTGGAATGGAAGTTGACATTATCAGTGAATTGAAAGGTATAACATCGGAAACTTTGGTCATTGGTTTGACATTCGATACATTAATTCCAACCTATATGGTCCAAGATGTCGCCAAATTGATAAATAATAGTCAATACAAAGAAATCAGTAGTGGTCACGCAGTACAGATAGAAAATCCATCAGACTGGGTAGAAGAAATACATCAATTTATTTCAAATAAGTAATAAATCATTAAGTTAAATTTAATGCAATCATTGTCGGAGGCAGAGCCTCCGGCAGCTGTATAAAATTGAGAGGAACGCCTTCATCAAGAAATTCATGATACTGAAGATTTGCATTGTAGTGCTTAAGCCTAAATCCTTTCGTTTTATATTTGCTATAAACGAAAGATTAAATGAGAGCCCCCAACGATGAGTTCAATTGCATAATAGTGGAGAGATAGGTTAGGAGCCGAATATCGTGATGCATATTTTGTCAATTGAATTGATGTATTAAGGGACTTTTTAACACTTTGATTAATTCTGATAGACAATTAATTTTAACGCAATGTTCAGGCACCTCCTGCTCTAAATTAAATCCAGTAAGAATTACGCTATACATACCTGCATCTAACGCTCCTTGCCCATCTTTAACCGGATGATCTCCAACATAAACGCATTCTTTAGGAGAAAAACCGGCTTTGTTGGCTGTTTCAATGAAGATATCCGGATTCGGTTTTTTCACTCCAAACTCTTCGGAGCTAACCAAATTACGGATTAACTCATTAAAACTTGTTGATTTTAATGTATTCTCCCTACTCAGCTTTGAGCCATTGGAGATAACGCCTATATAATAACCGTTGTCACACAACCAATTGAGCAGTCTGTTTGCCCCCGACATCTCAACAGTACACTTTGGAAATTGTTCTCTCCAATAAATTGTAATGTCACTGGAGCTTATTTCTTTTGACCACAATAAACTGGCTCTTAACTCACAGCCTATTGCTTCATAAATTTTCTTGTATTTAGATCCCTTAGCCAGATAACCTCCGTTATCAACCTGTTGGATCAGTGACGCCACTTTATTCCAAGACACACTCACTAAACAATCGGAATAATGAGAGACAAATGTACGGGCAAATTTTTCTATACTCGCCATTCGATCAACTAATGTATTATCCAGATCAAAATATATTGCTTTAATCATCGGTTAATTCCACTCTTTAACGCGACTCACAAGACAGCCATAATACTCATACTGTGATGGTCAATACCGACCGAAAACCACCAAAACCAGACAAAAAATTCTGATTTAACCACGTCACGTCCATTCCTGCATTGTGGTAAACGACTGGACCATAGGGAAAATAACGCATATTTTATCGTATGAATGCCTTATTTGGCTAGACACCCGATTTAACCATTTCCTTTATTTTCTGGGCTTTTTCGAAATGATCTAATTTATCCGTTTTAATCCACCAACGAGCTGCCTCCATAAGTACCTCAGGGTGATCATTTCTATTTTTAAAAAATGCGTAGAAGGATAACCCCACATCAACGCCTTTTTTCTCAATTTTAGAATCACAAACTTCAATAATCTTTTTTCTTAGCTCATCTCTCAAAATGCTATTCCTTGGATAAAGTGAGCACACAATGCTCACGTTACAACACCAATAATATCTATAACGCAACAGTCTCTTGTATGGATAATAAGTGCTCGAATCGGGTAAGGTGAGACCCAGACTTTAGCTGCAACTAAAGTTCTTCTATCTGATAGTTCGATTAAACGATGGCTCCTCTATTGAGAGACCGATAACAAGTACGAACGTCAGATAGAACTCCAAGCACCACACTCGAATAGTCTTCTGGGTCTCGAGCCCGCATTTGCAAGCAAGAGTTAGCTTATTATGAATACAAACACACTTCAAAACATTAATGTTGGCGTTGATACTGGTAAGTCACAATTAGACATTTACATTCGACCGCTCGATATTTACTTCACTGTTCCAAACACTGAAAAAGGCATCATCGATGCAATAAAAACAATTCGGAAGCATCGACCTCAACGGGTCGTTATCGAAGCGACTGGTCGACTAGAAATACCATTCATACTCGCATGTGACAAAGCCAAATTACCTTATGTTGTTGCCAACCCACTACGTATTAAAAGGTTTGCTGAGGCTATTGGGCAACGTGCTAAGAATGACCGCTTAGATGCCGCGCTCATCGCACATTATGCCGAAAGAGTTCAACCCGAACTGACTAAGCTAAAAAGCGAAAACATACGCCTTATGAGTGACTTAGTCACGAGGCGGAACCAACTACTCACCATGCAAACCATGGAAAGAAACCGACTACAAATATTACCTAAAAATATCTCATCGACCATTACCCCGATTCTGACCGCTCTAAAAAATCAGCTTGAAAAAGTAGAGGCAAAAATAGCAAAACTGATTGAGAGCAGTCCTGAGTACCAAGCTAAGAGCACCATTCTTCAAAGCATGCCAGGCGTTGGAAAAGTCCTAGCCGCCTCCCTAATTAGCAATGTACCCGAACTCGGTTTTATCACTAACAAGCAAGCTTCTTCTCTCATTGGCGTAGCACCTATAACAAGAGAAAGTGGACGCTTTAAAGGCAAACGGATGATAAAAGGAGGTCGACCTCAAGTTAGAACCGTTATGTATATGGCAATGATGTCTGCCATCCAATGTAACCCAGTTTTTAAGGCTACTTATGAACGATTACTCGCGGCAGGTAAACCAAAAAAAGTCGCAATCGTTGCCTGCATGAGAAAGATGGTTGTAATACTTAATTCAATGATAAGAGACGGCGTAATGTGGGATAAAGATAGCGCCAAAAATTAACTATTGACGCCATAGTCTCTTGCATGGGTATATTGTGGGCAGACGGCGGGTTTTAGATGTCTCTACTGGGTCAATTTAAACCCGCCCAATACCACTATTAATCTAC
This sequence comes from Vibrio sp., assembly GCA_052087065.1. Classification (GTDB taxonomy): domain Bacteria; phylum Pseudomonadota; class Gammaproteobacteria; order Enterobacterales; family Vibrionaceae; genus Vibrio. The sequence continues at coordinate 14,309 of JBQGON010000057.1, read as the reverse complement.
ACTGATAAAAGCGTGACAAATAGCGGAGGTCTATTTACTGGGCATTGTTTGAGCGTTAATTGCGTCACAGTATTTACCACGACCGAGGATGACTTTAACACGAACTGCAGAGTTATTTTTTGCAACCATGATCCATTTAGAATAACCACCTGAATCGTTTCTGGGGTATATGCCCATTTTTACTTGGTAAGTTTGAGCTATACACTTTCCTTGAATTGCAACATAACATTTTAATAGTGCGCATGCGCGTTTACACATTTTAAAATTCACTCAAAGACTCTTTTAATTTACTGAAGAATAATGCATTTTCATTCATATCCGCAAAAACCAAACTGGAAAAACGAGCGTGCGCGTTTTCACATTTATCCACGGCCTGTTATTTCTTCTGCGTATATTCTTATTCGTTGATACTAAAAGGATTTCTGAATTCGTGCCAGTACAAACCATGCACAATTGAGATATTTAAAATGGCTAAACGCGCAAAAAAGCAGGTTTTTGAAAAATAAACTGTATATCCATACAAAAATAGACGCACTGACAGGACATCCATAATATCTACCGCTCCAACAACTGGACTCTAGCGAGGTTGAGCTTACTCTGGGGGTTGAGAGCCACAAAAACCGCATAAACATTGCCGTCAGTCAAAGCTTCCGAGCACCTGACTTGGAGATTTTTTACCGATCGCGCAGCGCAAGCGCACTTTTAACCTTGGATACGCCTTTTGCACTCGTTTCATACTTCAATCAGTGAAAGGCAAATTGGGAGGGAGCGCTATCTCAACCGATGAGGTGATGTTTCCCACGCTACCGCCATACCTTGCAAGTAACAAAGCACATGAATACCAATCGATTGCATAGTTTTATATCAAAAATGGCGTGTCATTCCCATGCGAAATCTAACAGAAATAAAAATTTGATGGGAAAAATAGAAAACAGAGCCAGAACGGCGGAAATACCTAGCGAGTCGAGCTCTATATGAAAAACCATAATATTGGACACAAAGCAGTACAATATTATGGTTTTATGTCTCGTTTATCCCATGATGAAGGCGTCGCGTAACCCGTGTTATATCGTAAATTTCGCTACGAGCGTCGCTTGTTCTTTGGCTAATTCATCAAGCGAATGACTATGCTGTGCAAGGGTATCGGAATCTTGAGTCATGGTGTTCGCCATATCAGAAATATTGACAATATTTTCTGCCACGTCTTTTGCGACCACACTTTGCTGTTCACACGAGACAGCAATCGACCGACTCATATCATTAATCACGCCCAAGCGGTTAATCATACTGGTCAGAGATTGATGAGTATCCTGGGTTTGTGTTACGGATTGATCCGCATATTCTTGGTTCTGAGTCATGAGCGACACGGCGTCACGGGCTTTTTTCTGCAACGCCAATACTTTGCTATTAATTTCATCCGCCGATTGGCGTGAATGTGTTGCGAGAGTACGTACTTCATCGGCGACCACCGCAAACCCTCGCCCGCTTTCGCCTGCGCGCGCGGCTTCAATCGCTGCATTAAGCGCTAACAAATTGGTTTGCTCAGAGACATTTTGTATCATTTCAATCACTTGGTTAATGCTCTCCGTTTCTTGCGATAACGTTGTTATGAGTGAAGAGGCTTCATCTAATGAAGTTTTAAGCGATTGAATGTACTGTAAGTTACTCTGCATATTATCGATATTGTTATTGGCTAAAAGAGTCACTTGTTCCACTTCTTGGCTCGTATCACCCGAATATTTGGCTACCTCGTTCACCGCGGTTTCCATTTCAGTGACTGCGGCGGCCATTGAGTTGGTTTGTTTATCTTGTGTTACCAGATCACGATGGGTTTTGTCTATCATCGTATGGCTGTCTGTTGCCACACGGCTTAACGTGCGTGATGAACCATGCACCGAACCAATCAGCTGATGAAGCTGCTCGCCTAGGGCATTAATATCCCTTACCACCACGCCCATCTCGGAACGGAAGGTTTGTTTGATTCGCCATGTGAGATTACCCTGTGATAATTCGTTGAGGGCTTTGGTCATCACCGCTAGCGGTGATTTAATCGAGTACACCACGGTCACTGCCACAAACACCGCCACAATGATGGCGATCAGCGCTGAAATCAAAATACTCCATATCGCGAACTGAGCTTGCTCGTCAGCCGCGTGTCTCGCCTGCGTTGCAAGAGAACGCACTTTTTCCGTTAATGTCTCGGCATGCTCAATGATGGCGTCGACATCACGGCTCATCGCCTGAAGTTGGTGTTGGCTTTGTTGCTGAAGAGACAAATAGCGAACATGCTGATGGAGCAAGCCTTGCGGCTCAGAGACGGTGCGATGAAGTAAGTCTAGATACTGTTGTAACGTGCTTTTGCTCTCTGGCATGGCTTTCATGACATTGTTCAATCGCGTGGTAAATTCGGATAAATAATCGTTCAGCTGACCGGTGATCGTGGCAATGGCTGATTGATCATCAACAAGCATTACCTTCTGCAATAAACCTTGGACGTTTTTTCCTTTCGATTCGGCAACATCTAAATCAATCACCGCCATTTGCTTGTTGTTCCATTCCGCTTCCGAATTTAACGCACCTAAATCGCGCGCCATCGTTTTCCAGCCTGACTCAAACGCAGTCAATTCAGCGGACGACGCTTTACGTACCCGCTCTTTGTCATTTTGCAACGTAAGCTGCTGGGTGGCTTGATCGATGACATGCACCGCTTGTTGATTAATCTCGGTCAATTGGGTTTGCAATGACCGATTATTTTGGAATTTTTGCGCCAAGCTTTGATAGGACTGATGGTAATGTTTCACGGCTTGGTGAAAGGCGACTTCTAGAGCCTGACGATGCGTCGCATCCTTCGCATTGGCGTGAGAGAGCGTAATACGATTGATGTTTTGCATATCGACCAAAAGCGTATTGGAATTATCCAACATACCGGGTAGAACCGTCGATGTTAACTGTAACTGAGTCGCCATTCTATCTTGAGACAAGTAAGCCGATGCACTTATCCCCAATACTAAACAAATCACTACCGCAAAACCCGCGATCACACGGTGAATGAGTGACAAATACATGATAAACCTCAAACTGAATCACACACGATAACCGACGTTCTAGCCTTAACGGCTACCCCCTCGATTGCTATGTATTCTGTATATCATTCGGTTGTGAAGGAAATATGTCTAAGCTGGTCACTTAATGCGCAAACGACCACAAACTTTTGGTATTTATTATCAATACTTCATTGTAACAACCGTTTTATCACCACTGACCAAAATCGGCGGTACTTAAAATTAGCCAAGAAAAAAATGATAGAACAAAACTAAGACCAAGCTCGGTAGACCGGCAACGGCAAAGGGTATGGCATCGGCATGGGGTGATGTCTGTTGCTCGTTGGCCTGCTGTTTCGCGTCGCGCTTCGCTTGCATGACTTTTTGCCGATAAAGCGGGTTAATACGCTGACTGCCTTTTTTCATTGAAGGCGGCGCGATATACACCAGCACCGCGATTCCCCACACGATGATCAAGACGAAAAACGCATAGTCGATCCAGTGTACAATGCCTAATAAATGGAAATAACGTTCTTCTAGCCACAGCAGCACAAATAACGCAATATTAGTCAATACGGTAAATTTTATCAGCGACTTCATCCAAGCAGTTCCTTTTTTAAGACGCAAGAAGACTACCTGTCAGCGCAGCAGAAGACAAGAAACAAAAACGCCCCAGCTCAATGAGCTGGGGCGTCACGATTCAAACACGTGAATGTTTGTTATAGATTATTGAAATCGTCTTTACTATGGCGCTCAGCTAAGTGAGGTTCACCCCATGTACGGTTGACAATACGACCTCGTTTTACTGCCGGACGTTCGGCAATCGCGTTCGCCCAACGCACGACATTGGTGTAGCTTTTCACATCCAAGAACTCAGCGGCATCATACAGTTCACCAAGCACTAGTGCACCATACCAAGGCCAAATTGCCATATCGGCAATGGTGTATTCTTCACCAGCAACGAATTCATGATTGGCTAATTGCTTATCTAACACATCTAACTGACGCTTGGTTTCCATGGTATAACGATCAATTGGATACTCAAGTTTTTCAGGTGCGTAGTTGTAGAAGTGACCAAAACCACCACCGACAAATGGTGCGCTGCCCATCTGCCAAAATAGCCAATTGAGACATTCTGTACGATCAACGCCTTTAGGAATGAAGGCATCGAACTTCTCGGCGAGATACATCATAATCGAGCCAGATTCAAATACACGCACTGGTTTTTCTTGAGAGAAATCCATAAGTGCGGGGATCTTAGAGTTTGGGTTGACGGCAACAAAACCGCTACCAAATTGCTCGCCTTCACCGATATTAATCAAGAAAGCATCGTAATCGGCGCTGTCGATTCCCGCTTCAAGTAACTCTTCTAACAGAATGGTGACTTTTTGCCCATTCGGTGTGCCGAGTGAATACAGTTGCAAATCATGTTCGCCAACAGGCAACTCTTTATCTTCTCGTGCCCCAGCTGTTGGACGGTTGATGCTGGCGAATTTACCGCCATTTTCTGCTGATGGTGTCCAAACTTTAGGTGGGATATATTGACTCATTATTTGCTCCTTGATTGATTTCAAAGCGTTGATGACATCATACTGAATCTAAAATCAATATGACAACCCATAAATTCGAGTAGCCCCGTCGAATAATCTGATGGAGCTGCATGACAATTAAGCAGTCAGCGTTTGATGTTGTTGCCGCTGATGGCTTTGAGTTTGCACTACTCATAGGATTGTCTATTTCGTATAATGAGAGTCTAATACCAAGTTAGGCGCTTGTCGCAGCCTATCTCAACACCAAACACAAGGAGAGAAGTGTGGTTGTATTATGTTACTTGGAAAAAGAGCGTGGACTTGCGTGGCAAGCAGCCCTCAAACAAGCGTTACCCGAGCTGCAATTTCGCGTGTGGCCTGACCATGGCGATTTAAATGATGTTGAGGCGATCATTGCATGGAAAATCCCCGCCGATATCCTCGCGAGTCTGACCAACCTGAAAGTCATTTTTACCGTTTCAGCGGGTGTCGACCAAATCGATTTTAACTCGATTCCTGAGTCAGTTACCGTGGTAAGAATGATCAATACCGATTTAGAACAGCAAATGGCGGAATACGCTTGTACCGCAGTATTGTCGGTATATCGTCAGTTCCCGCTGTATCAAAGTCAACATAATGCCCAGCAATGGAAGCAGCAGCATATTGTCCCGGCGCATCAATACCGCATTGGTGTAATGGGGCTTGGCCAACAAGGAAAAGCGGTGCTCACACATCTGGCTGCGTTTAACTTCGCACTGCGAGGGTGGGCAAGCCGGCAACATGACTTGCCCAATGTAGACTGTTATGCAGGAGAGGCAGAATTTTCTTCGTTTCTCAAAGGGTTAGATTGCATCATTTGTGTGCTCCCTCTCACCGATGAAACCCATCACATTTTGGAGCATGACGTTTTTGAGCAACTGAATACAGGGGCTTGCGTCATCAACATTGGCCGCGGTGGACACGTCAATGAAGCCGATCTATTAACGGCATTGAATAGTGGGCAATTGGGACATGCGATTCTAGATGTCACTCAACAAGAACCCCTGTCAGAAGATAGCCCTTTGTGGCAACAGTCCAATCTGTTAATTACTCCTCATATTGCGGGCATTACGCGTACTGAAGCCGGATTCGAATCGGTACAACAGAATCTGCAACGCCTCATTAAACAGCAGCCACTCGTAGGTGTTGTTGATCAAGCCGCTAAGTACTAGCGGCCGAGATGCCTAACTTGCGAGCCCTGCTCATTGGGCTCGCCTTTGCCGCACGCCTTGCTCTAGAGACTGTAGAGTACCTCATTATGCATAAACTCAATATAAATAATGAGAATCACTTGCATTTAAGCTCTGTCAATGAAATATAATACTACGATCAAACGTCTTGAAAGGAGCAGTGACATGTCAGCAAACACCGCCAAATTGAATTATCGTTTACGAAAAATGCGGGTCGATGATATCGCTCAAGCCTATCAACTCACACAAAATCTACATTGGCCACATCGCCAAGAAGACTGGCTGACCATGTTTAATGTATCAACCGCTATCGTTATGGAACATGAAGGGAAAGTGATTGGCACCGCATGTGTGGTTGAACAAGGATCCTATGCGAGTATTGGTTTAGTGGTGATCGCCGATGAATATCAAGGCTATGGACTTGGTCGTAAAATTGTCACGGCAATCATGCAAGAAAGCCAGTGCCCATCGTTTTTCCTTTCAGCCACAAAGGCTGGCCACCCCTTGTATGAAAAATTAGGCTTTAAAGAATATGCGCGAATTAAACAGTATCAAGGTTATGTTAGCTGTCCCGATAACCAACCACTCAATAACGATCATCAGACGATTAGAGTCATGCAATCGGGTGATTACGCTACCGTGCTCGAGTTATTGAATCAGGCAAGTGGCATGGATCGTGAGAAAGTATTCAAAGAAATACTCTCTGAAACCCAGCAGACTATTGTGTTAGAAAGAGATAACACTCTTGTCGGTATCGCCTGCTATCGCCATTTTGGTCGCGGTGATGCGATCGGCCCGGTCATCGCCATCAATGACGCAGATGCCAAGGCTTTACTGACCTTCCTACTCGCAGACAATCTCGGTAAGTTTGTACGCGTTGATACGCCGGCAGTGCATCAACTCGGGGATGAATTACAACGTTGGGGGCTTTCGCAAGCCGATGATGTATCGGCGATGTATGCAGGTAGACAACCTCAGTCGCTGTCATCGTTTAACGCCTATTGCTTAATTACCCAGGCGTTAGGGTAAAGAAAACCCTTTGAGGGTAGGAGTCCTACCCTCAAAGGGACTCTAGAATAGTTTCGCTAAATACCCTTCAATCAATAAACCAAGGCACGAGTTCAATACGGCAACAGCAATGGCTGAAAACGCCAAGCCCACCACCACAAACTCCATCGTTTTATTCATATTCTTATTTTTGAAAAACGTCAGTAATTTCTGCTGTTTTTTCATCACAGGAAGTTCACTATTCATATGTCATATAATCCTTATTACTATCATAGAGTTACCTAAACCACTATAAAAGTAAACTCAAGCGAGTAACTCCAAGCTCTATCCTTAGCTCTGCTGGTCACCGGTAAAACCACTAACATGTCGGTCTTTGAGACTAGAATAGGCGCTTTTAAACTCCTAACAAATGACTACAAAGGAGTATTTCGCCCCCTCTGACATAAAAATAACAAACAAAGACTTTTGTAAAATTTACGTTATCTCCCTTATTGTCATGGCGATGATTACCTAGGCAGAATTGCCTAGCCTACCGAGTGACCAACCCTGTAATGTCTACGATTCACTGACATAAACTCACAGTGATCTATTATTCAACAATCACATCGTTTATTTTTCAAACGCTGGCATATTGATTTAACTAGGTTAAAAAAGCCTAGAAGATCAAAGTTATTCCTAACTATCTATGCTTATACTAGTAGGACAGTTGCCTTCAACCAGAACCGGAGTTGTGTCGTTATGTCGAATAAAAAGCCGAAGTTTCAGACTTTGCCTGATCACAATCAATCACTAGATGAAGCACCTGACTTTAAAACACAAAGCTTACCGGGTTACACATACGGGGCTAAGGTTATCCAAGCCGCAAAAATTGCCGCCCCCCCAGTAGATTCGATCAGTGATGTGATTTATTCGCAAATTCCTCATGAAAGTGAAAATATTCAATTACGCATGTCGTTACTGGTTCCCAGAACCTCACATAAAAAACCAGCGATTGTTTTTTATCCTGGTGGAGGCTTTACCAGTGCACAAAGAAACAAATTCATTGAAACCAGAATGAAACTCGCCCAAGCCGGATTTGTCGTTGCAGCTGTAGAATATCGTGTCCTCCCCCACACCTTTCCCGCTCCCTTAGTCGACGGTAAATCAGCAGTGCGTTTTTTACGTGCCAATGCAGAATCTTATAATATCGATGTGTCGCGAATTGGGGTCTTGGGGAATTCTGCCGGTGGTTGGCTCGCTGAAATGATGGGCGCCACGAATGAAGAAGTGGAGTTCGATAAAGGATGGTTCTTAGAGCAACCCTCGAATGTCAATGCCGTCGCCACTTTGTACGGCATTTCGAATTTACTTAATATTGGGGAAGGTTATGAAGGTGATGTCAATGCCAGTCACCAACAAGCGAACGTCCCTGAAGCGTTATTGATCAACGGTATTGCTTTTCATGATCACCTTGGGGGAACCATTAACAGTGACAAGCCCAAAGCGTTGTTTGCCTCCCCTTTGGGGCACATGCGCGCGGGTCTTCCGCCCTTCTTAATTATGCATGGCAGCAATGACTCTTTGGTTTCCCCGGTTCAGGGAGCCCAATTGTATGAAGCCTTGCAAGAGCATGGGCATAGTCCAGATTATTACTTAATTGAAGGCGCAGACCATGGGGACGAAAGTTGGTATCAAGACGCAACCATCAAGATCATTGTCGACTGGTTCTGCCAACAACTGAAACCGACTCCTAGTGAATAAAAGCGTGTTCAGTTGCGCTTAAATCACTACCTAATTTCCTAGTACAACAATAATGGTGTTTTGTAATTCATACTCAAATACGCCATTATTGTTTCCCACTATCACAATGAGAACTTAACCTACATGCGTGGCCTGACTCCTTCCCGCCAACTTTTCCGCTGGTTTGCACTAGCCATAATATCGCTCCCCATCGCACTTGGATTTCACTACTTATCGGTCCCGGCGGCCTTTTTGTTAGGGCCAATGCTGACGGCCATCCTGTTTGCCCAGAAAAATGTAGAATTAAGGCCCCACAGACAAATCATCAACTTTGCTCAAGCCGTATTGGGTTTAATGATATCTCAAGCGTTATCCATGAGTGCTCTCAATGCCATTAGCCAAAATCTTAGTTTATTCATTGGCGGTGTTTTATCGGTATTAATTGCCAGTACCGCATTAAGTGCGTTGTTGGCGTACCGCCGAATTGTCCCGGGAACCGCTGCCATTTGGGGCAGCAGTCCGGGCGCAGCGGCGGCAATGACGCTACTCGCACAAGACTACGGCGCCGATGTTAAAATCGTTGCTCTGATGCAATATCTGCGTGTGATCCTGGTAACGCTGACAGCGGCAGTAGTTACACACCTATTTATGCCAGCCAATCACCTGCCCACTGAGCATACCCATTTAATTGATAGCAATATCGATCATACTGGCTTACTAAAAACGTTAATTTTAATCGCAGTGATCTTGGTCGTTAGTCAACGAATCAAGTTACCATCTGGTCCGTTAATGCTCGGGATTGCCAGTGGGTTGGCCGTCAATTATTGGCACGATTTTACCGTTACCCTTCCTCAACTGCTCCTGCTCGCTTCTTACTCCATCATTGGCTGGCATATTGGCTCAAAATTTACGGGTAATGCAACGCGCTACACGTTAAAGATTTTGCCCAACATCTTTTTATCCATCACGTTATTAATTGGGTTTTGCGGCATTTTGTCTTGGGGATTAGTGCGCTACTTTGGGATCGATCCACTAACGGCTTATTTAGCAATGAGTCCCGGAGGGGCCGACGCCATTGCTATTATCGCCGCGAGCTCCCACCATATCGACTTGCCATTTGTTATGGCGATGCAAACATGTCGTTTGCTCTTTATGCTGATTTTTGGCCCGATGCTGGCGATACAAGCCGCCAAACTGGTGGAACGTCGTAGTGCGTGACCTGTGCGCAGCGCGGATAACAATAGGTTCAACAAATAAAAAAGGCATTGCCTAAGCAATGCCTTTAAGGGAGTATCGTCACCGATAATCCATTATATTTTTATTGTTTATTTGAGTGCTAAACACTCATTTATTATTTAGCCGTTATTTCAACTATCATGATAATGTTTAAACACTATGATGTAGCTTTTGGACGTTGTTATAGAAATATTACTCGCACCATGCACAAAGCTCCTATCAGAGCTATAAGCTATAAGCCTATGCATATTGCAAAATATTCATTTGTTTCTAAGCCACTACAATTCTATCAGCTTACCCAAACAGCGCAATGAACACGGTGGAAAAATCACACCATTGGGATAATAACCCAAAGTAAAATGTGCATTCATGACTGTTTTCTTATTTATAAGACAATTATGATAATCAAACAGTTGCATTAAGTTTAATGTCATTGGTGAGTAAAGCAAGCACTGCATCGAGATACGTCTCAGTCACTTCATCAGTGGAGATGGGTGGGAGCTCAAGCGTTATGTTGGGGATCTGTTGCTCATCACACCATGTTCCGAACGACCCCGGTGTATCGTAGCCCACCCCATCCATCAGCGGTAAGTTGAATACATCCGCCAACGTTTGTCCCAGCTTTTGATGTTGCCCTGCATCAATACACGCTAATGGCTCATGAAAACTGAAAATAAAGGCTGGCTGTAACTGCTCAATCAATCTCATTAAATGATGGTTTTCAGGCTCTGATCCCCCATAAGCGCCGGTATCTAAATGCACATCGCGGGTCTCGGCATGACTATTCCAGCGATACACCGTGCCCTCGCCTGACCAATTCCGAGTGGGGAAATTACGATTTAAATCAACTCCATTGGCATTTGAGCGTAGACCTAGTTGATTACCATCAGGGTTCGCCGACACAATCACATGATGATGCAAACTGGCTTGCTCAATGGTTCTTAACCCCGCTGATAACAAACTGATCGAGGCGGTTTCATCCCCATGCATCCCCGCAAACAGCAATCCTGCTTCGTCAGTTTGACATTGTGCCGGAAAATACAGCAATGGCGCGCCTAAAGAGGACTGGCCATACTGTGTGGGTGACATAAGCAGTTGTCCACGCTGTGAACGAGTTTTGATTGATTTCATGTCATATTCCTTTGACGTTAGTGGTTCAACTGTTTAATAAACCTGATTATGATGGCGGTAACACTCCAATTTATCCTCATAAACAGGTACACTCTAAGGCTCTTATCGCTTAGATATTGGTCGACGCTATCACAAGGACGTAGTATGAATTCAAACACTAAGACACTCGTTGCGACAACCATTGCTGCAACACTGTTCATGACATCAAATATTGCTGCCCATGCTGCAAATGTACCGCCAAACACACAGTTAGCCAAGCAACAGATATTAGTACGCGGCAATGATGCAGAAGCGGCCACACTGGATCCCATGAAAGCTGAAGGGATGGCAGAAATGCATATTATACGCGATCTCTTTGAAGGTTTAGTGATACAAGATAATAACGGTAACGTGGTTCCAGGTGTCGCCTCACACTGGAAAAATAAAGACAATACCACGTTCACTTTTTATCTGCGTAAAAATGCCCAATGGTCAGACGGTTCACCTGTCACTGCGCAAGATTTTGTGTATAGTTTGCGCCGCGTGGTTGACCCAAAATCTGCATCTCCCAACGCTTGGTATATCAAACTGACTGGGATTAAAAACGCCAAAGCGATCATCGATGGTAAGAAGAAACCGAGTGAGTTAGGCGTGGTGGCAATTAATGCACACAAACTCCAATTTACACTCGATAAACCCGTTCCTTACTTTATTGCGATGACCGGCCATACCTCAATGATGCCAGTTCCTCGCCATCTTGTAGAAAAATATGGCGATAAATGGGCAAGACCACAGCATATGGTGTCTAACGGTGCTTATCAACTGCAAAAATGGGTGGTTAATGAACGCATCGAGTTAGTGCGTAATACTCATTACTGGAATAATGATAAAACCGAAATTAATCACGTTACTTACATTCCTTTTGAACAGCAATCAGCCGCCGTCAATCGCTTTAGAACTGGGGAAGTCGACATTACGTCCGATGTCCCGGCACAACTTGCTCCGATGTTAAAGAAACAGATGCCAGATGCCTATACGGTGACTCCACTACTGTGTACGTATTACTACGCGTTTAATACCAAACATAAGCCGTTTGATGACCCAAGAGTTCGTAAAGCACTGTCTTACGCGATTCGTCGTCATGTGATCACCGACGGCATCACTAACGTCGGTAATGTGCCAGCCTATACATTTACACATCAAGATGTTGCTGGATTCAAAGCCACACAGCCCGAGTATGCCAAACTTACTCAGCCGCAACGTATCGAAAAAGCAAAAGCTTTATTAAAAGACGCTGGCTATGACAAGCAGCATCCGTTAAAAGGCACGTTACTTTATAACACCAGTGAAAGTAACAAGTCGATTGCGGTCGCGATTGCGTCCATGTGGAAAAAAGAACTTGGCGCCGATATTACACTTGAGAATCAAGAGTGGAAATCTTATCTGAGCTCGAGAAAACAAGGAAATTTCGACATTATGCGCGCTTCTTGGTGCGGTGATTATAATGAGGCTTCTACCTTCCTCAGCCTATTTTCTTCGCAAAATGAACGTAATTACGCGTTTTACGCCAATAAAAAGTACGACACGACATTAAAGCAAGCGCAACTAGCGACCGACCAAGGTGAACGTAATCATCACTACAATTACTTGGAGACATTACTTAGCCAAGATATGCCGATTGCTCCGATCTATTTCTATATGCAAGCGCGCCTCATTAAACCCACTGTTGGCGGTTTCCCAATGCATAATGCAGAAGGAAAAATCTATACCAAAGACTTATACATCAAGTCCCAATCCCACTAAACTTGTCAGGAAAAGAAGCCATAAAATGACTTCTTTTTTTATATTCACGCTCGAAAAAGCTTTTTTAGATTACCGTCCATATCGGGTATCTTATTGTCAGAATGTGACTAAGTACCAAATGCTGTCAATTCAATGACGATTTTTATAGAACTTCACCGTTTTGCCACAATAATAGCAACTATATAACGATAAAAACGAAAGCAACAACCGTGAACGCTCCCACACTGGAGGATTTATGTTCAGAAACGATGTTTGTGCATTTATATCATTGGCAAAGCATGAATTACCTAGACTCTATAATTTTATTCAATTATTCGAAGAGGAAGTGAATCAGCTGACGGAAGAAGACATCATTCACTTTCGTCTAAGAGATAAGGCATTACCGGATGTTATTGGGGATATTTGCAACCGTTCGATTTTGATCAATATTGAATACACGGGAAATGATATCCAGCACATGATGCACCAATTCAATAAAACCTTGATTACGCCACAGCTTCTACATTGAACCGATTCAGAAACCAAAAAGCTCAGGATAATTCCTGAGCTTTTTTACTGCCGTTAATCGCCGACTAAATTTCAAACATCACCGTGTCCTTCGCTAAGAATGGCCACGTTAAGTGATGCGGCGTATCTGAACCTTCAGGGAAAAAATAGCCCGCACGCGGTGTTAAAAATACCTCTGCCCCACGTTTAATAGTGTCAGGATTAAAATCCTGATGCGACAAAGTGACCTCCCAGAAATCATCGGCTTGCCACCCTATCGGGGCGACTTCGACTCGTACCTCTGCCCCAACCGGGGAAACAGACATAATTTTAGCGGGTAAGTGAATCTGCGGACTCGCTTTATCCGCTAAGGTCACTTCATGGCTCCGTACAAAGAGCAGACCATGTTGTTGAAATTCCTTTTTATCATGAGGAATCAACCACGCTTTGTCATTTACCCAATGCTTATTACCATCCCATTGGCTTTTGAATACATTCACATTGCCGAGGAAATTGAACACAAACTGACTATTGGGCTGAGCAAATAACTGCGTCGGTGTATCCACCTGTTCAATCCGCCCATTACTCATCACCACAACGCGGTCAGAAAGCTCCATCGCTTCATCTTGGTCATGAGTGACAAACACACTGGTAAATTTCATTTCATCATGCAGGCTGCGCAGCCAGCGGCGTAACTCTTTGCGGACCTTAGAATCCAATGCGCCAAACGGCTCATCAAGTAATAGCACCTCAGGGCGCGTTGCCAACGCTCGCGCCAGAGAGATACGCTGTTTTTGCCCACCGGACAGTTGCTCTGGGTAGCGCTTAGCAAGATGCCCCAACTGCACGACTTCCAATAATTGTGCAACGCGCTGATTAATTTGTGAAGAGGATAAGCGATGACGCTTATCCATGACACGCAAACCAAAAGCGACATTCTCTTCAATGGTCATATGCCGAAATAGCGCATAGTTTTGAAAGACGAAGCCAACGCGCCGCTCCCGCACATGCAACTGCGTTACATCGCGTTGACCAAATAAAATAGAACCACTATTCGCCGTTTCTAATCCGGCAATGATGCGCAATAACGTGGTTTTTCCAGAGCCCGATGGTCCCAAAAGGCCAATCATTTCACCATCTTGGATCTG